>JAHEYJ010000006.1 GCA_023251675.1 Bacteroidota bacterium
AAAAACGGTCCTTGAAAGTACCGGGTTCAGATTCATCGGCGTTGACCACGAGGTGACGAGGCACTCCGGGAGGTTTTGCAATGAAACTCCATTTCATTCCGGCAGGGAATCCTGCTCCTCCTCTTCCGCGAAGGCCTGATTTTTTTACTTCCTCAACCAGTTCTTCGGGTTTCATCTTCAGCGCTTTTTCTATAGCCGTATAACCGCCATTGGCCTTGTAACCCGCCAGCGTGTTGATGCCTTCCTTGTCGAGATCGTTTATGAGCAGTTGTCTTCCCATTTAGCCACAGATTACACTAATTCTCACTGATTATAAAATTATACGTTTATATTTTAAAGAATTTTCTCCAAAATTTATTAATACTCCTAATTTCAATTTAGAAACTGCAAGATAGTTTATCACTTGACGATAATGATCTTCAAGCGCTCCTTCTTGTGCTTTGACTTCTAAAATAATTCTTTCATCAATTACGAAATCGGCAAAATAATAATGAGGCAATATGGTTCCTTTATATTGAATCTCGTATTTTTTCTCTCTTTCAAATGAAAGGTTTTTAGCTTTTAGTTCATATTCAATAGCATCTTTATAGACAACTTCTGATAAACCCCTTCCCAGTATTTTGTGAATCTCCATGCATAATCCTATTATTTGAAATGATTCTTCCTGAAAAGGATATTTATCCTTTGTGAAATATATTTCTTGTTTATCCTGTAATTCCAGTTCCATGTCTTAATCTGTGCTTTCTGTGTAATCTGTGGCTATTGCTTGATATCCGAATGATTGGTAACTCGTTCTTTTCTCCAGTGTGTTACGACTTCGCCTTTATTTTTGTAATTGTCTAATATTTTTTCAGTCTTTTCTAAAGTCAGATTTTCATGATAGGTCTCGCCGATCTGCATCATGGGAGCGGTTCCGCAGGAAGCGAGGCACTCAACCGTTTTCAGTGTGAACATTCCGTCCGGCGTGGTCTCACCTTCTTTGATGCCGAGTTTTTTCTCGATGAACTTCACCAGGTCTTCTGCGCCCATCAGCCAGCACGGCCCGGTTCTGCAAACTTCAATCACGCATTTGCCGACCGGTTTGAGGTTAAACATGGAATAAAAGGAAGCCACTTCATACACTTCGATCGGTTGTATCTTCAGCAGCATGGCAACATAATCCATCACCTGGGGACTGAGCCATCCGTCGAATTCAGTTTGAGCGATATGGAGTAGCGGAAGTAATGCAGATTTCTGCTTTCCCTCCGGATAGCGCTTCATGATCTTATGCGCGAGGGTAAGCGCTTCGTCGGAGAACCTGACTGCTGTCAGGCCGGTTTTTATTTGTTTGCTTGTCACAAATTTTCTGTGTGATGACGGCAAATGTATTATTTTCTAAATGCCCAAAAGACGATTTTTATCATATTTTATGAATTGCAAGCTGACCGATAATTCTATCTTTGTCGCCCACTTTCGTTAAACACCATACAAATGGAAAATCATCCGGACGACGCCAAAAAAACTTCGCAGAAAGTAGGAGGACTTCTTTTTGTCGGATGCATGTTCATTGGCATGGCAGCAGGATTTTATTTTGGAAATCTCCTCGTAGGAATGTTCTCCGGAATGGGAATCGGTTTTATCATGATGGCCGTGGTTTGGATGTCAGCCGTAAATAAAAAGTAATTCGTTCCCTGATTCAATTTATAATAAGGTAGCAGAACTGTGAGCAAATACCCTGAATATAAATTCCTTAACCTTCCCCAGATCGGGAAAGAAATTCTTGACTGGTGGGAGAAGGAAAATATATTTGAGAAAAGCGTCACCACACGTGAGGGTGCTGAGCCATTCGTATTTTATGAAGGGCCCCCGTCAGCCAACGGAATGCCCGGCATCCATCACGTGATGGCGCGCACGATCAAGGATCTGTTCTGCCGCTATCAAACGCTCAAAGGAAAACAGGTAAAACGTAAAGCTGGCTGGGACACACACGGACTTCCGATCGAACTGGCGGTGGAAAAAACGCTGGGCATCACCAAAGAAGACATCGGCAAAAAAATTTCCATCGAAGATTACAACAAAGCCTGCCGCAAGGAGGTAATGAAGTTCCAGGATAAATGGGAAGAGGTTACGCGCATCATGGGTTACTGGGTGGACATGAAACATCCGTACATCACGTACGAGAACAATTACATTGAAAGTGTTTGGTGGCTGCTGAAAGAACTTTACAAGAAAGGACTCATATATAAAGGATACACCATTCAGCCGTATTCCCCCGCCGCCGGAACCGGATTGAGCACGCATGAGCTGAACCAGCCGGGATGTTACAGGAATGTGAAGGACACGACTTGTACAGCGATGTTTAAAGTTATTCGTGATGATAAGTCTGAACATCTTTTTAAAGATGTTGAAACGGATGTTTATTTTTTAGCGTGGACGACAACGCCCTGGACGCTTCCTTCCAATACTGCACTCGCGGTTGGGCATGATATTAAATATGTTCAGGTTTATGTGAGGAATAGATATTCTAAAAAAGTTATTTCAGTAATCTTAGCACAAGATTTATTTTATAACTATTTTCCCCGTATACTGATATCTGCGCAAGACTATGGATTATTTATGGATAAAAATTACGGGATAAAAATTTTTACTGAGTACCAATGGAAACGATACAATGAAATTTCTCAAGAATTAGAAAACCCAGATCCAGATATAAATGTAGGGATAAAGTTGATGATTGACGACCATCCCGGTGCAGTTCCCTTTGAAAATTTTAATGGTTTTGAATTGAAGAATATTTCTTACGAACCGTTGCTAAAGTTCGGAAAAATTTCTGAACCGATTGGTGGAACAAATGCTCCTTTTAAAGTTGTGTGCGATAATTTTGTAACAACCGTAGACGGAACCGGAATCGTGCACATCGCTCCGAGTTTTGGTGCGGATGACTTCCGCGTTGCAAAACAAAACGGAATTGGTTCGCTTACGCTCGTCGACAAACGCGGAAAATTTTTACCGGAAGTGAAAGATGGAATTTTTCTTTATGGAAGTGAATATGTGAAAGCGGAATATCTTACAGATAAGGAAAAAGAGAATGAAGTCAAAATTCAAAAGGAAAAACTTAAGAAGTCAAACGGAGGATATATTGAAGATACGAGCGATTTAAAATATCAAAGTGTTGACGAGAGGATTGTAAAAAAATTAGAAGTAGAAGGTAAGCTTTTCAAAAAGGAAAAATACGAGCATAGCTATCCGCATTGCTGGCGCACAGATAAGCCTATTTTATATTATCCGCTTGACTCCTGGTTTATAAAAACAACTGCGTGCAAGGATAAAATGGTGGAGCTGAACAAGACCATCAATTGGAAACCGGAACATACCGGAACCGGTCGTTTCGGCGAATGGCTGAACAATTTACAGGACTGGAATTTGTCGCGCTCGCGTTTTTGGGGAATTCCGCTGCCGATCTGGAGAACAGAGGATGGAAAAGAAGAAAAGATGATCGGTTCTGCAGAAGAATTGAAAAAAGAAATTGAGAAAGCAAACCTGGAAGGGTTTAATTCAGATTTCAAAACAGAAGGAGCAGAGTTCGATCTGCATAAACCATTTATTGACCGGGTATTTCTTGTTTCCGATTCAGGAAAAAAAATGACGCGTGAATCTGACCTGATAGACGTTTGGTTCGATTCAGGCTCCATGCCGTATGCACAATACCATTACCCGTTTGAGAATAAAGAAAAATTTCCTCCCCTCTCCGGTGGGAGAGGGGTCGGGGGTGAGGTTTTCCCTGCCGACTTTATCGCCGAAGGTGTTGACCAGACCCGCGGATGGTTCTACACGCTTCACGCTATTGCGGCTATGTTATTTGATTCAGTTGCTTTCAAAACGGTTGTGAGCAACGGACTGGTGCTCGATAAGAACGGAAATAAAATGAGCAAGCGTTTGGGCAATGCCGTGGATCCGTTCGAGACCATCAATAAATACGGTCCGGATGCAACGCGCTGGTACATGATAACGAATGCATCGCCATGGGATAATTTAAAGTTTGATATCGAAGGTGTGGCGGAAAAGCAACGGAGTTTTTTCGGAACGCTGTACAACACGTATTCCTTTTTCGCGCTTTATGCGAACATTGACAAGTTCACCTATGCAGAAAAAGAAATTCCAGTAAAGGATCGACCGGAAATTGACCGGTGGATCTTATCCGAATTAAATACACTCATAAAATTTGTGGATGAATCGTACGCTGATTACGAACCGACGAAAGCCGGGCGCGCCCTCGAGTATTTTGTTGATGAGCATTTGAGCAACTGGTACGTGCGGCTATGCAGAAGACGTTTCTGGAAAGGTGAATACACCCAGGATAAAATTGCAGCTTTCCAAACCTTGTACCGTTGCCTGGAAGCCGTTACACAGCTTTCTTCGCCGATCGCGCCTTTCTTTTGCGAGAGGTTGTTCAAAGATCTGAATGACCTTACTCAAAAACAAAAAGCGGAGAGCGTTCATTTGAGTTTGTTTCCTGTGTGTGATGGTGGGTTGATCGATAAGCCGCTGGAAGAGCGCATGGAGATGGCGCAGAAGATTTCTTCCATGATCCTTTCCATCCGCAAAAAAGAAAACATCCGCGTGCGTCAGCCGCTGAATAAAATACAAATTCCGATCCTGGATGAAGCAACTAAAAAGAAAATAGAGGCTGTCAAGGATCTGATCCTTTCGGAAGTGAATGTGAAAGAAATGGAGTTTGTTGGTGAGGATGACGTTCAAATTGTAAAAAACCTGAAATTGAATTTTAAAACGCTGGGCAAAAAATGTGGGAAGCATATGAAAGCAGTCCAGGAGTATGCAGTTACGCATGCTAAATTGATAATTTCTTCTATCTCTAAGAACACGAATTATGAAATAAAAATCGGGAATGATATTATTACCCTAGTTCCCGAAGATGTAGATATTATTCCGGTCGATATTCCCGGCTGGAAGGTGGCGAACTCAGGGTCGATTACCGTTGCGCTCGATATCACGATCACACCCCAATTATGGGACGAAGGAATCGCCCGTGAACTGGTGAACCGGCTTCAGAATCTTCGAAAGGAGAACAAATTCGAGGTTACTGACAGGATCGATGTAAGGATGAAAAATCACCCTAAAATTAATTCCGCTATTATTAATAATTTAGATTACATTCGCGCGGAAATTTTAGCAGATACGTTTGAAATTGTGAATGAGATTAATGGGAACGGAGTAGAAATTGAAGTGGATGATGAGATCAGGACAATCGTTGCTATAAATAAAAATTAATCAACTCATACTGTAATGGCAAAATCAAAAAAGAAGGCAAAAGCCAAAGCAAAGAAGGTTAAAAAATCTTCTGCAAAAAAAGTGAAGAAAGTCGTTAAAAAGAAAATTGCAAAGAAGAACGTTGTTAAGAAGAGAACCGCCAAGAAGAAACCCGGAACGAAAAAAACCGCAAAGAAAGTAAAGGCGAAAACTAAACCGGTTGCCAAAAAAGAAAGTAAAGAAACAAAACACGTTTTGGCCGTAAAGCCGGTTCCTGTTAAAGTAGATGTGGTTAAAACTTTAAAGGATGTTAAAAAAACAAAAGAAGAACTGGCTGAAGAGCGGGATCTCCTGGGGGAAGAAACGTATTCGTGGGACAGCGGTTCGTTTTCTGATATGAAAAATTATGAACCTACTCCGGTCTTCAGAAAACCCGATCCTCCGCAGCCTAAATTCAAAGGAAAGAAAGATTCCCGTACACGCTATTCGGATAAGGAGTTGGATGAGTTTAAGGATATTATTTTTGAGAAACTTTTAGAAGCGGAGAAAGATTATGAGCTTTTGAAAAATACACTCGCTCACCGCGATGAACACGGAACAGATGATACTTCTCCTACATTCAAAGTGCTGGAAGACGGATCCGATGCCATGTCACGCGAAGAGATTGCTCAGTTGGCCGCACGTCAGGAAAAACATATCCAGAATCTGAAAAATGCGCTGATCCGTATTGAAAATAAAACGTATGGAATCTGCCGTGTAACGGGTAAGTTGATTCCTAAAGAAAGGCTGCGCAGCGTTCCCCATGCAACACTCAGCATTGAAGCAAAGTTGACACAACATTCTTAAAATTTGCAGTTTGCAGTTTACGGTTTACAGTTGAAATAACCGTAGACTGTAAACTGAAGACCGTAAATACCTTTTGTGAAAAAAGCAGCACTCATCGTATTCTCTGTTTTGCTGATAGACCAGTTTGTCAAGATCTGGATAAAATCACACATGACGCTGGGCGACCAGATCACCGTCATTGAAAATTTTTTCTACATACACTTTACGGAAAATTACGGAATGGCGTTTGGCCTTGAACTGGAAGGCTCGTATGGAAAGTTGTTGCTGAGTCTTTTCCGTATCCTGGCGGTCGGCGGAATCGGATGGTACCTGTACACGCTTATCAAACAAAAAGCCCACAGCGGGCTTATTTTCAGTATTGCGCTCATCATGGCGGGCGCTATCGGAAATATACTGGACAGCGCTTTTTACGGATTGATCTTTTCAGAGAGCACACCCATGGATACGGCAGTTTTTTTACCGCAGGAAGGCGGGTATGCCGGATTCTTGCACGGTGCAGTAGTGGATATGTTTTATTTTCACACGCATTTGAATTCTGGTTTCTGGAGCAGTCAGCCATTTGATTTCACATTCCCGATATTCAATATTTCCGATTCCTCCATAACGATCGGCGTTATTATCATTCTGCTCTTTCAGCGGCGGTTTTTCAGGCATGAAAAGAAGGAAGATGCGGCTGAGGCAAATACAACTTCTCCTGCGCAAACTTCAGAGTCAAAAGGACAGGTCTCTGAAAATAATCCCGCCTGATTCGTTTTTGTATTTTCGTACAAATTATTTTTCTGCATTCTCATGGCAAGGCCAAAAAGCAAATACTACGTTGTCTGGAAAGGAAAAGAGACGGGTGTATTTCATTCATGGGATGACTGCAAGAAACAAATTCAGGGATACACAGGAGCGCAGTACAAATCGTTCACAACAAAAGAGGCCGCCGCGAACGCATTTAACAGATCCGCAAAAGATTTTATCGGTAAGGATGCATTCGTATCAGCGCTTTCACCTGAGCTATTGTCAAAAATAGGAAAACCGATCCTTGAAAGTATTTCTGTGGATGCGGCATTCGATGGCGATGTGATGGAGTACAAAGGAGTTTATACAAAGACAAAAAAAGTTTTATTTCAGCTGGGGCCGTTCGAGGATGCAACGAATAATATCGGAGAGTTTCTTGCCATCGTTCATGCGCTTGGTTACCTGAAAAAACAAAACAGTGCCGCACCCGTCTATTCCGACAGTTTAACAGCATTAACCTGGGTGAAGCATAAGCATGCAAAAACAAAACTTGTTTCAACGCCTGCTAACAAATCTCTTTTTCATTTGCTTGACAGGGCCGTTAAATGGCTGCATGAGAATAAATATCCCAACCGGCTTTTGAAATGGGAAACCAAAGCCTGGGGAGAAAACCCGGCGGATTTCGGCAGAAAATAATTTTATTTTTTCTTTACTTCCAGTCCGCACGGATTTCCCCGCTCGGTAAAATAGTATCAGCTTAAGATAATTAATACTTGCTTTCCATATTTTCCTGATCTAAATTCGTTCTCGGATTGTCAGAAACGGGTCGGGGAATCATTCCAAACGTTATTTTTTATTAATCACTAATGAAATCGCCATGAAACAAATTTCATTCTTTTTTCTGGTTGCTGCCACCCTAATCGCAGCCGTTTCTCCCCTGAAAGCGCAATCCGGTTTAACACTTCAGGATATTTACAACCTGATGGATGATCCGGGTGCGAATTATTACCAGGTTCAGAAAACGGCTGAACTTTATTTTGAAAACCGGCCGAAAGGGAAAGGCACCGGCTATAAACAGTTTAAGCGATGGGAAGCGGAAATGAAATACTGGATCGATGAACAAGGGAACAGAATTAATCCTCGTTTTATTCATGATGAAGCGCTCCTGTTCGAGCAGAAGTATGCCAATAAAAGTGTTTCCGCTTTATCTGCTAATTGGGTTGAATTGGGCCCTACCTACTGGAATAAAACTTCCAGTTGGGCTCCCGGTCTTGGAAGGATAGATGCCGTGGAAGTTGATCCGCAGAATAACAATCATATTTTAATAGGGTCACCCGAAGGGGGAGTCTGGAAAACCATCAATGGGGGAACTACCTGGTCTTCTTTAACAGATGGTTTGACCTACATGCAGATCGGGGATGTATCCATTGATCCGAATAATTCCAATACCTATTATATTGGGACATTGGGAGCGGGCATGTTAAAATCTACCGATGGCGGCGTAACGCTGAACCAGGTCAACTCCGGCTTTTCTTCTTCGGCTTCCGTCAGAAAAATAATAGTTGACCCGACGAATTCCAACAATGTGTTGCTGGCTTCTTCATCAGGCGTTTACCGTTCAACAAATGGAGGAAGTTCATGGACATTATCGAAAAGCGGTTCTTTTTATGATATCGAATTCAAACCCGGTAATCCTGCAACTGTTTATTCCTGCGGAACAGGGTTTTATGTTTCTACCAATTCCGGGTCAACCTTTACAGCTGTAACGTCAGGGATACAATACAGCAGTGCGATGCGCCTTGCCGTGACGGCAGCAAATCCGAATGTAGTCTACATCGTACAATGCAACGGAAGTGTTTTCGGGGCCGTTTATAAATCCACCAATTCAGGAACGAGTTTTACTGCTACTGTAACCGGCAATTCAGCGAACGGGACAAATTATTTCGGATACAGTCCAAACGGAACAGACACACAAGGGCAAGGATCCTATAATATTGACATTGCGGTTTCTCCTACGGACGAAAACGAAGTGCATATTGCCGGGATCATCACCTGGAAAAGCACAAACGGAGGTACAAGCTTTACGGCTACCACCGAATGGACCTATCCCAATACAAGAGGGTATACACACTGCGATATGCATGCCCTTGAGTATGCAGGCAATACTTTATACACCGGAAGTGATGGAGGAATTTTTATGTCAACCGATAAGGGAGATAACTTTACCAACATATCATCCGGTTTAGGTATAAGAATGTTTTACCGCCTTGGGTGCTCACCAACTGATCCGATTAAGATCACTGCAGGTGCTCAGGACAACGGTTCCAGTATCCTGACTTCCACAGGATGGATCGACTGGCTGGGCGCCGATGGCCAGGAAGGAGCGATCGATAATACAAATTCAAATATCATTTACGGAAGTTCACAATACGGTGATTTATATAAAAGCACCAATGGCGGTACCACCTACTCGGGTTTAACCGCTCCTGCTTCCAATGGTGACTGGACCACTCCCTTGATCCTGGATCCGATCGCAGCTAATACGCTTTATGTTGGATATACTGAAATCTACAAATCGACAAACGGGGGAAGCAGCTGGACTCAGATCTCAAATTTCGGGACCGGAAATAATTTCAAATACATGGCTATTGCGCCTTCCAACTCAAGTTATATATATGTTGCTCAAGGGACATCCATTTACAAAACGACAAACGGCGGCACCTCCTGGACCAGTATTGCTGCAGGGCTGGGAGGTTTATCCATAAATGGTATTGCTGTGCACAACAGCGATCCGAATAAAGTGGCGGTAGCGACTTCCAGTTCGAAAATTTATACTTCCGCCAATGGAGGGTCCACTTGGACAAACAGCACAGGAAATTTTCCTGCAGTAACTGCCAGATGCCTGGCTTATCAAAACGGAGCGACGGAAGGAATCTATGTAGGTACAAATTCAGGAGTATATTATCAGGATAACACTATGTCGAACTGGATATCCTACAAGAATTTGCTTCCAAAAGTTGCTGTGAATGAATTGGAAATTCAGTATGGTGCCGGCAAGATCCGTGCGGCAACCTATGGAAGGGGAATTTGGGAATGCGATCTGTATTCTCCGGCGGTAACTCCGGTGGCTGCATTTTCTGCTCCTTCAGGAGTATGCATCAATCAGCCGGTTAATTTTACGGATCAGTCAACTAATTCACCAACTGCCTGGTCGTGGATATTCCCCGGCGGAATACCTGCAACATCAACACAGCAGAATCCGTCAAATGTTATTTGGAATACACCAGGAACTTATACGGTAGCACTTTCTGCAACCAATTCTGCAGGAAATAACTCTGTCGGCCATGTGATCGTGGTTCATGCACTTCCTGTTGCCGGAGTAAGCCCTAACGTTTCAATTCAAGCCGGGCAAAACACTACGTTAACTGCCAGTGGAGGAACCGGTTATTCATGGACTCCATCGGCCGGTTTGAATAATACTACCGGATCAAGTGTGGTTGCATCTCCAAGTGTAACTACAACTTACTCGGTAATCGTTACCGATGCAAACGGTTGCACGGGTCTAGGACAAGTGACCGTTACCGTAAATGCGGTTGGTGTTTTTGATCCGGCAAACAATTCTATTTTAATGAATATTTATCCAAACCCCAATAACGGGCAATTTACTATTGTGGCAGGCGGAAATCTTACTTCGGATTTTCTGATCACTGTTGAAAATATGCTTGGCCAGGTTATTTATTCGGAGAAGACCACGCCTGGAAATCTTTTAAGTAAGACGGTTGATCTGAAAGGAGTGAAAAAAGGAATTTATTTTCTGCAAATCAAAGGTGACGGTGCGGAAGGATGTTCGAAGATAATTGTAGAGTAGTTACGAGAACGGCCATAACCTTATTGCAATTTCAGTCAATGGCATTCATTCTCTTCCCGCCAAAGAGAATTTTTTTTGAATTTGTTAAAAGGAAAGAAAAGGAGTTGATCATTAATCAATGGAGCAACGAATGACCAATGGCTAATGATCGTTTGTTGGAGCCGTATTATTTCGGTTCTTCTTTCTTCTCTGTATCATCAATTCCTTTCTGAGCATCTTTAAATTCCTTCATGCCTTTTCCGAGCCCGCGCATGAGTTCAGGAATTTTTTTGCCTCCAAAGAGAAGAAGCACAACAACAACAATAAGAATGATTTCAGTTGTGCCGAGCATTCCAAGTAAGATAGTTGCAGTAACCATAATATATTTTATTAGTTATGTAAATGTATGAATAAATTATTACTTCCCTTCGAAATGCTTGCCGGCTTCTGCCCAGTTCACAATATTCCACCAATTTGCAATGTAATCGGCGCGTTTATTCTGGTATTTCAGGTAATAAGCGTGTTCCCAGATGTCCAGAGCAAGCACAGGAGTTCCTTTCAATTCAGAAGTGTCCATTATTGGATTGTCCTGGTTGGGAGAAGAGCCAATTTCCGGCTTCCCATCATGATTGATAACAAGCCAGGCCCATCCTGATCCGAAAACTTTCATTGCTGTTTCAGAGAATTTAATTTTGAAATTATCGAAAGAAGTATAGGTTGAATTAATGGCATCGCCCAGTTTGCCGGAAGGAGAGTTGGGTACAGTAGGGCTAAGAACGGAACCGCCATTTGGTTTCATTAGTTTCCAGAAAAGAGAATGATTATAATGTCCGCCTGCATTGTTTTTTATTGCTGTTGAATACTTCGAAACATTTTTGCAGAGGTCATCAAGAGAAACCCCGGTGATCTTTGCATCCGCCAGGGCTTTGTTCAGTTTATCTACATAGGCCTGGTGATGTTTGGTGTGATGGATCTCCATGGTTTGCTTATCAATGAACGGTTCAAGTGCATCGTAAGCATAGGGGAGAGGAGGCAGTGTAAAATCGCCGTCGGCTGCCGGAGTTAACGTTTCAGCAAAATCTATTGGATTGTTTTCCGATCCGAATGATTTACTGAGGATGACAATTCCGGCTCCTGCCAGAATGCCCTTTTTAAAAAAGTCTCTTCGTGTTGTCATGGTATGGGGGTTGTGTCATTCAGAGAGAAAGGATTCGCTCGCAACGACGGTTAATTAAAACTTATGAGTAGCTGATTTTTTTCAATGGTGTCATCCTTTTTAATATGTATTTTTTTTATGCTTGCATCCGTTGGGCATTTCAGGATATTTTCCATTTTCATTGCCTGCAGCACAACAAGGGCATCGCCTTTTTTTACCTCTTCTCCTACTTTTACGCGCACATCAACAACCAAACCAGGCATCGGAGCTTTCACTTCTTTCACTTTTGCTGATGATGCATTGCTGAGGCCAAGTTTCTCCAGCAATTCATCGTACTTATCCTTCAGCTGAATGGTGTATTTATTCCCGTTCACACGGATCACAAAACTTTTTTCTTCTTTATTCGTCTTCAGTACTTCCGCATTGTAGGACTTGCTGTCTTTAATAATGTGAAATATCCCGGATTTGACCTCGATGATATCAAGCTCTTTTTCATTTCCATCCAGAACGAAATCGAATTTATTGTTGACTTTTGCTTTTAACATATCTTGTCTGTAATAATTTATTTATCCGGAAATCCCGCAGTCGATCAGAAGTTTTTTAAAAGCCGAAAGTGGTATTTGATTTTCTGCATCCGATTTGGCTTTTGCAGGATCGGGGTGCACTTCAAAAAATAATCCATCCGCACCCACCGCTACCGCCGCTTTTGCAATGTGCGGAGCATATTCGCGGTTGCCACCGGATTTATTTCCGTGGCCTCCGGGTTTTTGAAGCGAATGCGTTACGTCCATCACTACCGGGAAACCCAGGTTCTGCATGTCGATGATATTTCTGAAATCCACTACCAGGTTATTGTATCCGAACATATTTCCTCTTTCGGTCAGGAGAATTTCTTTGTTTCCGGTTGACAGAACCTTTTTTACAGGATTCGCCATATCGTTTCCGGAAAGGAACTGAGCTTTTTTTATGTTGATGATCTTTTTTGTTTTTCCCGCAGCAACCAGCAGATCGGTCTGACGGCAGAGGAAAGCCGGGATCTGAATGATGTCGGCAACTTCAGATACCGGTTCTGCCTGATGGGGTTCGTGAATATCGGTAAGGATGGGAATAGAAAATTTGTTTTTTACTTTTTCAAGAAGGGCAAGTCCTTTTTCAAGCCCGGGTCCGCGGAAGGAATCAACTGACGTGCGGTTGGCTTTATCAAATGAAGCCTTAAAAATAAAAGGTAGGTTCAGCGAAGCGCATATTTTCTTCAGCTCGCCGGCGGTTTGCATGATGATCGCTTCGCTTTCGATCACGCAGGGACCCGCAATGATGAATTTATTTTTTTTCAGGATATCAAACAGCTTGCTCATACTTTTGCAATGTTATAGATCTGGAACACTCCTTTTATTTTATGATCTTCCGTAACCACCAGCGAAGTGATCTTGTATTTATTGCAAATAGCTTCGGCTTCGATCACTTTTGCATCCTTACTGATCGTTCTTGGCTTCAATGTCATAATGTTTCTTGCTTTCAGGTCAAATAACTTCTCGTGATGCTTTTCAATCGCCCGGCGAAGATCTCCATCGGTAATGATTCCTTTGAGTTTTTTGTTTTCAATGACAATGGCCATACCCAGTCTTCCTTCGCTCATAATGGAAATGACTTTTGACAAAGGTGTGGTAGTAGTAACGATCGGCAGATTTTCTTTTGACATGAGATGCTCTACTTTGGTCAGCAATCTTTTTCCCAGCGACCCGCCGGGATGTAACATTGCGAAATCTTCCGGCTTAAAATTCCGTTGCTTCATTAATGCAACGGCAAGTGCATCGCCCATAACGAGCGTTGCGGTGGTAGAGGAAGTAGGTGCCAGCTGCAGCGGGCAGGCTTCTTTCTTTACAGAAATATTGAGATGAAAATCAGAATGCTTCGCCAGTGTTGAATTTTGATTTCCGGTCATGGAGATCAGGGTGATATTTTTTTCTTTTAAATAGGGAAGGATCTGAATTATTTCTTCCGTTTCTCCTGAATAGGAAATGGAAAGTACAATATCACTGTGCGTGATCATTCCCAGGTCGCCGTGGTTGGCTTCTGCCGGGTGAACAAAAAGGGAAGGAGTGCCGGTGCTGGCAAGTGTTGCTGAAATTTTCTTGCCGATGTTGCCTGACTTGCCCATTCCGGTAACAATGACTCTTCCTTTTGTTTTCAGGATGGCCAATGCGGCATTTGAAAAATCAGCAGTAAGTGATTTAGAAAGATCACGGATGGCATCGCCTTCGATCCGGATAACTTCTTTTGCAGCTGCCAGTAGAACAGTTTCTTTATTCTTTTTCATTTTCAGAAACGAGTTTTAAATGTAGTAATTTACTTAATAGTAATGTGGCAGTAAAATGGAGAAGAAAGTTAATTAATGTGAAACAGGGGTTTTTAACTTGAAATAGGAGTAACTGTTAAAGCGTCAAAAAAGTATGACCCGTTTATAAAAAAATAAAAATGGGAATTAAAGCAAAAAAAAACGGAAAGGAATCTTCTAGGATTTCTTTCGTTTATTCAGTTCATCACGGATGCGGGAAGCGCGTTCGTAATTTTCTCCGTCAATGGCTTTCTTCAGCATTTCTTTCAGTTCTTCGGTAGACTTCTTGGAGAGGTCTTTATCATCTTTCTCGGGAGCCTTTTTTTCAACCGCTTCTTCAATAGAAACGGATGTTGCTCCTTCTTTTGGCTGGTCGTCAAGTATGATGCCGGCGGCGGAGAGAATGAATTCAAACGTGTAGATGGGACAATCGAACCGCACGGCGAGCGCGATGGCATCGGAAGTGCGGGCATCTATTTCCACTTCTTTTTCCCCGTTAATGCAGATCAGTTTGGCATAAAAGATCCCTTCTACCAGGTTGTAGATAATGACCTCGTTGAGTTTTATACTGAACGTATCCGAAAAATTTTTGAAAAGGTCATGTGTAAGCGGACGGCTTGGAGTCATTTTCTCCAACTGGATAGCAATCGCCTGGGCCTCAAAACCACCGATAATGATCGGAAGGCGTCTTTTGCCTTTTACTTCTCCAAGAACAAGCGCATACGCTCCAGCCTGTGTCTGGCTGTAAGAGAGTCCGATGATATCGAGTTTTACTTTCTTCATAAATCAACGAATGCCGAATCTATACGAATTTACAAAATTATTACACAGGAATTGCGGAATAAATGGAGTGATGGACTTGTTAATAGGCATTTTTCCAATATTCCAATATTCCTGATTTCTTATCAATGTGAACTTTTCAGTTTTTTTACTTCTTCTATAAATTTCGGTACGGTTTCAAAGGCATCTCCGCAAACGCCATAGTTGGCTGCTTTGAAGAATGGAGCTTCTTTGTCGTTGTTGAACACAACCATCACTTTTGATGAACTTACTCCGGCCAGATGCTGAATGGCTCCGGATATTCCGATAGCAATATAAAGGTTTGGTCCAATAGTGATCCCGGTTTGTCCCACGTGTTCGTGATGCGGCCTCCAGCCCACGTCAGCAACGGGTTTAGAGCAGGCAGTTGCTGCACCTAAAAGTTCTGCAAGTTGTTCTACCATTCCCCAGTTCTCCGGACCTTTCAAGCCTCTTCCGCCTGAAACAACGATCTCCGCTTCGGTGAGCGCGATCTTTCCGGATGTCTTTTTTGCTTCTTTGAAAGTTGAATTGAATTCATTATCTCCGAAAGTGGGTGAGAAACTTTCTATGGAAGCACTCGCATCGCCTGAGTTGATGTGATAGGAATTCGGGATCAGCCCGATTATTTTTACATCGGATGAGATCACTACATCTGTCAATCCTTTTCCTGAGAAACATTTTTTTCGGATCGTGAACGGAGAAGAAGAGGAAGGAAGCGCAATCGCGCCGGCAACCAAACCTGCTTTTAATTTTACGGTCACTCTTCCGGCTACCGAACGGCCGGAATACGTATAAGAAAGTACAATGAGTTTAGCATTTTCTTTTTGTGCCGCTTGTGCAATGGCAGATGCATACGCCGATGGATTATGCGCGTTCAGTTTGTCGTTCTTTACGGACAAAACTTTTTGCGCTCCGTATTTTCCGAGCGACTTCATGTCGTCATCGCTTACGTTTCCGATAACGACTGCCGTTACATTTCCTCCGGTTTGTTTTGCAAGTTCAGAACCGTATGAAATGGCTTCAAAGGTCGATTTTTTGAACTTGCCGTCCCAATTCTCTGCGAATATTAGTACACTCATAAAATCGTTTGTTGTTTGTGGTTTTTTTTGCCTATTGCCAACTGCTGACTGCCAATTGGATCTATATTACTTTTGCTTCTGTATGTAATAAGTGAACGAGTTCTGCCATGTTATTCGGGTCAATCATTTTGCATTCACCTTTTGCCGCCGGAAGATCGAACAGCACAGAGCTGCTAAGATTAGCACAGGCAGCAGGTTCTGTCACTACAAGCGGTTTTGTCCGAGCGGTCATGATGCCGCGCATGTTGGGAATCCGCGGCTCAGACATTCCTTTCTGCGCACCGGCAACAAACGGAAGTTTTGCTTCTACCACTTCTTTTCCTCCGTCAATTTCTCTTTCAAGTGTGGCAACAGATCCATTGATGTCAAGTTTGGTTGCGACAGAGACTGATGGAAGCCCCAGTAGTTCGCCGAGCATCATCGGAACCTGTCCTCCGTTATAGTCAATCGATTCTTTTCCGGCAAGGATAACATCGTATGTGTTTTTCTTCACCACTTCCGCGATCTGGAAGGCTACAAAATAAGCATCGGTAGGTTCAGCGTTCACGCGGATGGCATCATCGGCGCCGATGGCCAAAGCTTTGCGAAGGTTGGGTTCGGTGTTGGCGGGCCCGACATTGATCACGGAAACCGTTCCTCCCAGCGCTTCTTTCAGTTCAAGCGCGCGGGTCAGCGCAATTTCATCGGTTGGATTGATGATGAATTGCACGCCGGCAGCATTGAACGCTTTCTTGTCAGGGGTGAAAGTGATCTTTGTGGTAGTGTCAGGAACTTGGGAGATACAGACTAAGAATTTCATAAAAGATTATTTTTTTTCAAGGGTGACAAATATAATAATATATGTACGGCTGATGCATGATTAAGTGAAGGTTTTGACCTCATTAGATCGTAAAAAGAAATCATGTTTTCTTAAATAGATACTGATAGTTTCCTGTTTAATTGCTCAGCCAATTTATTTTACATTTGTATCCCCAATTTGTTTATATGAAAACAATCCAATTCCGAGAAGCCCTCCGTGAAGCCATGAGCGAAGAAATGCGCCGGGATGAACGTGTTTTTTTAATTGGAGAAGAAGTAGCGGAGTACAACGGCGCTTACAAAGTGAGCCAGGGAATGCTGGCGGAGTTCGGCCCCAAAAGGGTGGTGGATACTCCAATTGCTGAACTGGGTTTTACAGGCATCAGTGTCGGTGCCGCAATGAACGGGCTTCGTCCCATCGTTGAGTTCATGACCTTTAATTTTTCTCTTGTTGCCATAGACCAGATCATAAACAGCGCTTCAAAAATGCTGAACATGAGCGGTGGACAGTTTCCGGTCCCGATTGTGTTTCGCGGAGCTACCGGTTCGGCAGGGCAGCTGGGTGCACAGCACTCCAACGCGTTTGATTCGTGGTATGCCAACTGCCCGGGGTTAAAAGTGGTGGTGCCCTCCAATCCGGCGGATGCAAAAGGACTGTTGAAATCCGCTATTCGCGATAACGACCCGGTGATCTTCATGGAAAGCGAGCAGATGTACGGTGATAAAGGCGAAGTTCCTGAAGGAGAATACCTTATTCCGATTGGCGTGGCGGAGATCAAACGAACCGGAACCGATGTTACCATTGTTAGTTTCGGAAAGATCCTGAAAGAAGTATATAAAGCCGCCGACGAACTGACCAAAGAAAACATTTCAGCCGAAGTCATAGACCTGCGGACCATCCGTCCCATTGATTATGCAGCGGTAATTGAATCTGTCAAAAAGACCAACCGGCTTGTTGTGGTGGAAGAGGCCTGGCCGCTGGCTGCAATTTCCTCGGAGATTGCTTATCATGTTCAGAAAAATGCTTTTGATTACCTGGATGCGCCCGTATTGAGGATCAATTCAGCCGATGTCCCCCTTTCGTATGCTTCCACTCTTATTGAACCTGCCTTGCCAAATGCCGGAAAGATTATCAGGGCGGTGAAAGACGTGATGTATTTGTGAGCTAAGTCAAAAGGGCATAAGTCAAAATTCAAAAGAAGCAGCAGGCTACTATTTATTTCTTCTTCAGATCGCAGGTCCCAACTAGTTTTCCATTGTAGAATTTGCTGATCTTGATAAGATTTCCATCCGGGTCGTATTTGAAATGAAGGCCATAGATGAAGTAGAATTTGCTGAAGTATCCGCACTGCCCTATCTTATTTTGAAAATTATAGAGGCGGTTCCATCCGTCTCCGGTAAAATCGGGAGTATCGGTCTTTGAACCCGGTTTTGGAGGCCATGCCTTGTAAATGGAGTCGCAGTTGCATGAAATCAGTTTTAATGAATCCGATCTGTTGAACTTCCCTTTCGTTTGCGCTCTGACTGAGAAACTTGCGAAAATGATTATGAAGAGGAGCGTTATGGATTTCATGTTTGTAAAATTACATATATATATATAAATCCTTTTTGATTTGACCACAATCTTTCAAACAGGTATAAAGCCCGGGATAGGACAGGCAGGGTAATCCATTTCCCGCCAGGCTTCTCCTTACTGATATCTTGTTAGAAACTTTACCCTTTGGTTGAGGAACATCATAGACGTGTTGCAAAAGGAAAATTTATATTCGCACAAAATATTTTTCTCCCTTGTACGCTATTCGCTCGATTTCACACCACCGCATCTTGAATTCCAAACTCTAAACTTTTTTTACAAATGAAAAAACTTTT
Source organism: Bacteroidota bacterium (assembly GCA_023251675.1). Classification (GTDB taxonomy): domain Bacteria; phylum Bacteroidota; class Bacteroidia; order Palsa-948; family Palsa-948; genus Palsa-948. The sequence goes on from JAHEYJ010000006.1 coordinate 18,705, forward strand.
ACTTACTTCTGTCTTTTGCCTTCTTACTTCTTGCTTCCTTTTTTCCCAGATGGCCGGCAACGCCACTTATAACCAGGCGGCAGAAAACTACAAAGCCTCGATTTCTGCTGCTCCCAAAGCATCGTACGATCAGAATTACAATTACCAGCAGACACAAACGTATTATACCACCGCTACGGCAAACGCATGGGTTTTGAATGATTCGGTTTTTGAGTTAAGTGTAAACGCGTTGATGAATGTAAAAGCGAATTCATATGTAGTTCTACTTGGCGTATCGCAGGCAGCGGAGACCATTGATTCCTGCCAGCGGATGATCAACGACCGGATCAACAGTTTTATAGCCCAGCTTACGAAGGCAGGAATTAAAAAAGAGGATATTTATGTTGACTTTGTTTCCCAGGTTCCGGTGTTTGAATATGCTGTTGAAAAAAAGATGTTCAGCAAGAGATACAACGAGATCCCCAGCGGATTTGAGCTGAAGAAAAACATTCACATCGCGTATAAAAAGAATGAAACCCTGGATGAGATCGTTACCACCGCAGCAAAAAGCGAGATCTACGATATTATCAAAGTAGATTATGTGGTGAGTAATCTTCAGGCAGTTTATGATTCGCTGCGCCAGGCCTCCATCAAACTGCTTAACCAGAAAGCGGAAGATTACAAGAAAGTAGGAATAAAGTTCAATCCGAAATTCCAGGTGATGGGAGAAGATGTGCAAAGCATTTATCCGATTGAAAGGTATCGGAACTATACGGCCTTCAACAATTCCTCCCTTCAGGCGCTGAAGAAAAGCGGCGTGTCGTCAACGAACATCACGTATCAGCCGAAACAGGCCACATTGTATTATGATAAACTGCCTTACAATAATTTCGACATCGTAATTAATCCGAACGTGATCGAGCCGGTGGCGCAGTTCACCTATAATCTGAAAGTGAGATATACATACAAAGATGATTACTATCCAAAAGAAAAACCTGTGGTAGTTGCCCCTTTAACAACTCCTAAACCGCATTAATGGTACGAATCATGAATGAAAACGAATATTCGAATGAATTACAAAATACGGGTTGTTATTCGCAGATTCGTTTTCATTCGAGATTCGAACAACAAATAACTTCTAACTTTCCAACTTTCTAAACCTTTTAAACTTTCTTTAATGAATCGAAAAATGATGTTCTTCCTCGCTGCGATCGTAGCGATGGGAATTATTTCCATTCCTTTTTTGAAAAAAGGCGGAAATGAAATGCGCGCTGAAAAAATCAATCCTGCTTTCAGCGAGTATATTTCGGCTTTCACATCCGGGTACATTTCAAAACAAAGCACGATCCGGATTTTCCTGGCAAGTGAAGTGGAAGGGGTGGAGCTGAACAAGCCGCTGGAAAATAAACTTTTTGATTTCAGCCCGAAGATCGAAGGAACGATCGTTTGGGTTGATAACCGCACGGTTGAATTCCGCCCGAAGAGCAATTTACCTTCCGGACAGAGCTTTGAAGCCACTTTTCATCTGTCCAATGTGGCGCAGGTGCCGCATGATTTTGAGGAATTCAATTTTTCTTTTACCGTTATCGTTCAGTCCATGGAAGTGTACATTGACGGAATGAAAACCATAGACAAAAAAGCCATGATCTGGCAGCGGGTTACCGGGTTAATTAACACGGCGGATGTTGCAGAGAATGCAGATGTGGAAAAGATCCTTACTGCAACTGAAGACGGGCGAAAACTGAAAGTGATATGGGAACATGCGGAAGAGAATAAACACCGTTTTGTGATCGACAGCGTAGAGCGGAAGGAAAAACCGATGGATGTGATCATTAAATGGTCGGGCAATCCGATCGGCGTTGATGTGAATAATTCCCAAACGTTTACGATTCCGGCATTGGGAGATTTCAAAGTGATGGATATTAAAGTAGTGCAGGACCCCGAGCAATATGTTTCGGTTCAGTTCTCCGACCCGCTCCTGGAAAACCAGGTACTGGACGGGCTGATCAGTATCAGCGGAGGCAGCACCACTTTGAAATTCATAATTGAAGATAATATCGTGAAAGCCTATCCTGCGTCCCGCCAGTCAGGTGTCAGAACCATTTCTGCTGAAGCCGGAATCAAAAATATTCTCGGCTACCCACTCAAGGCAAAGATGTCGATGGAAGTAATGTTCGAGGAAATCAAACCGCAGATCCAGTTTATCGGTAAAGGTGTTATTCTTCCCAGTTCCAGTGAAGGATTTGTGCTGCCGTTCCAGGCCGTGAGTTTGAAAGCCGTGGATGTGAAAGTGGTAAAGATCTTTGAAAACAACATTGCCCAGTTCCTGCAGGTAAATGACCTGGGAGGGGAACGCGAATTAAAACGCGTCGGAAGAATGATCATGAAGAAAACGATCGTGCTGAATCCAAAAACTGAAATGGACCTTCATCGTTGGAACACGTATTATCTTGATCTCTCCGATCTTGTCAAAACAGAACCCGGCGCCATTTATAAAGTAACGCTGGGATTTCGTAAAAAGCAGGCTGTTTGCCATTGTGAAGGGGAAACAAAAGAGAAGACCAATCTTACTGAACCGGATGAAGAATTTAATGCGGATGATAACGAAGACGACCAGGCGCAAAGTTACTATAACGATTACGAATATTACGGAGATGAAGGGTACGACGGAGGTTACGAAGGGGATTATGAGGAAGGAGAGCAATACAATTACAATGACAGGGAAAATCCATGCTCCCCTTCATTTTATTATTATAATCATAACCACGAAGTCAGCCGCAGCATTCTTGCTTCGGATCTCGGAATTATTGCAAAGAAAGGTACCAGTAGCCAGATGACGTTTGTTGTGACTGACCTGAAGACTACCAAACCGCTTTCGGGTGTGAATGTGGAACTGTATAATTACCAGCAGCAATTAATTACTTCCGTTAAAACCGACAGAGAGGGAATGGCGCAGCTGGAGGAAATGAAAAAAGTTCCGTTCCTGCTCGTGGCAAAGAACGGAGATCAGCGCGGTTATCTTAAACTCGAAGATGGCGCTTCGCTTTCACTCAGTATGTTTGATGTGGGCGGTTCCACGGTTCAGAAAGGACTCAAGGGCTATATTTACGGAGAGCGCGGCGTATGGCGGCCGGGCGATTCGCTGTTCCTTTCTTTTATGCTTGAAGACAAACAAAAAACATTGCCTGAAAATCACCCGGTAACTTTTGAGCTGAGAAATCCGAAGTGGCAGGTGGTTAAAAAAATAACCACCACCAAAGGGCTGAACGGTACTTACAGTTTTGTTACGGCTACGGATCAATCAGCGCCTACCGGAAACTGGAACGCAAAGGTTACTGTAGGAGGAGCTTCATTCAGCAAAGACATCAAGATAGAAACCATAATGCCCAACCGGCTCAAGATCCATCTGGATTTCGGAAAGGATAAAATTTATGCCGATGCGGAAAAAACAAAAGGTGAGCTGGAAGTAAAATGGCTCCATGGTGCCATCGCGAAAAATTTACAGGCGCAGGTAGATGTAACGCTCAACGAACAAAGCACTTCGTTCAAAGGATATGAGAAATATGTTTTTGATGATCCCACTGCGCGATTTTATTCCGAACAGCAAACGATTTTTGACAGCCGCCTTGATGAGAATGGAAAAGCGGAAGTAGTTCCTGAACTGAAAGTAAAATCAACTGCGCCGGGAATGCTGCGCGCCAGCTTTGTATGCCGCGTGTTTGAAGAAGGCGGAAACTTCAGCATCGACCGGTTCACCCTTCCTTATTCTCCCTATAAATCCTATGTAGGAATTAAAATGCCGGAAGGGGACGGATACGCCGGAACATTGGTCACCGACACCAATCACATTATCAATATTGCAACGGTGGATGAAGACGGTAAGCCGATATCAAGGGAAAATCTTACTGTAAAAGTTTATAAAGTTCAGTGGCGCTGGTGGTGGGATCATTACGGTGATGATCTTGGACAATATGTAGGAGACGAATATCATCAGCCTTATTTTTCAAAAGAGATCTCTACTGTGAACGGAAAAGGCCAGTTTGTTCTGCGCGTGAACCGTCCGGATTGGGGACGGTTCCTGGTCCGCGTTACCGATAATGAAAGCGGCCATTCCACCGGCCAAACCGTTTATATTGACTGGCCCGCATGGGCCGGACGTTCCCAGAAAGAGGACAGCCAGGGAGCTGCCATCCTGAATTTTACTTCTGATAAAGAAAAATATGCTGTCAATGATAATATCAAACTCAGCATTCCTTCCGGAGAAGGAGGGCGTGCATTGATTTCTATCGAAACAGGGTCAAAAGTTCTCCAGGCTTTCTGGGCGGAAACAAAAAAAGGAACTACGGAGGTCTCCATTCCGATAACTGCAGAAATGGCACCGAATGTTTACGCGCACGTAACGCTTGTTCAGCCGACTGCCCAAACCGCCAACGACCTTCCGATACGGATGTACGGAGTGATCCCGATCTCCGTTGAAGATCCGAATACACATGTCCGCCCGACCATTCAAACAGCGGAATTCTGGCGGCCGGAAGAAAAAGCAAGCGTAACAGTAGGAGAAGAGAACGGAAAGCCGATGACGTATACACTCGCTATGGTGGATGAAGGCCTTCTGGACATCACCCGTTTTGAAACCCCGAATCCGTGGAATAATTTTTATGCACGAGAAGCGCTCGGCGTAAAAACCTGGGATATGTACGACAATGTGATCGGCGCCTTTGGCGCCATGATGCAGAAACTGCTGGCGATCGGCGGTGACGGTGAAGGTGCAGGAAAAAGCGGAGCAAAAGCAAACCGTTTTAAACCCATGGTGAAATTCATCGGGCCGTTCCATCTTGACAAAGGAAAAAAGACAACGCACACGTTCATGATGCCGCAGTATGTGGGGTCCGTGCGTGTCATGGTGGTTGCAGGTGAACCGTCGGCCAAACCGGGCGGAAGCGCAGCGTATGGATCCGCGGATAAAACCGTTCCGGTGAAAAAGCCGGTGATGGTGCTTGCAACGTTACCGCGTGTGGTAGGCCCGAATGAAATTGTGGATCTGCCGGTCACGGTGTTTGCGATGGAAAAAAACATCAGGAACGTAAATGTGGAGGTGCAGGTCAATAAATATTTCACTCCGCTGGAAGGGACGAAGAAAAGTATTTCGTTCAAAGAAATAGGCGATGAGGTCATCAACTTCCCGATGAAAATAAATCCGATCCTTGGAATCGGAAAAGTACGAGTGATCGCTACCAGTGGAAACGAAAAAGCAACGTACGATATCGAAATTGATGTGCGTACGCCGAATCCGAAGATCACCGACTTCATTGAAACGGTGATCGAACCCGGCAAAACCTGGAACTCGGATTACAAACCAAATGGAATGTCGGGAACCAATAAAGGCACGCTGGAGATTTCCAATATTCCTCCGGTGAATCTCGATTATCGTTTGAAATACCTGATCCAGTATCCGCATGGATGCGTGGAGCAAACCACTTCATCGGTTTTTCCGCAGTTGTATCTTTCCGATATCATGGAACTCAACAGCGATTTCAAAGCGGCGATAGACAACAACATCAAAGCCGGCATTCGCAGGCTGACCACGTTCCAGACCTCCAGCGGAGGATTTTCGTATTGGCCGGGAAATTATGATGCATGCGACTGGGGAACAACGTATGGCGGGCATTTCCTGATCGAAGCGGAAGCAAAGGGATATACACTTCCTGCCGGGTTGCTTGACAACTGGAAAAAATACCAGAAGAAGATGGCCAACGCCTGGACCTATCATTCAAAAGGATATCAGTATTGGTATTTTAATGATGACCTGGAGCAAGCGTATCGTCTCTATACACTGGCATTAGCAAAATCACCGGAACTTGGAGCCATGAACCGGTTGCGCGAATCGCCTGAGCTTTCTGTGAATGCGAGATGGCGACTGGCCGCTGCTTATGCGCTGGCCGGTCAGCCGGAAGTGGCAAAGCAACTGGTGTATGGTACTTCAACCAAAGTGAATAAGTACACAGAACTTTCCTATACCTATGGCTGCAGCGACCGCGATGAAGCCATGATCATTGAAGCGCTTTGCGTTCTGGGCGATTATGTGAAAGCGGCACCGCTGGTGAAAGAACTTTCTGTTTCACTGAGCAATGGCGGTTACTGGATGAACACGCAGACAACGGCGTACTCGCTCATAGCGGTTTCGCGGTTTGCAAAAACAGGAGGAAGTTCCGGAACGATGAGCTTTACTTCATCCATCAACGGTTCTGCTCCTGAAAGCAAGAACACAAAACTTCCTATGTCGCAGATGAACATCGGAATCAAAGGAGCGGAAGCAGGAAAAGTTTCTGTCACCAATTCTGGAAAAGGAATTTTGTACGCCAGGATTATTCTGGAAGGAATTCCCGAAGCGGGCGATCAAACCTCTTCTGAAAGCAATTTGGGAATGGATGTTTCCTATCACACCATGGATGGAAAATCGCTTGACGTTTCCAAACTTGAACAGGGAACGGATTTTTACGCGGAAGTTACCGTTACAAATGCCGGTCTTAAGAACAACTGGTACAACGAAATGGCGCTCACGCAGATATTTCCTTCCGGATGGGAAATTCACAACACGCGAATGGATGAAACGGAGTCGGTCATCAAGAGTTCATATCCGACTTACCAGGATATTCGCGATGACAGAGTTTATACATACTTCAATGTGGGAAAAGGTTCGCCCGTAACATTCCGGATCATTCTCAACGCAGCATACATCGGTAAATACTATTTGCCGACTGTTCTTTGCGAGGCGATGTATGACAATACCATCAATGCAAGAAAACCCGGCAAGTGGATCGAAATTGTGAAGCCGGGAGCTATTTAATTTTTTCCTCCCCCATATCCCCCTCCAGAGGGGGATAAAGGGGGAGGATTTATATTAACCTGTGTTTTCCTCTCTTAAAAATAAAATTTCACTTCTTAGAAGAAAGAAAAAAGTTTTTCTATTTCTCTTTTTAATTCTGTTTACCTGGTATTGCTTCTGCCTTCCTTCAAAACTCTTCAAAGATCCAACATCCACGGTTCTTGAAGATAAAGCCGGAGTTCTTCTTGCTGCGAAAATTGCAGATGACGGGCAGTGGCGGTTTCCGTATAATGAAAAAGTGCCGGAGAAATTTGCAAAAGCGATCACTGTTTTTGAAGATAAATATTTTTACCGCCACCCGGGATTCAATCCTGTTTCAATGCTGCGTGCAGTGTATCTTAACTTTAAATCCGGAAAGATAAAAAGTGGCGGCAGTACTTTGACGATGCAGGTGATCCGGCTTTCGCGGAAAGGGCAGGGAAGAACGATTCTTGAAAAGATCATTGAAATGATCCTTGCTACCCGCACAGAAATTTCCTATTCCAAAAATGAAATTCTTGCGATGTATGCTTCCAATGCGCCTTTTGGCGGAAATGTGGTGGGACTGGATGCTGCTTCCTGGAGATACTTTGGAAGGAAAGCAGGAGAGCTTTCCTGGTCGGAATCTGCAACGTTAGCTGTTCTGCCCAATGCACCTTCACTGATCTATCCCGGGAAAAATCATAAACGCCTTCGTGAAAAAAGGAACCGCTTACTTGTATCTCTGTGGAAAGAAGGGGAGATAGATTCACTTAGTTGTGTGCTTGCACAATCAGAACCGCTTCCTGAAAAACCGTTCCCTCTTCCGCAGTTATCACCGCATCTTCTTGACCGCGCATCAAAAGAAGGGATGGATGGTCAAACGGTAGTATCCACGCTGGAAGCAACGTTGCAGGAAAGAGTAAAAAATATCGTGGAAAAATTTTCTTTGAAATACCAGGGAAACCAGATCCATAACGCAGCCGCGCTGGTTGCTGATGTGGAAACAGGCAATGTAGTAGCGTATGTTGGAAATTCATCACCGCCAACGGTGCCTGTAGAAGATGAAGTGAAAAAGAAAAAGGAGAAGGATTTACATGGCAACTCCGTGGATATTATCACCTCTCCGCGCAGCACCGGCAGCATCATGAAGCCATTTTTATTTTCTGCGATGCTCAACGAAGGAGAAATATTGCCGGGTACGCTGGTGCCGGATGTTCCGATGCAGATCGGAAATTTTTCCCCGCAGAATTATTACCTGACGTATGACGGTGCTGTCCCGGCCAGAAGAGCGCTGGCCCGATCGCTGAACGTTCCCTGTGTGAAGATGCTTCAGCAATACGGGGTGGACCGGTTTCATTATTTCCTGAAAAAAATCGGGATCACTACTTTGAAGAATTCAGCCGATCATTACGGGCTTACATTGATCCTTGGCGGTGCTGAAGCAACACTATGGGATCTCTGCGGAATTTATGCAAGCATGGCAAGAAAATTGGCCCATCCCCTCCTTCCCGAAGAGAAGGAGGAAAACCAATCACATCCTCTGAAATATTTTACCCATGCAACTCCCCTTCCTTCGGGAGGGGCCGGGGGTGGGCTTCCTGACGTTGCCTCCATCTATTTAACATTCGAAGCAATGGCCGAAGTGAATCGTCCTGATTTTGATGCCAGCTGGCAGATGTTCTCTTCATCATCAAAGATCGCCTGGAAGACCGGAACCAGTTTCGGATACAGGGATGGATGGGCAATTGGTGTGACTCCAAAATATGTGGTGGGCGTTTGGGTAGGCAATGCAAACGGCGAAGGGCGACCCAATCTTACCGGTATCGGCACAGCGGCTCCGATACTTTTCCAGATATTCAGTGTGCTGGGAAAGCAGGATTGGTTTACTATGCCAAAGGACGATATGAAAGAGATCGAAATTTGCAAAGAGAGTGGATACCGTGCGTTGCCCATTTGTGAGAATAAGGAAAAACAATGGGTGCAGCCGGCCGGTTTGAAAACGGCACCTTGCCCGTATCACCGGCTTATTCATCTGGATGCAACAGGCAAATGGCGTGTGAACAGCGACTGCGAAGCTGTTACAAACATGATCCATAGATCATGGTTTGTTCTGCCTCCATCCATGGAATGGTATTACAAATCAAAAAATCCTACTTACAATGAACTTCCTCCGTTCAGAAAAGATTGCAATATTACTTCAACCAATTCTATGGAATTTTTGTATCCGAAGCAGGAAAGTAAAATATTTGTCCCTGTTGAACTGGATGAAAAGACAGGCAAAGCAGTTTTCCGCGTTGCGCATCGTAAACCCGAGACGACGATTTACTGGCACTTGGATGATAATTACATAGGAAGCACAAAAGGCATTCACCAGATGGGCCTTTCCCCTGAACCAGGACAACATACACTCACGCTTGTGGATGAATTCGGAGAAACTATTTCCCAGAAGTTTGAAATAATCGGGAAGCAAGAAAAGAAGTAAAGCATCCGCTGTTTCCCGTACCTGATATTATTTGTAAATTTGCAATTCATTTCATTTCGCTTTACTATGAAATATTTAATTGAAAATTTTCCAGGACAATTAAAAGAGGCATTCCGTATCGGAGAGCAAGCAAAACTTTCCGGAGCGAAGAAGATCTCAAATGTTTTTATCTCAGGGCTTGGAGGTTCCGGTATAGGCGGCACAATCGTGAGTGAACTGGTCGCTATGGAAGCAACCGTTCCCATTATCGTAGGAAAAGGATATTTTATTCCAAAGTTTGTAGATAAGAATACACTCATCATCATTTCTTCTTATAGCGGAAATACAGAAGAAACGCTGAACTGCCTGAATCTTGCCCTTAAAAGAAAAGCTAAAATAGTTTGCATCACTTCCGGCGGGAAAGCGGCAGAGATTGCGAAAAAGAAAAAACTGGATGTTATTTTGATACCCGGAGGAAACCCTCCGCGTGCCTGCCTGGGATATTCCCTTACCCAATTGTTTTTTATTCTTTTTGCAAATAAAATTATCGGCAATAGATTCAAGCAACAACTGAGATCAGCAGTGGAGTTGATTGAAACCGAAAAACAAAATATTGTATATGAAGCAAAAACCATTGCAGAGAAATTGCATGGAGAAACACCAATCATTTATGCAACTACTTATTTTGAAGGCGTCGCCATTCGTTTCCGTCAGCAGTTGAATGAAAATGCAAAAGTGTTATGCAGTCATCATGTAATTCCTGAGATGAACCATAATGAATTAGTGGGCTGGCCAAGCGGTACAGAAAAAGTTGCGGTTATTTTTCTCCGAGATCAAGACGAATACGAACGAAATAATTCACGCATTGAAATAAGCAAAGAAGTAATTAAAAAATATACTCCGAATATTACCGAGGTTTGGTCGAAAGGGAGATCGCAGATCGAAAAAGCGATTTATTTTATTCATCTTGTAGATTGGGTATCCTTATTTCTTTCAGAGTTAAGAGGAGTAGATGCTGTAGAGGTAAAAGTGATCGATCATTTGAAAGGTGCACTTTCCAGGATATGAAAATTGAATCTCCCACAATCTCCCGTACAAAGGGGGTGAGCGAAGCAGGGGGATTTCAAACTCCCATGCAAAAAATAATATTCCACGACTTGGGCTTAATTGATTACAAGGAATGCTGGGATTATCAGGAAAAACTTTTTAACGAGACTGCGTCTGAGAAAACAAGCGCCCGAACCGAAAACCGAAAACCGAAAACCGAAAACTATTTGCTGTTTTGTGAACACCCGCATGTCTATACGCTTGGAAAAAGCGGGGATGAGAAAAACTTACTGCTGAATGAATCCCAGCTTAAAAATAAAAACGCAACCTACTACAAGATAAACAGGGGAGGAGACATAACGTATCATGGTCCAGGCCAGATTGTCGGTTATCCCATATTAGATCTCGATAATTTTTTTACTGATATTCATAAATATTTGCGTTACCTGGAAGAAACAATCATTTTAACATTGAAGGATTATGGAATCGAATCCGGAAGAATAGAAGGTCTTACCGGGGTTTGGCTCGACTGGAAAGATCCAAAAGCATCGAGAAAAATCTGTGCAATGGGCGTACGGACATCGCGTTGGGTGACCATGCACGGATTTGCCTTCAATGTGAATTCGGATCTGGGCTATTTTAAGAATATTATTCCCTGCGGAATCCAGGATAAAGCGGTCACCTCTATGAAAAATGAACTGGGGATCGAACTGAATATGAATGATGTCAAAGAAAAAGTAAAGAAACACTTTGCCGATGTTTTTGAATGTGAGTTCGCATAATGATTGAATATTCGTAAATTCGTTATTAATCATAATTACATAAAATGAAACGCGTTCAGAAAATAGTATTGAAGTTTTTTAAATGGCTTTTGATCATCATCATCATCCTGAATGTTTTAATTCTCATATCTGGGAAAACGTATCTGTATAAAGGGTTTGCCAATACATATCTGAAAGGCAGAGTTACTGCTGATATTGATGAGTATAAAATATTTGATAACAGAATTGTTAAAGCAGGTAAAACTGAGGCGTGGGCGCTTGGGAAGGATTATAATACAGTAAAAATCCCTTCGCAATATACTGGCGATATAGAACGTGTTAAAACGATCGCCTATTTGGTGATAAAGGATGATTCTATCCGCCATGAAGAATACTGGAGCGGGTACAGCGATACCTCTCACACCAGTTCCTTTTCAATGGCAAAAACATTTATCAGCATTTTGGTAGGCATTGCTATAGAAGAGGGAAAAATAAAATCACTCGACCAGCCTGTCTCGGATTTTCTTCCGGAGTTTAAAGAGGGGAGCAGAAGCAAAGTTACACTCCGGCATTTGGTGACAATGAGTTCAGCAATAAATTTTGATGAAAGTTATATCAATCCTATCGGTTTTGCTGCTGAAGCCTACTATGGAAGTGATTTGCGTAAATTGATTTTTAAATATGATGTTGAAGGTGACCCCGGAAAAAAATTCGAATACCTGAGCGGTAATTCACAGCTTCTTGGTTTTATTCTAAGCAAAGCAACAGGGAAGAGTGTCAGTGAATATGCTGCTGAGAAATTATGGAAACCTATTCATGCAGCGTATGATGCGTATTGGAGCCTGGATCATAAAGACGGCGACGAGAAAGCGTATTGCTGTTTCAATTCTAATGTGCGTGATTTTGCCCGTATTGGAAAATTATATCTTGATTCAGGAAGATGGGATACAACGCAAGTAGTTCCAGTAAAATATGTTTTAGAATCTATAAATCCGGCACCTACGATTGATGATGGTTCACCCAATCAGCGTTATGGATATGCCTGGTGGATTATACCGGCTTATAAAGGGCATAAGATCTTTTATGCGCGCGGCATTCTAGGTCAATATATTATCGATATTCCGGACCTTAAAATGATTGTTGTCCGGCTTGGGAGAAAACGGGAATTAACTTCTGTGAACGGGCACCCTTCCGATTTATATTGGTACATAGATGCGGCCTTGGAGATGTGCGAAAAGAAATAAGCTATTCGATCCTCCAGTCGATTTCTTTTAATCCTTCCTTTCTCAAAAATTCATTTGTTTTTGAGAAATGTTTGCAACCGAAAAACCCCGAATGAACGGAGAAAGGGGAAGGGTGCGGTGCTTTCAGAATATGATGTTTTGATTGATCGATCAATACTTCTTTTGCCTGTGCAAACCTTCCCCACAGCAAGAATACAAGTCCTTGTCTTTCTTCAGAAAGTTTCCGGATAATAGCATCTGTAAAATTTTCCCAACCTTGCTTTTGATGAGACCCCGGTTGATTAGCCCTTACGGTTAATGTTGCATTTAAAAGCAAAACACCTTGCCTTGCCCAAGGTTCAAGATCACCATATTTTGGGGTCGGTATGCCAACATCAGTATGAAGTTCTTTAAAAATATTCTGAAGAGATGGGGGATTTGAAACTCCGTTGCTGACTGAAAAACACAAACCGTTTGCCTGTTTTTCACCATGATAAGGATCCTGTCCTATAATCACGACTTTTACTTTATCAAATGGAGTTAAATTTAAAGCTGCGAATATCTTTGATGCTGGAGGGAAGATCATATGCTTCTTTCGTTCTTCTAATAGGAACATTTTCAATGACTTAAAGTACTCGCTTTGGAATTCTTCCTTAAGAACCTCCTTCCAAGTTTCGTCAATGTTTGGATTTATTGAAACCTTTTCACTCATTATTCCGTTGTAGACAACAAAATTAACAACCTGTAGATTCTGTTAATAAAATCTGTTTTAATTTTTTTTGGTTATATGATTAAAATCATTACTTTTGCTTTCAAGTTAAGGTTTGGTACGAAGATTGCCTTTCAAATTCAACAAATCAAAACATTAAGTAATTTAAACACACTATGAAGAAAGTTCTCGCATTCATCGCAACCATCGCTCTCTTCGCTATCATCCTTTCGTCATGCAAAAGCCACGAACTTTGTCCAGCATATGGAAAAGCAGACGTTAAAGTGAAAACTGAAAAATCAGTTTAAGAAATCTACCTTTTTGACATTTATCCGCTTTCAGTAATGAAAGCGGATTTTTTGCTTTATATCCGGATGTAGGCTTTTTGATACCGGGCAGGTTAAAGCTGTATGTTCCATCAACGATTTATCCTTTTGAGCAAAGTCGTTTTTGAAATGCATATCCACGTGAATTTCAGCAACTCTTCGTGGATTTTCAGCCATTACTTTCAGTATTTCTACTTTTGTTCCGTCTAGGTCAAGATGGTGTCGCTTTGCAACAATACCCATTACTGTTAACATGCAGCATCCTAACGATGTTGCTAAAATATCTGTAGGGGAAAAGGCTTCACCTTTACCATTATTATCAATAGGTGCATCGGTAATAATCAGTTGCCCTGATTTCAAATGAGTTGCCGTGGTACGCAGCTCACCTTTGTAAATTATTTCAGACGTTTTCATTATGGATCGAATTTTGACCCTCAAAAGTATTATTATTCCGTTATGTTTAATACTTTTGTCTAAGTCATATGCCATGAAATATTTTGTTGCAATAATCAGTTGTTTTTTTTCATTCACATTTATTTCAGCACAGGAAATAGCTACCGGCATTAATCCTGCCTTGAAACAGAATGACGATGTGCAATTGCTTTATCGCAATGAACAGGAGTTTGGTGCCCATATCCATTCTGCAGGATGGGGTTTTAATTACAGAAGGTGTAAACATATAACCGGTTATAAAAAGAGGATCTATGAAATCGAAGTAACGGGTTTGCATCATCCGAAAGAAATTAAAATAGATGTGGCAGATGCTAACAGTAAAGGTTTTTTTTATGGCAAACAATACGTTGTAAAAGTTTTACGAGGGGGTTTCGGCTATCATAAAGTTATTACCGGGAAGAGTGACCGGCGCGGTGTAGAACTCCGGTTGCTGACACTCGCAGGGCCATCCATTGCATTCGCCAAACCTGTTTATTTGAAAATATGGTATCCTGATGCTTCACCCACACATCCCGGACAATGGGGAAATACAGTAATTGAAAAATATGATTCAACAAACCCTTATCATATTCCTGATCATATAAGCGGGAGGGCAGGTTATTTTACCGGTTTCGGTGAAATGAATTTTTTCCCCGGAGCCTTTTTTAAATTGGGATTAAGTTTTGAGCATTCCAACCTTGATGACGATATCAAACTGCTTGAAACCGGAATTGTTGTTGATGCATATTATAAAACGATTCCTATTATGGCTAATACACGGAACAATCAGGTATATGTGAATGTTTACCTGAACCTTATGTTTGGGAAAAAATGGTTTTAACTAGAGAATTTATTTTTTGTGTCTGAACTTCTTGAAATTACCCGTACCCCAAAACCAGATTGGTTAAAGGTTAAACTCCCTGCGGGAGAAAACTACCTTCATCTTCGTGCGATTGTTGACAAGCATAAACTTCATACCATTTGTGAAAGCGGCAACTGCCCCAATATGGGTGAGTGTTGGGGTGAAGGAACAGCCACATTCATGATCCTTGGAAATATATGTACACGTTCTTGCGGGTTCTGCGCAGTTGCAACCGGAAAACCTGGAGCCGTAGATCAGGAAGAGCCCCGGCGGGTTGCAAATTCTGTAAAACGCATGAATGTAAAACATTGTGTGATCACTTCGGTTGACAGGGATGATCTTTCTGACGGAGGCGCCTCCATTTGGGTTGAAACGATCAGGGAAGTGAGAAAAATTTCTCCTTGTACAAAATTCGAAACACTTATTCCTGATTTTAAAGGGGAAAGAATCAATCTGGAAAAGGTATTTGCAGAATGTCCTGAAGTCTTATCTCACAATCTCGAAACAGTTAAAAGATTAACCAAAGAGGTTCGTGTTCAGGCGAAGTTCGAAAGAAGTCTTGATGTCCTCCGTTTGGCAAAAGCGTATGGTCTCAGGACAAAATCGGGGCTGATGCTTGGATTGGGAGAAAAAGAAGCTGAGATTATAGAATCAATGCATGATCTGCGTGAAGCAAATGTGGATGTGTTGACCCTAGGGCAATATCTTCAGCCTACAAAACAACACTTGCCGGTCATTGAATATGTTCATCCCGAAAAATTTACAATGTATAAGGAACTAGGATTGAAAATGGGCTTTCTTTATGTTGAAAGCGGACCGTTGGTGCGTTCGTCCTATCATGCAGAAAAGCATGTTCTGTAACCTGTATTTTTCTGCACTCCCTGTGTAAAAAAAATATTTATTTCTGTTTCTCTTCTTTTAATAATGATTGCAATTTTTTTTACCTCTATATATTAACTTGGAGTTGATTCAGTTATTCTGATTTTTACTTCTTTGATTTTCTCTTCGGGCAATTATAATTCGTAAATTCGAAACCATTTGTTATCCGTACTATGCAGTTTGAAGTAACTGAAGAATATTTAGATAAAATTTCTGTCGAGATCAGATCGAACGATATTAAATCGCTTGAGAAGAGGCTGAAAAAACTTTATCCTGCTGATATTGCAGGTATTCTTAATGAGCTAAAACCTGAAGAAGGAAAGAAACTCTATAATTTTCTTGATGATAAGATCGCTGCTGATTCTCTTATTGAAATGGAAGAAGATAAGCGCGAGCAGCTTCTTGCTTCCCTTACTTCCGAACAGATAGCTGACCATATTGATCACCTGCCTTCCGATGAAGCAGCAGATGTAATACAGGAATTACCGGATAACGTCCAAGATGAAGTATTGCGGGAGCTGGAGAAAGATGATGCGGCCCAGGCAAGTGATATTGTTGATCTGTTAAAATATGATGAGAACAGCGCCGGAGGCCTTATGCAGAAGGAACTGGTGAAGGTAAATAAGAACCTGAACATGATTGAATGTGTACGAGAATTAAGAAAACATGCCGACCATATTGAAGATGTATATGCCGTTTTTGCAGTGGATGATGCCGACCGGTTAGTGGGCGTAATCACACTTAAAAAAGTGCTGACCTCTTCACTCAAAGCGAAGATTTCTGATGTATACGATCCGGAAGTTATTTCTGTAAAATCAAACATGGATGCGGAAGCCGTTGCGCAGTTAATGGAAAAATACAATCTTGTTTTTGTAGCTGTAGTTGACGAACTTGGCAAACTGGTTGGACGAATCAATATTGATGATGTGGTGGATGTTATTCGTAAAGAAGAAACCGAGGATCTTCAGAAAATGGCTGCCGTGCAGGTTCTTGAAGAATCATACATGAGCACTTCGTATTTTCAGATGTTAAAAAAAAGGGCCGGTTGGCTCGTGGTCTTGTTTGTAGGGGAAAGTTTTACAGCTACGGCAATGGGCTTTTTTGAAAATAATATAGCCAAAGCGGTAGTGCTTTCTCTTTTTGTCCCGCTCATTATTTCAAGCGGAGGAAATACCGGATCGCAGGCTTCTTCCCTTATTATCCGCGCACTGGCACTGGGCGAGGTTTCTGTAAAAGAATGGTGGAAGATCTTAAGCCGCGAAATATGGATTGGGCTTTCGCTTGGACTTATTTTAGGATTAATAGGATTCATCCGCGTTGCCGTTTGGTCGGCGTTTGTAGATGTGTACGGGCCGCATTGGCTCATGGTAGGTCTCACTGTGGGTATTTCTCTTATTGGGGTTGTCGTATGGGGAAATCTGATGGGTTCCCTGTTTCCGATACTTTTGAAAAGAGCCGGAATGGATCCGGCAGCGGCATCGGCGCCATTTGTTGCTACACTGGTAGACGTTACAGGGCTTATTATTTATTTCACAGTGGCAGCGGTTTTGCTTCGCGGAATTCTCCTTTAAAACATGAAAATCCTTTTTCTTGATACGGCGCATCCTTTTCTTAAAAAAGAACTGGAAGAAAATAATTTTTCCTGTGATGAAGATATTACTTCTTCAAAAGAAGAGATTGAAAAAAAGATATCTCAGTACGATGGAATTATTTTGCGAAGCAGGATTAATATTGATAAACAATTCATTGATTCTTTTTCTCTCCCTTCAGGGAAGGGGCGCTTTATTGCCCGAATAGGAGCCGGTATGGAACATATTGATGTGACGTATGCAGAATCCAAAGGAATAAAATGTATCTCTTCCCCCGAAGGAAATAGGAATGCAGTTGCCGAACATGCGCTTGGCATGTTATTGAATCTCCTTGATCATATTTCAAAAGCAAATGCTGAAGTAAAATCGGGTAAATGGATACGCGAGGCGAATCGTGGAACAGAACTCGAAGGAAAGACAATTGGCATTTACGGATATGGAAATACCGGAAGTGCTTTTGCAAAAATACTGCA
Organism: Bacteroidota bacterium; assembly: GCA_023251675.1. Taxonomy (GTDB): domain Bacteria; phylum Bacteroidota; class Bacteroidia; order Palsa-948; family Palsa-948; genus Palsa-948. The sequence goes on from JAHEYJ010000006.1 coordinate 36,293, forward strand.
GGGATTTGGCGTGAAGATTCTTGCTTTTGATAAATACAAAAAGAATTTCGGGAATGCGCAGGTGAAAGAATCTGCAACGGATGAAATATTTTCAAATACCGATGTTTTGAGTTTGCATTTACCATTAACCGAAGAAACAAAGCACCTTGTCAATACGTCTTTCATTAGCAAATTCAAAAAAAATATTTACCTTATCAATACTTCGCGTGGGCCAATAGTGAAAACGGATGATCTTGTAAAAAATCTTGAGTCAGGAAAAATACTTGGAGCCGGTTTAGATGTTTTAGAATACGAAGAAACTTCTTTTGAGCTGATCCGGTCTTCAACAAAAATTGATCAGCCGGAAGCGCTGCAATATCTTTTTAATTCTAATAAAGTAATTCTTACCCCGCACATTGCCGGCTGGAGCTTTGAGTCGGGCGAAAAAATGGCCCGCATACTGGCACGAAAAATTATAGAGCTAAAATAGCAGCGGTTTTTTGATCCTAATTTATTGATCCGCTCACAATCAATTATTCTTCATCAACTATGATTTTGCCGGCAGAAAAACCTTTGCTGCCCTGAATCTTTATGAAATAAATTCCGTTTGCAGGAAGTTTCTCAAATGTAAAATTATGTTTCCCGACAGATAATTTCTGATTATCAGCTAAGGAAGCAACTTCTTTTCCCATCACATCAATTAATTTTACGGATACTACGTCCTCTTCAGACAGAAAAGTAGTAATGATTGACGAATTGGAAATTGGATTGGGATAAACCGCCAGGCCATAAGGAGCATTGGCATCCGTTTCAAAAATAGATGTAGCGGAACAATTTGCTGTAGATGTTCCTACTTGTATAGCCACAGCCCTTCTTCCAATCACCTGTCCGTTGTTTGCCAGGGCACGAACACTCGCCCAGATAATTGAAGTATTGGGAATATTAACTATCCAGCTTAGCCAGGCAGTCGTTCCCTGTGACACCATGTATTTTGTTCCCATGGCAAACACTTCATATCTTGTTGCCCCTGTAACGGCATTCCATGACATTTCAAAATTGGAAGGGCATCTGGATATAATCTGGAGATTGGTGGGGACAGGAATAATATTAAAACCATTGTCGCTTACATCGGATTTGCCGTTACGTGAAACTCTGATCAGGGCCTGGCTGGTTATACCTGACGGTACTACCCAGGAGTAATATCTTGCCGTTCCGGCAACAGTGGAGGATAATGTGCTCCACGTGGTTCCTCCGTCAGCGGAATATTCAACTAAAAAATTTCCCGTTGTTCCTTGTGCATCCCACCGGATGTATTCTGTTTCGGCGGGTACAAGACTTTCTCCACCCATAGGGTAGGTGACCGTGATACTATCCGTAATAAATTCATAAGTACCCCAGTACTCTTGTGGCCCCTGAGGTACCAGCGTTCCCGCTACATTCAATGTATACGTTCCGGTAGCCGGATTCAAAACAGAGACCTGTTCCATATTATTGTCGTTATCTGTTCCTTTAATTGCAGCTGTTCCCGGATTTAAAAAATCAAGTTCCCATGGTTTATAAGTCAGGGTGGCAGCGGATACTGTAATATCCAGATCATTGATGAGTGCTTTTGTAACACCTGCTGCTGCTGCGGGATCCGCCCAGTACACCATTACTTTCATTTCAGTTACATTGGCCGGAACTGTAATTACATGTGTGTTAGTGGCGCCGTTTGCTATGGTAGAGGAAAAGTAGCGTTGATCTTTAATGGCATTGTATGCTTTCCACACATTGATCCTTCCCCATCCATAGGTATAATCAGGGCCAGCATTTCCAAGGTCTTCAGCCGTGTTCAGAACAATTGCTTTCAGCTGTGCAAGTTTGGGATCATTCCCGGAATTAAGATCGCGATAGGCATGAATCAACTGCGAAAAACATCCTGCGGTGGCGGGAGAAGCCATGGAAGTTCCACTCATTGTATTGTAAACATTATTCGGATAAGTAGACATGACGTTGTCTCCTTTTGTACAGATATCCGGTTTTATGCGGCCGTCCTTTGAAGGGCCACGGCTGCTGTATGATGTGATCAGATCTTTGTAATCCAATGCGCCTGCAGCAATTGCGTTTTTTCCGGATTTGTAACCTCCCGTAATGGTAGACCATGCGGTTCCGCTGTTGCCGCAGGAATGCACATTGAACATAGAAGGCAAAGATTCGACTTCCAGGTCTGACATTCTAGCCGTACTTGTATAGCCTGCGTTTACCGCTTCGCCTAATGAATGATTGGTAACCCGGATCTTGTCAGTGCCATTGTACAAAGCGGTTAAAGCCGCGACACTTGAAATATCGGCAAACCCGTTTGAATAAATCAGGTTAGCGCCGGGTGCGTGGCCTCTGTATCGTGGATTTATATTGCCTGCACCAGCTAAAATTCCGGCTACGTGCGTGCCGTGATCTGCGGCTCCGGTGGAGAGCCCCCCGATTTGTCTTCCTTCAAAATCAACATGAGTAAAATATTCCCCTCCGTCGCCAATTGAAACCCCAACACCGCTCCCGTCATAATGAAGGCCGCTGACCATGTATGAATTAATTGTATTTGACCGGTGTTCCGAAGTGCCGGAATTGTTTTCAAGCGTAAAGGGTTCAACCGGCTCAACATATTGTATGAAGAAAAGCTGGGAGAGTTTGTTTACCTGGTTTCTTTTCACTCTTACGTTCACCGTTTGTGAAGCATCATCCTGGCTCAGGATTTTAATTCCTTTTATCTTTTTCTTTAATTCGTTTGCAATCATGCCGGCTGGAATGTCTTTAAAATAAATCAGCACGATATCTGCTTTCCCTTTTACGAGTTCGGCTTCTTTAGGCAGTTTATTGTTTGTGAGAGAAGGATGTATTTTGTATTCCGGGCTGACCTGCAGAATGGCCCGTATGTTCCCGTTCTTGTTTGCCTTTGATAAATCAGCAGATTGGCTGACAGACGCATAGAAGGCATAATTGGGCAAGTAAACCAGAAGTTCAATGCCCATGGATTGGAGCTCTTGTTTCTCCGGGTCAGAAGGAATTTCTTTGAACTGCATGATGCGATAATATTTTCCATTGATAACCTCGTCCTGTAAAAATTTGAAGGAAGAAGCGCCCTTTGTGTTTTCGGAAGGATGAACCGCCCCGGATAAAAGGAGGATATCGTATTTTTTATCTGCCTCCTGAGCAGAAAGGATTACGACTGCTGACATTATTAAAGACGTAACCAGTAAAGGCATCAATATCTTTTTCATCAGAAAATGTTTAGGTGTTTGGCGAAAGAACGGATAAAGGACGGAAAAGAAAAATGAATTTCCAAATTTTAGATTAAATAACTGCGTTTCTGATTAAACGCTACCCGGCAAGACAGTGATTTCAGCTTGTAATTCGATATTTTAGGAAATGAAGCTATTGCTGACATGAACCATGATGTCATTTTGGGAAGGAAAAAAGAAGAGAAGATGTATGAGGTATAGCTACTTAAAATAAGCAGCGGGTTTGAATCAAGTGGGATAGAGGAGAAGCGTAAGTTATACTGAAGCGAGTGATCTCCAGAGCAATAATTATGATTTGCGGTGTTCTTTTATAAAAAAATGAAGGAGCAGCCAACTCCTTCATTTTATTCAATCCTTATCTCTTTATTATTGTGCCGATTTAAAAAATGCAATTATTTTATTCGTTTCATCCTCTGTAAGATTTGCGCGCAGCTTCATATGGGTGCCAATGACTTCCCATTGGGCTCCGCTGAAATCAGAAGAGGAAGGGGAATTGTGGCATCTTCCGCAGTTTTCCCCCCAAAGTTGTGTACCGCTTTTAGCTGTTACCGTTTGTGAAGCGACGCATCCGTTTAAGGTTATTGCTACACTTATTACAGCGGCAATGGGGATAAATAATAATGTTATCTTTTTCATATCTATGATTTTTAGTTTTTATAAAACATTTTTTAATTTATAATGATTTTTTTATAAACCTACTGCAAGAAGAGCTAATAATTGGTTTTGTTTTGTTCCGTCAGGCATGGTTGTGATCTCATAGGCAAACCGTAATCCGCTGCGCCAGTTCAACCAATAGCAAAGCCCTATATCCATTCGGGTGATGATTCCTCCTTTCCCATTCTTGTCTTTTGGGCACCATATAGCATCTTTAGGAAGAGCCATTGAACTGTATCTAAACATGAGTTCGGTTTTTTTGATGCACTTACCATGAGCCATTGAAGGGCGAATAGAAAATTGCGCATAATAATTCTTCATGGTATTATCAAACGTGTAGGTAGTTGAATCCGTTAAGTAGTAATTGGCTTTATCAACGGTTAACGTATTGTATTGTCCTCTGAAGCTAATTGTGGACTTTATAGCTTCAATGCTTTTCAGATAGGAAAAATCTACTGCAGTGGCTGTTGCTCCAATATTTTCATATACGGTGTCGCCTATATCCCCTGCCAAACCGTGTTTGCCTGAAAAACCGATTTCCAGCGATGAATTTGAAAAAGGTAAAATTCCGATTCGACCGCCAACTTCCTTATTGTTATTATTTTCATCCAGCAGATTTTCATACTGTACAACACCTGTAGGCCTTCCGTTTTCATCTTTCGATAATAAGGGGCCATTTGAAACGAACATGGAATAATTCATTTTAGCGCTTCCGAGCGGAATGCCGCCTCGTACGTCTATTCCCATGATCGCACCCCAGTAAAGATGTGTGTCATCCGGAAGAAGATCATCATTAGGCCGCAGATGAGAATTCGGAAATTTTTCAATATGTACAGGCTCCCATCTTTCTCCATAAGCGCCAAACGGTGTAAGCATTCTTCCGGCTCCTACCGTCATGAATTTATTCAGCTTATAGGATATTTTAGCATATTCAAGTTCCATTTCGCCGTTGTTTATTTCTATTTCGCTTTCAAAAAACATTTTATCAGAAAGTTTCCATAGAAACATTGGGCTGAAACCATAGGTATTAAAACTGTTTTTGACATTGGTCTTTATGGTGTCATTCATATTAGCGTGGAACCCAAACCAAGCGACCCCTGTTAATAGCATTTTCGTGTTTCCAGGAAGGGCCATAAGAATTTTTTGATTCTTTTCCGTCTGTGTTGAATCCTGTGCAGTCGTTTTATTTGCAATCGACGACAGCAGGAGCGCGGCGATTACAAGGTATTTTGAAGATGTTTTCATAAATTTATTTATTGATTATGATTTATTTTTATTTTTAGCCGAATCAGGTGTTTTTTATATTGCTGTTGTATGAATTGTTGAGTTTTACTTTTTTTTGTTATCCGCATGATTGTTGCTGATTTTATTTAATTCGTCTATATTCAGAAGGGCAATTTTTTTATCCACCTTACCAATCAGGCCTTGTTTTTCAAACGTGGAAAGTTTCCGGCTTACTTCTTCATAAGAGGTTCCAGTCAGGGCTGCAATGTCTTTTCGAGAGAGGGTAATATTCAATACGCCTCGTTTATTTACACCAAAACTTTCCAGCATCAGTAATAAAGCTTTGGCGAGTTTTATAGTCGTATGTTTTTGCCTGTCAATGATCAATCTCTTATCCACCTTCTGCATTTCGCGGGTGTAATACCGAATTAATGCCATTGTGAATTCCGGATTAATCTTTAGTAAATCATTTACAAACTTATTTTCAATCGTGCAAACCACCGAATCTTCTATTGACTGAGTGCCAATCGGCAGTATTTCATCCAGGGAAAATATATCCCCGAGAATATCGCCCGCCTTGGCGAAACGTAAAATCATTGTTTTTTCTTTTTTTCCGACGGAAGTATAAATTTTGAATGCGCCTGATTTAATGAAATAAATATTCCTATCACTCACTGTCCCAGCGTGAATAATATCTTTGTTTCGTTTAACAAAGATCTCTGTTACTTTTTTTTGCCAGAAATGTTTGCCGGAAAAATGCTGTTTAATCAAACAGGGGCCGTTCGTGCAAGCGGTGCAGTTTGTTTTTTTTATTGACATAAAATCGAATCAAAAACATTTCTTTATTTTCTTCCTGTTTTTTTTGAGATAAACTTCAGGAGCAGTAATGACATACTATTTCTTGCCCTTCTCCCCGAAGAACTTTCAGTTCAGCATCGAATCTTTTTTCTTTTCATCACCTTCAGGGAATAATATAGAATTTACAAAGGATAGCGTTTGATTGAGGTCCGCTATAGTTTGATGCGCATCGGTAACGGTCTGGTTGATGTCGTCAATTGTTTTGCGTACTTCCAGAAGAGTTTGGTGCATCTCCATGAGCAGTGCATGGTCGGATATGGGCATCTGGTTGATAGAGGTTACCCATCGAATACTGCTGAGTATCTGTCGTATATCAGCCATGGTGTAACGGATATGCTGATTGTTTTCTTCTGCGAGTTTGTCCTTTTTTCCTGCGTTCTCGATCACTCGGGCTGTATTGGATGTTTTTCGGTTTCGTTTCATTTTATTTAATTTTCAAGAAAAGAGATATAAGATAGCCAACACATCCAGGCAATTATAAAAGACATGCATGCAACTAATACAACAATGCAGCCGATCGGAGTTTTATTCGCCTTTCCTGCAGGGTCAGAAACCTGCTGCTTATAAAAAGGCCACCATGTTTTTAGTATTTGTTTCATTGATTTCAATTTATTTTAAATGATATATAAACCAACCAGCATATCCAGGCGATCATTGAAACTGAAAAAGCCATACAAAGAACCAGTACAACAAAGCATCCGAAAGGCATATCCTCTTTCTGTTTATAAAAACGCCACCAGGTTTTTGGGGTCGCCATTTTTTATTTGTTTATTCTTCGGCTATTTTATGATTAATGTTTGTTGAACTGACTTGCTGAGTTGAGCTGTCATTGTTGATTTCATTGTAAGTATATAGAGTTACAGCTATAAAAAAAATCAGTAACACATAGTGAAGGACAATGGTTTTTTCAAGAAAGAGATTGTATTTATGTGTTGCCATGAGAAATTTAATTTCTTTGTTAGTTATTCAAGTGACTTTAGAAATCTTCTCATTTTACCTTTTTATCAGGCGCTTTTCACTTTTCAAATCATAAAATATTCCATTTATTCTTCAAGCTGTTCTATTTGAATGGACAGCGTTTGCTGACCTTGAATTTGATTCTTTGATTATCATCTTTCTATTTTAATACATCAGGGCAGAAGGCGGGGTATAACCTCTATAAAAAACCCCATGCCCTCTCCCTGCATTTATTCTCGGTGACAAATTTTTCTATCCTAATGAGTTTACCAATTACGCGTTCATTGCCCTGATGTGAAAAATCATTAACCTTTTAGTGTTTTCGTTTATTCATTTTCATATTTGCACAACATTAACCTTTATGAAAATTCCAGCGCCTGGTTATATTAAAACCAATCAAATATTGGCTTTTAGTATAATCATTTTGGTTGTAGAAATTATTGTTTTGTGGAAGAATGTATTGATAGTTGCCCATAAATATTTGGAACGTGTGGGCTATTGTAACGAATTCAATTCCAAAGCTGATATTGGGATGCGGGTTATTCGTGAGGTGCTGTGTAAGCGGCTGATCATAATTTGCAATAATGCCCAAATAATCCAGAACCATGTATCTTCCCAATACGGCAACTGCAGCATGCTGGTTTTTCATCTTTGGCTGAATGCTGCCATCCGTGGCCCTGTATCCATCCACATTATTAAAGTAGGACATGCTGGGAGCTACTTGCGCGGAAAACTTATCGGTTATTTTCCGGGCAATAATTAACTGGTTGAAATAGGCAATACGATCCGCATTGCTCACGAAATTATCTTTCTTGGCAAGGGTAGATACAGCCATGTTTCCGTAATAAGTTACGCTTACAGGACAGCCGCCGGCCTTCGCTTGTTTGGAAATAGAATATTTGACATTTCCATCCCATTGCATTTTGTCTTTGCAGATGCCAATTCCTAATTGCAGATTATCAATTGGAACATAATTCCATCCTAAGCGGATATTTGCGGGAGCAAATAATCCGGCAAAATCGGAATACCCGTTATTGATGGTGCCAAAGCGGTGCTGGATAGCAAACTCAAACGTATTTTTAATGGGCACCATCACCGTTTGGTTATCAATAATATAAGTTCCTCCAAAGGTGTTTTTTACACGGGCTATTTTAATATCAGCCTTTTTACTTGCTGTACTATCCTTTTTACTTGCTGTACTATCCTGCGCATAGCCCTGGTTGCTAATGGCACTGAGGGCAAATACAACAATTCCGTAAAGCAGTTTCTTCAGGATAAATTGTTTTTTTAGTATTTTCATATTATTTATTAATTGTTAGTTTAATTTTTCTTCGCTCCTTGTTTGATCCATGCAAGCACCAGATCATTGATGCCGCCCGGATTGGTAGGTTTCCCTAAAGGCATTGCCGGGTTTAGTTTGCCGGTTAGCCGCTTGTATAATGTGCTGTTTTCAGGATCCTTAATAAGAACGAAATCCGGATCATCCATTAAAGAAGTATATGCTTTAGTCGCCATTAAATCAGGCGCATGGCCCCCATCTGCATGGCAACCGCCCAGCGCGCAATTTTTTGTAAAGAGCGGCACCAGGTCTTTGCTGAAAGAAACTGTTTTGGAAATTACTTTGGGCGCGGGCTTGATGATAAGCGTAGTGTTTTTCTGACATCCCGTGATTGCAGCGATTAACATTACACCAAGCGCAAGCGTTGTTACTATTGTTTTTTTCATGATGGTTATTTAATTGTCAATCGTTTTTAGATTTGGGTATTGAGACAAAAAATAATCTCAATACCCAACTCCTGTTATTTTTTTATACGTCCATTGCCTCTCGCACCAAAATGCAATGTTAAGCCCGCCACAATAGCGTGTTGATTGTCGGCATGGTTAAACATAGCGCCTACACCAAAGGGCTGGTCGCTCAACGAAGAAAAATTAACGTCATTTACATTATCGCCTGTATTCAATGCGCGTTTAAATAATACTCTCCAGCCACTACCAGTGAAATAAGCATTTGTGATTACATCGCCGCGGCTGCCTGTGTAGGAGCCAACAATGCTGCCGGGAATGCAATTGGGTCCATCACCTCCAAATACTTGCTGATAGTTTGTTCCCGATGCCGCTGTGTTGGGATCAATCGTAACTCCATTGCTAAGTGTAAGAACGCCCATAGAGTCAACGGCAACAACTCGTTTTGCGGTGCTTCCCGTATCGCTCAGCATGATCGCGCTATACTTTCCTGCAGTAGATTGTCCGCCAGGTATTACCCAGATCGGAACAGCCATTTTCGTAGTTTTGCCGGTAATTTTCAGAGATTGCTTATTGCTGTATCCACCGTCTGCAGCATACACATTTGTTGCTCCCGGTGACGACACGATTACGCCCGGTGACTGTAAACTTGGAGGCACTGAAGAGGAAGGCCCATTAAGTACCTGCCAGTCTCCATGAACTTCATTCTTATTCAATGCGCCGCTTTCGCCCAAGCCTACGCTTGAACCATCATCTATAAAACAATCGTTTGACTGATTGGTATTCATTACCTGGAGCATGCGTGCTCTCCATACATCTGTTCTTTCAGTAGGGCCGTTCGTGTACATCACACCACCTTCAGGAGTAACCGAATATCCGTAAGCAGAATTAACGTGGCAGGCAGCATAGCATGACATGGAATTAAAAGTTTGACAGGAAATATTAAACATAATAACGAATTGATCCTGCGAAAAAGGCGCCCTGTAACTTCCATCCGGGTTCAGATTTGTTAAATCTTCAGCGGTTTTTTCCTGTGCCCAAGTATGCGTGCTGGGTTTAAAGTACCATTGTGCGCTCATCACATTTTCTTGAGGAGTATTAAATTCCATAAGGAAGTAGATGTAGCTGGCATCATACATGGAACGCATGGTGATGTTCGTTGTGTTACCGACATATCCTTCAAAAGTCCCGTTTCCCAAATCAGGAACTACGGCACTTACGGTTAAAGGTGTTGCGTCGCTCCATGCTCCTTCAATGCCTCCATCCCATGCAGCTCCATCAATGGGTTGAAGGGCAGCTGTTCCCGGAACAGAATATAAAGTATCAACATCCAATACCGGTGTTGGAGTTGTCAGGTCGAGCACTTGGTCATGTTTGGTGCAATTCGAAAGACCTGCTACGATGATAGCCGCCATCAATACGTTTGGTGCTAAATAGTTTTTAATTTTTTTCATATTTACTTATTATTAATTGTTTGTTTTATTGTTTGTTATTGTTTGTTATTGTTTGTTTTTATTGAATCTGGTTTTATAGTATCTGTTTTAGTTTTATTTGTTTTACTTGTATCCGTTTTGTCGATCTTTTTCTCATCCTGAATGGTACTTTTTTTATGGTTTTTTTCAGAAACTGTATTCGGTGTGTGCTGTCCTACTTTTTTTTGGCAAAGGTGCGCAGGTAGATCACTGCCTGCCAGCGTTGTTCTTCAGTTAAATCCTTTTTAAAAGCAGGCATAGGTTTTTTCCCTTCACTCAGTTTCCAGAAAAGTTCTCCATCGGTTTGTGCTTGCAAGTCCTCTTTGGTAAAATCGCTCGGTTCTTTGTCCAATTCAGCGACTTTGGGCCCATCCCCTCTTCCTTTTTTTCCATGGCAGATCTCGCAGTTGAAACTGTAGATCTTTTTTCCTGCAGCAATTGAAGCGTCATCAACTGCGATGGGATTTTTTTTCTTGCCGACTTCTGAAGGGGCAACCCATTTTTCAGGTCCGCTAAAGGAAGTACCGGATTTCACTTTATGCATAGGAATAAATGCAAAACAGAGTGCCAGTGATCCTGTGATTGCTGCAATTAAAATGAAACTTATTGATTTCATTTTTCTAATTTGTTGGATTCGTTTTTTCATTGTATTTTGTTGTTATGGTTTATTTTCAGCTGTTTACCGTTAAATCTTCTTCTGTTTTTATTTTTCTTAACTGGAAGAACATAAAGAAATAGCAAAACCACACTCCTCCATAAAGAATGGAAAGCGTTATGATGAGGCCCCAAGGCGCCTGGGCTCCCCAGATTTCGCGCGGAAATGGATCTTTTTCTAGAGGGACCACTTTTCCCCAGGCACAAGGACTTTGACTTTCTACAGTACCGTACATATCATTATCATCTATCCTGGCAACCACTGTCATATTGCCTGCTGTATCTCCGGGAATCCCTTTTGGAAAAGAAAAAACAGCTTCTCCTTTTTCATTTGTATTAACCGTATGTTCTTCTGCAGCCGGCATGATGCCGAAGAGGCGCTGCACATAAAAATTGATTGGAACATCTTTTACTCCTTTTACATTTCCGTCTGCGGTTATTTCTGTAACGGTTGCCGTCATAATCCTCGCGGTGTCATGCGGATTCAATTGAATGGCCAGGTTGACATCTTTTAAGCGCAATTCTTCTTCCGAATTTTCATAAACGCTGTCGTTTTCCAATTTTACGGTAATGCCAAAATACCGGCCTGTATCTAACGGCAAATCTTTAGGAAGAAGCGCATTGGTTTTTCCCTGTCCATCGGTAATTGATTTTGTAATCAAGACAAGCTCCTTCTCCTTCTTAGCATAAAAACTGATGTGCGCATTTTTTGCGGGACTAAATTTTTCCCCGCTCTTTTTCCCCATCACCAATGCGTTAACAATCTTGCTGTTATCGGTTTTTTTTGAAAATGACAATTGAATACTGCTTTCTGATTTTTGAGCTTGCGCAAATGAAACTCCGCAGAGCAGGACTGCTGCTGTTGTGATGCTGAATATTTTCATAATGTTCATGATTCGTTTTTCGTTATTTGTTGCCGTTCGCCATTACGATTGTTGTTTTTCCTTTTGATGTTTTTGCATGTACTGATTCTGCTTTGAGTAATTCTTCTTCTTCGTGTTCTCCTTTTTCAGTTGCAATCCTTTTGTTCTCTTCAACTTTAGCCCCGTGTACCACTTCCCAAATCGACATCATGGGGAAGAGTTTTGCATAAAGCGTAATCACAATGAGGATACCTGAAAGGGCTCCCATCGTAACGGACCATTCTACCCAATTTGGAAAATATTGTGCCCAATCCTGTGGCACATCCTGTATAGGTAAAAAAGGATGCAGGAGTGTAGGCACCACAATGAGATAGCGTTTCACCCATGCTCCAACCGCTATGAGCGAGCAAATAAAGGCAAGCATGCCCGGTGTGCGCCCTTTTGGAAAACACATGACTATGATGGGAAACAGCACGGTGCCGAACTGGCATAGCCAGAAAGCGGTAGAATAGCTGCCGCTGAATAAGTCATGGAGCAAATGCCCTTCTGCCGTCGCCATTTTGTAAGCGGGTATCCAATATTCATTCAGATTCAGATACGCATAGATGAGTGTCAGCGCCAATACCACACGCCCCATCAGGTCAAAATGCCTGTAGGTAATGTATTTTTCAAGATGGTAGAGTTTACGGAAAACAACCATGGCAAGAATAACTATCGCCGAACCGCTGTAAAGCGCGCCTGCTACAAAGTATGGCCCGAACACCGTACTGTTCCATCCCGGTCGAAGCGTCATGGCGAAAATGTAACTTACAACCGTATGCACTGAAACGGCCACAGGAATAATCACGATCGTCATAATGGTCATTACTAATTCCAGCCGCTTCCATTGTGTTTTAGAACCGGTCCAGCCTATAGCCAGTTTTGTGTAAAGCCACTTTCTGAATTTTTTGAAGCGTGAATCGCATACGGTTAACCGGTCCCTGCTCAGCGCCATGTCCGGAATCATAGGCAGCCATAAGAAGATTGTACTTCCTGTGAAATAGGTCAGGATAGACATCACGTCCCACATGAGCGGTGACTGCACTCTTCCGAAAATCACAAGGTTGGCTATTCTATCCGGACGGCCTAAATCAATGATGGGCATTATACCGCCGAAGAGCAGAGATACAAAGGTCATTAGCTCGGCTATTCGTGTAATGGGCATTCTCCAGTCCTGCTTGGTGATTCGCAGGATGGCTGAAACAAGTGTTCCGGAATGGCTGATGCCGATGAAGAATACAAAAGTAGAAATGTACAATCCCCACGACACGTAGTTTCGCATTGCTGTTTCTCCCAATCCATGCCTCAATTGATGGATATAGGCATAAAGTCCCCATCCGGCAACCATCAATAAACAGCCGAGCCAGATTTGAGTGCTTCGTCCCCATTTTCTTGTAGGGCGAAGACTGTCTTCGCGGATAACCTCTACCGATAGTTCTGCCGGGATATTACTGTCTGGATATATTGTTTTGCTCATATTAGTTTTTGAATTTCTTTGAGATTAATTTCTTTTGTCCTTTTTACATAACCATGTTTCCCATATCCGAATTTGGTTTTTTACCATCATCCTTTTTTTCTTTACCTATTGATTCCATATCCGGTTTCGGGTATTTTCTGTTTTTAGGAGGCAGGTAATAAACGCGCGGCTCTGTTCCCAGTTCTTCCATGTAGCGGTAAGCGCTGTTATCTTCGAGAAGCTGACTTAATTTTACGGTAACTCCTGCTGAATTGGTTACTGCGTCTTCATTCTGGTCTCCAAAATAGATCGTCTGCATGGGGCAACCCGTTACACACGCAGGCATCTTACCTTCACGAATCATGTGTGGGCAGAAATCGCATTTTTCACTCGTTCCTCTCTGGCGGGGAAATCCATGCTCAGGAGAGTAAGGAATATTGGCAACTGCAACCGGTTGTATCGGATCCGACCAATTAAAGAAGCGGGTCGAGTAAGGACAAGCTGCCAGGCAGGAACGACAGCCAATACAACGTTCATCATCAATCAGCACAATACCATCCTGCCTTTTGAAAGTTGCACCAACCGGGCAAACTTTAGTGCAAGGGGGATTGTCGCAATGAAAACAGGGTTTGGGCATATAATAAGGTGCAGTAGTTTCCGCATCTTTCATCTTATACACCTTTATCCATTCGCGGTCGGGCTCGGTGAAGTGCATGGCCTGGCAGGCTTCCGTGCATTTTTTACAGCCATCGCATTTTGCCAGGTCAAAAACCATTACGAATTTTTTTCCGGCAATTCCTTTTCGTGCTTCTTCATTTGTGACAGGCGGCGCTTTGTATTCATGTAAACATTCCATGTCAGCTCTAAAAACCTTTCCATCGCGGGTGAACACAGTTGTATCGTCAGTTGAAGTTTTTTCTCCCTCTTTTGAAAAAACTTTTTCCAAACCGATGGCACCAGCGGCGAGAACACCTCCGGTGATCAAACTCTTTCTCAAGAAATCCCTGCGATTGTTTTTGTTGTCTTTCTTGTTGTCTTTCTTGTTGTCTTCTTGCATATATTTGATTATTATTAAAAGAATAAGTTCCTGCTTTACTATAAAACAAAGAACAGAAGTTGTGAAAGTATGGGCTATGATAGGTGTCACTTATGCAATACGTGTCACTGGGTATTTTGACATACCAGTAAATACGGATAGATGAAGAAGGGAATTTTAAAAAATGCAGATCAAATGCGAAAACGGGCAGCAGCAAAAGGCCGTATAGTTTTATCTGCGCTTTTGCCTATGCAATCATGTTTTGCTGGAGTGCATATTTAATTAAGGCAACGGTATTGTTGACATTTAATTTTTTCATCATGTTTTTCCGGTGTGTTTCTACCGTACGTACGCTAATGAATAGTTTGTCAGCGATTTCCTGATTGGATAATTCTTCAGCAATCCATTTCAGGATTTCTTGTTCACGTTTGGTCAGGGGATTAGAATTGGTTTTGTCGAAAAAATGTTTCTCAACCAAAATTTTTGACATGATGCTGCTGAAATAATTTTCTCCTTTTGCGATGGCTCTGATAGCCGTTTCAAATTCTTTTTTTCCGGCATTCTTATGCAAACAGCCGGTGGCTCCTGATTTGAAAATCTGTTCAATGTATTCTATTTCGGTATGAATGGTCAGAACCAATGTTTTAACACGGGGCAAAGTTTCTTTTATAATTTTTATTGCTTCAATCCCGGTCATCACAGGCATTGAAATATCAATAATCACGATATCGGGAGATA
>JAHEYJ010000215.1 GCA_023251675.1 Bacteroidota bacterium
CCCATGTAGAAAAATTATAGTTGGAGTTGGGCGTAACAGCAATCGTTTGACACCAAACATTTGAGCCGGGTGTGCCTGAACCGTTCACGATCATGAGATTTCCTGAACCGGTAGTATGATCGCCCAGTGAAAACATCCCCCCGTTCCATGTATTAACCTGGGCGCCAGTTGCAACCCAATATTGCCCTTCGCCTCCGTTGGGCGGTGGCGTATAAACATAAGAAGATGAAAAACCGGTATTGCCCGCATTGAAGTCTCCGTTTGTAACTAACTCAACTCCCGATGCGACACATGAAGCATCAGAAACCGTCACCGTATAATTCCCTGCAGCAAGCCCCGTGGCGGTGGAAGTAGTTTGCCCGTTGCTCCATACATAGGTGTAAGCGGGCGTTCCGCCTGTTGCGGTTACACTTGCAGTTCCATTGTTTCCACCCTTGCAGGAAACATTGGTTGCAGCGGTTGTGGCAGAAGGTCCGCCGGTAGAATTTACTGCAACCGTCGTGGCGTAAGTGCATCCGTTTGCATCCGCCACAGTTACAGAATAATTGCCGGCAGCAAGCCCTGTGGCAGTGGAGGTGATTTGTCCGTTGCTCCACGAATAGGTGAATGTTCCGGTACCTCCAGATGGAGAAACACTTGCCGATCCATTCACCTGGCCGCAGAATTCATTGGTTGAACTTACCGTTGCGTTAATAACGGCAGGCTGTGTAATCGTTACGCTGGTGCTTGAGGTGCATCCTGCACCGTCTGTTACAACAACAGAATAATTTCCTGCGATTAAACCTGTGGCGGTAGAAGTGGTTTGCCCGTTGTTCCACAAATAAGTATAAGAAGGACTTCCGGTAATTACGCTTGCAGTGGCTGAAGCATTGTTTCCTCCAAAGCAAGCGGCGTTGACCTGACTGTTAGATAGTGTAAGTGAGCCAATACTGGTTACAGTTACAGTGGAAGTTGTAGAGAAACAACCAGTGGCATCGATCACAGTCGCCGTATAAGTTCCTGCAGCTAATCCCGTAGCGGTCGTACTGGTCTGTCCGCCCGGATTCCACGAATAAGTGTAACCAGGGGTTCCGCCTGTTGCACTTACTGTTGCCGTTCCGTTGTTGGCACTGCAAACCGAAGGTGTAGAATTTGTGGTTGCGGCAAGCGGTGTGATATTGCAAGTCAAGGAATTTTGTTTAAAGAAAACTCCTGAATCATAAATTCCGTCACAGGCATCGGAAATAGCCAATTTCAAATGATAAGAAGCACAGGGTACCACATTCAGATTTACAGTGATTGCTGTTGTAAAACCATCGTACTGGACGGTCGCCCCTCCGCAGTTGTCAACAAAATAGGCGCAGTTTGTACACGGTCCCGAAGCATTGCAGACATAAGATTGTCCGTTATTCACATTATTGATAGAAATCGGTGTAGCTGTTGATGGAATCAATGCCATGTTATAGTTAGCATAGGCAGGACCAGAAGGATTTGCCCCTGTAATGAAAATTCCAAAGACATCATTGCACGCGGTGTTCACATAGTCATGGTACTCATCCGAGCCGAAAACAAAAGTAAATGACATGGTAGAGCAAGTAGGCACAGCATTAAATTCAAGAATACAGGGGTCATAATAGGCCGTTGGGTCAATTGCAACTAATTGAGGGTCGGTGAAAGTCACCCCGTTATTAAATCCGGCAGAAGATGAATTATTCGGACCGGGAGCAATTGTGACCTTACCTGAAGTCAGCAGGACTCCGCTTGCTATACCAATGTTTGATGCAGCCCCGTTAAACGTTCCCGAAGCGCCGTTCGCGCAATTCATAGTAGCGCCGGTAATTGTAACTCCCGGCCCGGCAAGTAATCCAGCTAAAGCAGCCGCATTATTATTGGAGACAACCGTTAATTGACCGCAGGCCGTTAAAGAGTAAAGAAATAAAGTAAATCCTGCAATAATTATTCTGAAATGCATCATCTTATCTATAATGACGTAATAATTGGCATTAGGTTGCTTTTTTAAAGAAAAAAATAATCGGATTGATAATGCATAGTTTCCACTCACTCACTTCTTTCCTATTTTGATCAATTTTGAATTGTAATAATATAAATTAATTCTTTCAATGAAACATGAAATTATCATTATCAATTGACCTCTTTTTGGTCCATTCAAGCATTATCGGGACAAAACCTCTCATCCGATTGCTTTATGCAGTTTCGAAATAACGAAAAATGATTTCTTAAGAAAACATAAAGGCAAGTTTCATGGTTATTTAAAAAGATATTCCCCCGACTTGCCTACTGATATTTCCGGCAATTCTTTATTTGTTTCGAAGGCTTCAAATCCTTTCTGAATGTTTTTCCAGAATGAGATTTGCTTATGGTCGTCCTTAAATTCATTTTCAATTACATTCATGTTCATTTCATTCATTCTGCAAGGAAAAATATGAACCGGAATTTTTTCCTGCCCGCTTGCTTTTGCTTCAACTGCCATCAGGTATACTTCCTTGATCTTATCATCCGTAAGCGGCATGCAACCGATGGTCACACAATTACCATGAATGAAGATGTCGCCCCCCAGATTTCCTTTCTCGCCCAGGATCCGGTCGGAAGCATTGGGATAACTTACCCCCAGCGACAGATAAAAATTGCTTGACGGATTGAACCGGTCAATTTCATAGAAGCCTTCGGGTACCTGCCCGTCACTTTGTTTTCGTTTCGGGCCCAGTCCGCCGGAAGAGGCACAGATCTCATAGGTTTTAATCAAGGTATATTTCCCTTTGGCAGACGAATTTGCCCAGACTTCAAGTTCTTTCTCTTTTTTAAATGCGCGTATAAAAATACGGGCTGAAGAAAGTGCTATGCCTTTTGAGGAAAACAACTCTTTCACCGTTGTCTCCTTTTCAGTGTACGCCGTTTTCACCCTGGGGAATTTTTGCTGCTGTGTTTTGAAATTGTCAGGCATGAAGGAAGTGCAAATCAGAAATGTAAAAGGCAAAAGTAAAATACTAAAGAAAGAGCGGGTTTTATTTTTCATTGTGTTAGCAATTTTGTTTAAAAGTAAAACGATTTTCCTTTGAAAAGGTTGCTTTGCCCGGTATTTTTGATCCATGGGCAAAAGCAGAAAAAAAATGTGGAAGTCGATCCGGAACTTCTTCATCAATAAATATTTCATTTCCCTGCTTGCCGTAACGGTGTGGGTGATCTTCTTTGACAAAGACGATGTACTTTCACAGCACCAGCTGAGAAAAAAGCTTCACCAGCTGCAGGAAGAAAAAACATATTACCATGATGAGATCACAAAAAGCGGCGAAGAGATAAAAGAGCTTAAAACAAATCCCGCCAACCTTGAAAAGTTTGCCCGTGAAAAATACCTGATGAAAAAAGACAACGAAGAGATCTTCGTCATCGTCAAGGACAGCATTAAGCAATAATTTGCTGCTTATACCGATTCCGCTGTTTTATTGACAATCATTGAAGCGATGGTATCTCCCACTTCAGAAGTAGAATAATAATCTTTCGGATCCAGGTCTTTTGTTACAGTGCCTGAACTTAATGTTTCCATAACCGCCTGTTCAATCATCGCTGCTTCCCTCTTCA
Organism: Bacteroidota bacterium; assembly: GCA_023251675.1. Classification (GTDB taxonomy): domain Bacteria; phylum Bacteroidota; class Bacteroidia; order Palsa-948; family Palsa-948; genus Palsa-948. The sequence goes on from JAHEYJ010000215.1 coordinate 3,577, forward strand.
TTCCAAAAGAATGCACCAGCATCATGGCGGCAGAAAGAATCGCACCCACAGGATTCGCAATTCCTTTTCCCGCTGCTTCCGGATAAGAACCATGAACAGGTTCATACAATGAAACTCCGGCACCGATGGAAGCCGAAGGCATCAATCCCAGTGACCCGGAAATGACAGATGCTTCATCGGTAAGAATATCTCCAAACATATTTTCAGTAAGTATTACATCAAATGAAGAAGGGTTCTGAATGAGCTTCATCGCTGCATTGTCAACATAAATGAGTTCAAGCTGAACATCCGGATAATTTTTTGAAAGTTCCGTTACCGTTTTTCTCCACAGCCGCGACGTTTCAAGAACATTTGCCTTATCGACGAGCGCCAGTTTCTTTCTTCTTGTTCCTGCTGATTCAAAAGCCAGTTTTGCAATCCGCAAGATCTCAAATTCGGTGTACTCGCAAAGATCACTGGCTGTTTTCCCTTCGTCTTTTATTTCCTTCTTGCCGAAATAGATCCCTCCTGTCAATTCCCTGAATACAACAAAATCAACATTACGGATTATTTCTTCTTTCAACGGTGAAAGATGTACGATTGAAGAAAATGTTTTTACTGGCCGAATGTTCGCAAACAGGCCCAGTTCCTTTCTCAACTTCAATAAACCCTGTTCGGGCCGGACTTTTGCCTTTGGATCATGGTCAAACTCCGGAGATCCGATCGCTCCAAATAAAATGGCATCCAGGCGCTGGCCATCCCGATGAACGTCAGCCAGAAGCTCGAGCTGTTCCAGACGCTCGTG
>JAHEYJ010000216.1 GCA_023251675.1 Bacteroidota bacterium
GCCGTTACCGGTTCCGTATTGAAATGAGAATAGTGATTGCTTAATGTTTTCATTGGCTTATTTATTAAGTAAAAAAAAATCAAACAGATTGATTTCAAAATGACCAAGGTCACGGGCCAGAATGACTCGTGTCACGAAGAATCCCTATCAATAAAAATAGTTTTGTCTTAAAGCATAAAATAATATTCTATGAAAAGCAACAATCTCAACACCAGCAGAAAAGCATTTCCTTCTGTTTCAATTATCATTCCCGTTCACAAGAAATATCCTCACTTCAAAGAAGACGAAGAAAAAATGAAGTCGCTGCTGAAACAGACAGAAACAACTTTACTGAAAGATTATCCTTCAACAAAGACAAAACCGCTGATCCAAGACCTGTTCAGGCTGGCAGAAAAGATCGATTACAGGAACCTGGAAGACGGTATCGGGTTGTTTGTCTCCCCTTACAGGGAAAGGATTGTTCATTTTCCTTTCCCGGTAAAAGAAAAAGTAATTATCGACCGAACCTTTGAGATGCGCGATTTATACTTCGCTGCAAGAAACAATGTCAATTATTATGTACTTGCCATCAGCGAGAAAAAAGTCAGGTTATTGAGCGGGTACAATCATACACTGACTGAAGAAGCAAATGAGGATATGCCATACAACAGGGATGACGTTGGCGGCAAAGGGCGTTCAAGGTCCGGCAAGTTCACCTCATTCTCTCATACAAAAAATGTGGAGGACAAGAAAGCTTACAATGAAAATAAAATGGAAAAATTCCTCCGGGAGATCGACCGTGTGATCTTACGGGATAAGAAATTAAAAGAAACCGAGCTGATCATCTGCGGTTCAGAAAAGATCATCGGGCATTTTAAACGAATTACAAAAAATCACGATCATATAGAAGGATATGTATCCGGAAATTTCGACCTTTTAAATGAAAAAACAGTTTATTCCAAAATATCCGCGATCATTGAAAACAAATTCAAAAGGATCAGAAATGACGCTATGGAGAAACTGGATGATGCCCTAAACAAAAAAAAGGCCGTTGCCGGAATCCGGGATGTGTGGAAAGCCGCAACTAATAAAGAAGGAAGACTGCTTCTTGTTGAGAAAGATTTCTCTTGTTCCGCCAAAACGGGAAAAAGAATCACAGAACTCATCACCGACCACCTGGACAGTTCGGATATCCGCTACATGAGCGATGCGGTGGATGTGGTGATCGGGCTTGTATTAAAATCAGGCGGCGAAGTTGTCTTTATGGAGAACGGGCAACTGGAGGATCAAAGCCGGATCGCCCTGATCACCTATTATTGAAACAGATGCATGAACCGGAAAATATATTCATCAAAAAAGCTTCTGGAGCGCTTGTTCCCTTTTCCGATGACAAACTCAAGCGGTCACTGCACAAGGCCGGTGCCGATGAAAGTTCTATAGCAACTATTATTTCAGAAATAAAAAAGGAATTACATCCCGGCATATCAACTAAAAGAATTTACAGGCTTGCCTTGTCTTTGCTGAAAAAAGATTCGGGGTTTATTGCGGCGCGCTACCGTCTGAAAAAAGCGATCATGGAGTTGGGCCCTTCCGGTTTTCCTTTTGAAAAATTCATTGCGGGTATTTTACGACACCAGGGATATACTGTAAAAGTCGGGGAAATCGTTATAGGAAAATGCGTACAACATGAAATTGATATTATCGCGGAAAAAGAGGACCATCGTTTCATGATCGAATGCAAGTACCACAACCAGCAGGGAATATTCTGCGATGTAAAAATTCCATTGTATATTCAGGCAAGGTTTAAAGATGTTGAATCTCAATGGGGCAAGATACCCGGTAGCGTTACAACGTTTCACCAGGGATGGGTGGTGACGAATACCCGGTTCTCACCGGATGCAATCCAGTATGGAACCTGTGCCGGATTGTTCCTGCTCGGCTGGGATCACCCATATAAGCAAGGACTGAAAGAGCAGATTGATTCAATGGGGCTTTACCCCATTACCTGCCTGGCCACACTCACGAAATATGAAAAGAAACAGCTGCTGGATTCAAAAATTGTTTTATGCAAAGAACTGGCCGGCAGCGAACAGATGCTGAAATCGCTGGGTATGAATCGAACCAGAATCAGTTGCATCCTAAACGAGGCAGAGCAACTGTGTAATATCCAACATAAAACCGAATTAGCAGGCACAAACATCTTAAAACAGGAACCTTGATTTTCTTTACCTGTTTTTCATCCATCCGATTATTTACATGGTTCAGGTTTTATTTCCGACACAATGAAGCCGTGATATAAATCACCACCTTTTTTGATTCCTGTCACAACAAATGAATAACACTCAAAATATATTTGCATGTAAGAAATTACTTCTATTCATTAAATCCTATTACCATGAAAATACAAACCATAGAAACGCTGACCGACCTGCTCACGACCAACCTGCAATGTATTTACGACAACGAAATTCGATTGAGAAAAATAGTCTCTCAATTGAATGACAAAACAGAAACGACTGATCTGGGAAGAATACTCACCAAATACATGAAGCGAATCAATGAAAAGATCAATCGGCTCGAACAGATTTTTGTGATTCTCCGCGAAGACCCGAGAGGCTGGGAAAATAAAGTAATTGAAGAAATTACAGATAATGCAAATAAAATATTCAAACATATTCCTCATCACGATGTCCGCGATGCAGCCATCATCGCTGAAATACAGCAGATCAGCCACTTGTTGATCAGTGATTACGGAACGGCATGCGCATTCGCAAGGTCTCTGGCCCTGGAAGATGTTGCAAAGCTGCTCCACGAAACACTGGAAGATGAAAAATCATCGGATAAAGAATTTTCAGTGATTGCAAAAGAAAAAATAAATTCAAGAGCAAAAGGAACCCTTGTGTTCTGAATAACATGAAAACAAAATTCATTTATTCAAATCTCGTGGTATTATCAGTCATTGTTTTTATTTCACTGAGCCTTTTTCAATCCCTTGCGGGCCCTCATGGCGGTACTGTCAGGAAAGCGGCAAACTTCAATATAGAGATGAAGAATTCATATGGGGGCTTTTATACGTATTTGCTCGACAGCAAATTAAAGCCGGTGAAAAATAAAGATATCACCTGCAGGGTAAAAGTATTTTTCGCCGACAAAACAAGCATCCACATGCAATTGATTCCTTGCGGCATTGACGGGTTTACGGCTGAATCAATGCCTCCTTTATTCAGCTCCTGCATCATCATTTTTCATGTAGCGGATTCCAATATATCAGCAGAATTTGATAATGACCTGCTTTTTGTAAAACAAAAACAAAGAAAATGAATTTCCGTTTTCACGACACCGTTTATATTCAGATCGGCGACGCTGAATTATCAGGAGAACTTATTCTGCCTGACAAAACCAGATCGCTGGTATTATTTTCACATGGAAGCGGAAGCAGCAGGTTCAGCCCGAGAAATAATTTTGTCGCCAAAAAACTGCATGAACAAAACACAGGAACTTTTCTTTTCGATCTTTTAACCGTACGTGAAGATCAGGTCTATTCAAACCGGTTTGATATTGATTTGCTGACCAGGCGGCTGATTCATATAACAAAATACGTTACCTCCCAGCAAGATTTCGCCGATCTTCGCCTGGGTTATTTTGGCGCGAGCACCGGTGCCGCTTCTGCATTAAAAGCCGCCGCCGCACTTACGGAATTGATCGGGGCCGTTGTTTCAAGAGGAGGAAGACCGGATCTTGCGATTCCTGAGATTTCAAAAGTGCAAGCGCCTACGCTGCTGATTGTCGGTTCCCTGGATTATGAAGTGATCCGCCTGAACCGGAAAGCCTATGATCTTATGCGATGCGAAAAAAGAATTGAAAAAATAGAGGGCGCCACGCATCTTTTTGAAGAACCCGGCACGTTGAATCTTGCAGCACAAGCAGCTTCAAACTGGTTCACTACACATCTGGCTGCTTCAATAACAAAAAATATGAATGTATTATGAAACCGATTTTCAAGGATAGATATGACGCTGCAATGAAACTGGTTGTAAAACTTGAGAAATTCAGAGGAAGAAATGGAATTGTGCTCGCTGTACCCCGAGGTGGAGTCCCGATCGGTTTTGTGATCGCAAAAGAACTTGGCTTTCCACTGGAAGTTATTCTTTCAAAAAAAATTGGCCATCCGCTAAATCCTGAATTTGCGATCGGCTCTGTTACCTTGCAAGGGGCGGTTGTCAATGATTCTGTTCTGGATGTTGATGCCTCTTATATACACCGGTAAGCCGACAGGATTCTTCACGACCTGAAAGAGAAATACAAACTTTACATGGGAGATCAGCCATCCACCGATCTGAAAAACAAAACCATTATAGTAGTGGATGATGGCGTGG
>JAHEYJ010000217.1 GCA_023251675.1 Bacteroidota bacterium
ACTCCATTGTCTTCCGCAGTGAAAAGAATTTCCGATTTATCCACCATCGGGTTAGGATTGTTCTGCAGGACCATCTGTATTTTAGGGTTTTCATTAATGCCACTCGATGGAACGACAATGATCTTATAGGTTGTTATTACATATGCGTTTGGGGATGATTGTCCTCCCACATAATTATTTGTATAAAATTTCAGATAATGGACACCAATTTCACCAGCCGTTGGAGTGCCGCTAATGATGGCGCATCCAATGGAATTGCCTTTCCACATACAGCGATTCATATTTCCAAAACCATTGTTGTTCCAGCAATTATAACCCATGCTTGCCGGTAATCCTTGTACGCTGTCAAGTCGTGTTGAATCCCATGGAATAGCCGGAAAAGGAGGAGGCAATGCTTGTGTGTCGGGAGGAACAACAATAGTAACTAACTGATTATATAAAACACCCACATAGGCAGTATCAAAATCAGTTAACGTATCGGGGTAGATTCCATTCTGAGTGCTCGTATTGGTGTATTGTGGATCTGGTGTGCAGGCCTGCCCAAAAGATACATAAGAAGAAAGGGGAATAATAAAAGTAAATAAAAGTAGTTTTTTAATCATTTTTATTTGTTTTTACTCGTTAATACTTTAATGTCATTCCTCTTCACCTGTAACTTTTTCTTTCAGCAGATCAATGCTGTCTTCCAGCGTATCAGCAATATTTAAGATAGAATCAAGCTGAGAGATAGAAATAAGATTTTTCACAGGATCCTGTAAGCCGGTAATGACGAGACAGCCGCCGGCATTTTTACAAAGGCGGTTCGCAACCAGTATGGCGCTTAATCCGGATGAATCACAATATCGCGTGGCGCTGAGGTCGATGATTATATTCTGAACACCATCAGAATTAAGAACAACCATTTCTGATTTCAGAGCAGGAGCGACCGTTGTATCCAGTTTTTCAACACTCGTTTTCACAAGTGCATATTTATCTTTTTTCTGAATTTTAAAACTCATATGGTGATGTATTCTTTTAACAAAGGTATGAAAATAAATTTCAGTGAGTCACCTCTTTTTTGCTGTTATTCGACAAGCGTCGTGAATCCCTCGACAAGAACTAGTTTTCCTCTTGACGCCCTGCAAGGAGATAGAGAACGGCCATGCGAATAGCCACTCCGTTTTCTACTTGTTCAAGGATAATGGATTGCTTGCTGTCAGCCACATCGGAAGTGATTTCCACACCACGGTTGATAGGTCCCGGGTGCATGATGATAATATCTTTTTTCAGCGAATCAAGCATGGCGCGGTTCAGCCCGAACTGCATGGAATATTCACGGAGGCTAGGGAATAATTTAATATCCTGCCTCTCCAGCTGAATGCGGAGCATATTCGCCACATCGCACCATTCCAGGGCCTTTCGGAGATTATGCTCTACTTTCACGCCCATGGTGTGAATGTATTTTGGCATCAGCGTGGTGGGGCCGCAAACCATGACTTCAGCGCCCATTTTTTTCAGGCAGTAAATGTTAGAAAGCGCAACCCGTGAATGAAGTATATCACCGACGATTGCTATTTTCTTTCCTTTCACGCGGCCCAGTTTCTGCCGGATCGAAAACGCATCCAATAAGGCCTGGGTCGGGTGTTCATGTGTGCCATCCCCTGCATTTACAATTTTTGCATTTACATTTTGAGAAAGGAAATGGGGCGCTCCGGGAGCCGGGTGGCGCATCACCACCATATCCACTTTCATGGCAAGGATGTTATTCACCGTATCGATCAGCGTTTCCCCTTTTTTAACAGAGGAGCCTGAAGAAGAAAAATTGATCACATCTGCGGATAACCTTTTTTCTGCCAGTTCAAAGGAGATCCGTGTACGTGTGGAGCTTTCGAAGAAAAGATTGGCTATGGTGATATCACGGAGCGAGGGAACTTTCTTGATCGGCCGGTTAATGACATTCTTAAAATTATCGGCGGTTTTAAAGATCAATTCAATATCAGTTGCGGTCAGGTCTTTTATCCCTAGGAGATGGGGAGTTGAAAGTTTACTCATTAGTCTGTTTTTTCTGTAAGAAGTATTACTTCATCTTTTTTGTCTGTTTCTTTCCAGTGAACCAGCACTTTTTCAGATGCAATGGAGTCGATCGTTTGCCCGATATATTTAGCCTGGATCGGAACATTGCGGCTGAGCCGCCTGTCAATCAATACGACAAGTTCTACATCTCTCGGACGCCCAAGTGTCAGCATTGCATCCAAAGCCGCCCGGATGGTTCTGCCGGTATAAAGCACATCATCCACAAGGATCACATTTTTGCCTTCTATATCAAAATCGACAAGCGTGGAAGAAGGTACCAGTTCTTTCTGTCGGAAATCATCGCGGTAAAAGGTGATATCAAGATTGCCGCACTTGATGTCTTGCTTCTTTAGGATTTCAGAAAGTTTTTTATGAAGGCGTTGAGCCAAAGCCACTCCTCTTGGCTGAATACCGAGAATTACTGAATTTGAAAAATTGTTGTGAACTTCTATTAGCTGAAAACAGAGGCGGGTTATCGTGAGGTCTATCTGCTTTGGATCTAGAATCTGGCGTTGCTTCATTCTAGATGGCAAAGTTATTCTTTTTATTCATTCCGACTTATTAATTTTTGTTTTGTGGAATTTCCTTTTCCGGTCATCAACAATAAAATTCCTTTCCCAACCGTTTCGTCAAAAATCAAAACAACCAACAACATGAAAAATACATTTTCAATCCCGGCATTTCTTCTGTCCGCAATACTTATCGTGAGCTGTGCGCAGAAATCAATGGAAGAAAAAGCAACTAAAAATAAGGAGGATAGCTATGCTGTTTCTGATATGAAAGCAGAAACTCCAATGAAGGAAGATGATTCAAGAGCTGACAGCATTTCTGGGGGAGCGAATGCATTTATGTCCTCATCCGCAGCAAAAGAGAATGGAGACAGTAATAAGAAATTTATCCGCACGGCTGAAATGAAGTTTAAAGTAAAGGACGTAAGAAAGGCAAGTTTTTCGATCGAAGACCTTGTTGCCAAATGGGATGGGTTTGTTACTTATACCAACCTCAACAGTACCGTAGATTACAAAACGTATACGCCGGTCAGCGCCGATACAACTCTTGAAATGGTTTTTTATACGGTTGCCAACGATGTAGTGATCCGGATTCCCAATACCAGTCTTGATACTGTTTTGAAAGAAATCGCGAGGCACATTGATTACCTGGATTATCGTGTCATCAAAGCGGAGGACGTTTCGCTGAACATGTTTTCGAATCTGCTGGTTCAAAAAAGATTGCAGGTTCATAGCAAGCGATTGGTTAACGCCATTGATGAACAGGGAAAAAAACTAAACCAGACTTCAGACGCAGAAGATAATTTGTTGAATAAAACCATTCGGTCTGATGAAGCCAGGCTGGAGAACATGCGGCTTCAGGAGCAGGTTTCTTTCAGCACTATTAAGCTGAATATATACCAAAGACAGGCAATAAAAAGAGAACTTGTGGGCAATTATAAGAACACAGATGAATATACCCCGTCATTAAGGCATCGTATAAAAGAAGCATTAAAGCTCGGCTGGGCAATCTGCGAGAACATCATCGTATTCTTTTTTGAAATCTGGTGGCTGCTTCTTTTAATAGTCGGGTTATGGATCGCTTTCAAAAAATATGTTTTAAAGAAAAAATAAGCTGATGACAATAAAAAAACCCTGACGATTAAAGCCAGGGTTTTTTATTTTAATGAAACAGAGGAGTTATTTTCCTTCCATTTCTTTTTTTAGTTTTGCGAGCCCTTCTAAATCACCAAGGGTATTACGGCTAACATTTTCCTGAACTTTTTTTACTGCTTCTTTTTCATCTCTGTGTTCAGTTCTCTTTTGTTCTTCGGTAACTTCCTGGTGGATACGGGTGTGAGATACAAGGATTTTTCTTGTCTCTTTATTGAACTCAAGCACTTTGAAGTCCAGTTGTTCGTCCGTATGTGCAGTAGATCCGTCCGCTTTTAAAAGATGACGCTTGGGTGCAAACCCTTCCAGCCCGTAGGGGAGTCCAACCACAGCGCCTTTGTCTGACATGCTGGTGATGGTTCCTTTATGAACGGAATTAATTGAGAATACGGATTCAAATGCATCCCACGGATTTTCTTCAAGGTGTTTAACGCTCAATGATATTCTGCGGCTGTCGGCATCCACTTCCATTACTACGCACTCGATCTTATCGCCGAGTTTCGCAAATTCAGAAGGGTGCTTGAATTTTTTGCTCCAGGATAAATCCGATATATGGATAAGCCCGTCAATTCCGGGTTCCAGTTCAACAAAAATTCCGAAACCGGTGATGTTCTTTGCGGCAGCGGTATGTTTTGATCC
>JAHEYJ010000088.1 GCA_023251675.1 Bacteroidota bacterium
CTCAGTTATATCTTGATTCAATAGCCGCTGCTGCAACGGTACCCGGAATTTTAAATAACATTCCTGTTACAAAAAAGATCGTAATTCTTTCAGGCGGTGTTTATGTCGCTTATTTAGAGAATGGGGATTCGCTCAGCGCAATCGGAACAGACGGAATCCTGCCTCTTTCAAACAGGAACTATGAAATTATCGGCGGATCCTGGTCCTCTTATAGAAATAATGCGGTAGACGATATCATGATCTCCGTTAATATTTCAAAATACCGGGGAACAATCACGTCAACAACCACTGCGGATGCTTGCCCTTCAAATGCTTCCGGTTCCGCAACCGTTACGGTGACCGGCGGAACAACTCCGTACACTTACGCATGGAGCACCACTCCGGTTCAGACCACTGCTATTGCTACCGGTTTAGCAGCAGGAACTTACACCGTAAATATTCTTGATTCATTAGGTGTAGCAACTACTGCAAATGTTACCGTTTATAACAACACCGTTGTAACTATTTCCACAACCAGCGTTACCTGCTTTGGCGGAAGCAATGGTTCAGCAACCGGCAATATGCCAAGCGGAACCGCTCCATTAACTTACTTATGGAATACTTCTCCTGTTCAAACAACAGCTACTGCCACCGGGCTTTCTTCCGGAATTTACAGCGTGGTTGTAAAAGATGTTACCGGATGTATGAATTCCATTTCAGATACAGTTAATTCTGCAACAGCAATTGCATTATCAGCAAATGCGGTTTACGCCAGCTGCGCCGGAAACGACGGCTCCATCAGTTCTACTGTTTCCGGAGGAACACCTGCTTATACCTATGCATGGTCAACTGCTCCGGTTCAGACAACTGCAAGCATTACCGGTTTAGCTGCCGGAGGTTATACCCTCGCTGTAACGGATGCAAACGGATGCACAAGTTCAACTACTGCGACGGTCAACCAAACGGTATTCTCAGCAAGCACTACTAAAACGAATATCAGTTGTTATAATGGAAGCAATGGAACAGCAACGGCAAACAGCACCGGCGGAACAGCTGCATATACTTATATATGGACATCTAATCCTGTTCAGACCACACAAGTGGCAACCGGGCTTGGAGCAGGGATCTATACTGTAACGATTACAGATTCCAAAGGATGTACTTCTACCTCTACTGCCACGTTTACAAATCCTACGCAGGTGAATCCGGTTGCAACTGCAACCAATGCATCGTGCACGACTTGTAACAACGGAACTGCCCACGTAACTACAACCGGAGGAACGGGCCCTTACACGTACGTATGGAGCACCACACCGGCTCAAACTACGGTTACGGCAACGGGGCTTCTGCCAGGCAACTACACCGTTTGCGCTACTGATTCAAAAGGTTGTTCAAACTGCACGGTTGCAACCGTAATTGACGGAACCGGAGTGAATGAACTATTCCATGATGCTTCGATCACCATTAGCCCTAACCCATTCACAACAATGGCCAATGTTAATGTTGAATTGCTGAATCCTTCTATGGGCAATCTCTATTTTGTGATCTATGATATTTACGGACGCGAAATAAAATCCATTGACTTGTCAAATTCTGCTTCAACAGGTAAATTTGATTTTGTTCTTAATCGCGGATACAACATTAACACCGGATTATATTTCTACAAACTACAGGATGCTAATCATGTATTGTCAGCCGGAAAAATTATAATCCAGTAAGGGGAAAAGGTGCTTTGCCACCTGATATTTAGATTTTTTAACAAAAAGCCGTTATTATTAGTTTAATAACGGCTTTTTTATTTGAAAAAATTTCGTTTCTTCGTACCTTCAAATATGAGGATAATCATCTTTTCACTCTTACTGATCTTTACTATTGATTCTTTTGCTGGAGGCGGCGACTCTTTGTCGACCTCTTCCCGTAAATTTTTCTTTAAACATAAAAGAGAAGAATTTCAGTCTCCCATTATCGAGAAAATGAGCGATGAGCAATTATCGCTGTTGATCGATCATATGTTTGAAGCCGCATACATGCCACCTGACCTTTGGGGACAGGTGATGATGGAAACTGCCAAAAGAAATCTTAGTAAGATTAATAAGAACTATGTCGACAATGATCAGTCCTGCTCAAAAGAATCCGGCTACCTGCACATTGAAAGGCTGATGCCCGATTCTGTTTCTCCTTCTTCCGATGCCAGTTCAATGTATACCCATCCGGCTGCTACCTATTATAATGACTGGGATGAAGATCTGTCAAGTTTATTCAAAGATGAATTCACGCTTGATGCTACGTATACACTTGAACTTGAAAATTCCGAAAACGGATGTTTTAACATGCCCTCCTGGGGTCCACTCTCTTCTCCATTTGGATGGAGACACAACCGTTATCATAAAGGCGTAGATATTCAGATGAGAAAAGGAGATACGGTCACTTGCGCTTTTGACGGAATGGTCCGGTTCGCAAAAAAGCAGGGCGGCTATGGAAATGTGGTTATTGTCAGGCATTACAACGGGCTTGAGACCGTATATGCGCATCTTTCAAAAATAAAGGTCAAAGAAGGCGACGTCCTTGCTTCGGGCGATCTTATCGGGCTGGCCGGCAGCACGGGACATTCCACCGGGCCTCACCTCCATTTCGAAGTCCGGTTTATGGGCGCCCCGGTTGATCCGCAGTATTTTATATCATTTGATTACGGCAACCTTCTTTTTAATACCGTTGAACTGAAAAAAAATAAAAGCGGCCTCCTGGCGGCATTTCAACCTGAAACAGAATTCCACACAGTTGATAAAGGGGAAACATTTGCCGAAATCGCTACGCATTATGCTACTACTACTAAAAAGCTCCGCGAACTGAACAACCTGGCTCCCAAGCAATATATCCGGCTGAAACAGGGAATGGTTCTGCGTGTGAGAGAGATGGACCATCCTGAATCGGCATCTTCCAAGTAAAAAAGGGATAGGGATAGGAAAATAAGGGAATAAGGAATAAGTTTATTTTATATCCGTTTACTTTATCCTCAGGTTTTATATTGGTTTTAGTTTTATTTTCACAATTATTTATCTGCAATGAACATTGGTTTTGATGCCAAGAGGGCTTATCTGAATGAAAGCGGATTGGGAAATTACGCCCGTTCGCTGATACAGTCCCTTGCCCAACAATTTCCGGAAAATCACTATACACTTTTCACACCTAAAAGGAACAGTTCTGATTTCAGCCGGTTCATCTCAGCACAAAAGAACACATCCGTTGTTCAGCCCGCAGGTCTCATTGACAAAAAACTGAATGCCCGGTGGCGTTCTTACGGAATCACCCGCCTGCTGGATAAGAATAAGATAGAGGTGTTCCATGGCCTGAGCAACGAACTCCCTTTCAATATCCAAAAGTTCAAAGGAAAGAAGATCGTCACTATTCACGACCTGATCTTTCTCCGTCATCCTGAACTTTATCCCATCCTCGACCGGAAGATCTATGATAAAAAATTCCGAAGCGCCTGTGAACTGGCAGATGTAATTGTTGCCGTCAGCGAGCAAACCAAAAACGATATGATCGAGTTCTATAAGATCGATCCGAAAAAAATTAACGTGATCTACCAGAGTTGCGGCGAGGCGTTTTATAAAGAGCATAGCAACGGGTCGATAAAAGAAATAAAAACAAAATACAAGCTGCCTGACCGGTATTTGCTTTATGTAGGGACGATCGAAGAAAGAAAAAATCTCCTGACCCTTGTTAAAGCACTTCCCTTGGTAAAAGACATTCCATTGGTAGTAATTGGAAAAAAGAAAGCGTATCATAAAAAGGTTCTGCAGGAAATTTCATCTAACCATCTTAACAAGCGGGTTGCCTTTCCTGAAAATGTTTTATATGAAGATCTCCCGGCAATTTATAGAGGTGCTGATATTTTTATTTATCCATCTCTGTTCGAAGGGTTCGGAATACCGATCCTGGAAGCGATTACCTGCAAAACGCCTGTGATCACCACCAAAGGCGGATGCTTTGAAGAGGCCGGCGGGCCGGGTTCTGTTTATATCGGTCCGAAAGATCCCATTCTGCTGGCAGAAGAGATCAACAAGATCATTGCCTCCTCTGAGATCAGAATGAAGATGGCGGAATCAGGGTATGAACATTCAAAAAAATTCAGGCCGGAAGTAATTGCTAAGGAGATGATGAAATTATACAAACAGCCCAAGTAAAACCCAAATCCCAAAACTCAAATGAATTCCAATAAACAAATTCGAAATACCAAACCATCGCCAAACCCGTTTGGAATTTTCAAAATTGAAATTTGTTATTTATTTGTTATTTGACTTTTGTCATTTGAAATTTTTTAGCCTATCTACATGTCCTTTGATCAGGAAATAACAAACGCACTGAAAACTCTCCGGGAAGGCGGAACGATCCTCTATCCTACCGATACCGTGTGGGGGGTCGGCTGCGATGCCACCAATGAATTGGTCGTTGAAAAAGTACTTCAGATCAAGCAGCGGGAAGAATCGAAAAGCATGATCATCCTTGTAAGCGATGTGGGAATGCTCAACCGTTTCGTAAAGGAAATTCCGGCTCTTGCCTGGGACCTTATTGAAATGAGCGAAAAGCCGATCACCATTATTTATGATTCACCCCGCGGACTTGCAAAGAATGTTCTGGCGGCAGACGGCAGCGTGGGAATCCGTATTGTAAAAGATGACTTCTGCCAGCGGATGATCCACAAGTTCGGAAAACCAATTGTTTCCACTTCAGCAAATTTCAGTGGAGAACCGACCCCGGAAAACTTTGACGCAGTAGCTGAAGAAATAAAGAACAAAGTTGATCTTGTTGTTGATTGGCGCCAGGATGATATTTCAAAAACAAAACCTTCTTCCATCATCAAACTGAAAACAAACGGAGAGTTTGTGATCATCCGAAAATGATTCTTATCCTTCCGGCTGTTTAAACCCACATTTTCACTGGCTGTTCAACCTTGCCTTTCACAAACCGGCCTATTATTTTATGCTAAATGATTTCTCTTACGGCTAAGAGTGGCAAGAATCATTTATAAACCCTGCGCACAACTGTACGTTTGTTCCATTCCCGATACGGGTGTTAAACCTTGCGGGATTTAGTGTTGAGAAAGTGTCTCGGAAGGGATCCTCATCAACCGGAAGGCGGTGAAATAACCGCCTTTCCTTTTGAATAAAATTCTTAAAAGATATAACTATGGCTCCATTAAAAGAAAACGAAGAGACCGGATGCTGTAAACGTTTCAGCCCGGCGCCGTGGGAAGAAAAAGAAAAAAACTTCAGCGACAAGTTATTCTACAAAGATCATGTAATGAGCTTTTTTCATATTCCTCTCAATTACGGAAAGGTAATGAAACGAAGCATGGAGAAAATTGAACGGGCAGGAGCAAAACCGGCTGAACCGCTTATGCTTTCCGATGAGAACTCGCTCTGGGGCGCAGACATATACATTGAAGTAACAAAGGAGGTTCCGGGATCTGAACCCGTAAAGATCAAAGGCAACTTCTTATCAAAGGTCTTCGAGGGGCCTTATAAAAACATGGGAACCTGGATAAAGGAAATGAAAGTTTACATGGATAAAAAGGGAAAAGCGATGAAGAAGCTTTATTTCTTTTATACCTCCTGCCCCGCCTGTGCAAAAGCATATGGGAAAAACTACACAGTACTGCTGGCAGAAGTTTGATTGAATGGAACACTTAACGCTCCTACAAAAAAAGATCTGAATTCAGATTACGCTTTTCACTGCCTTCCGGATCGTTTCTTTCATTTCATCCCACGACACATCTTTATCCATGAGAAGCACCGGCATTTCATTCAGGTCAGCATCTTCAAAATAGGAAAGGCTGCGTACCGTCATGTAGGTTTCAGAAGAAACATATTTCGTTTTGAAGTTCTCCAGCATAAACGAAAGCGGAAACTCCTGAAGAAGAAAATAAATATCCACAAAATCTTTTTTGCTTCCGCGCTTTGTGATGGCAGACAGTTTCATTGCCATGATGTCATCAACAGAAGCCACACGGATCCCATCCTCAACAGTAACAGGTTTTATCCACGGACAAGAATATTTCAGTACATCCAGCTTTACATTATCAAATTCAAGGAACAAAGCATAATGCAGGATTTCCTTCACTGACAACTTACCGCTTTTATTAAGTTCGGGAATTATTTTGTCCGCGTCAATGGGAACCTGCGCAGAGAACAGATCAATATCCACAGAAAGCCGGTGGCCTTTCAGCAACGCCAAACCAGTGCCGCCCACCAATACAAAATCCTTCAAAGAAGGAACCTGCATGAGTTTTTTTAAAGCGGCCAGAGCCCCGGGTTCAACTGCTGAAGTTTGTAACATCTGAATTCTTGTTGAGGAGTATCAAAAATAACGGAACAAAAGGCAAGGACTTTCTTATTCAGGAACCGCGCATTGAGCACAGCCTGTTTGATCTTATCCATGCCGTAATATTTTTTTATGGCAAACCAATCATCGAACGAACCGCGTTCCAGCACCCGCTCGATCACAAAACCATAATTTTTTTCAAAATCAATTTTTGTGTAATCACAGTCCCAAAAGAGCAGCGGATTCAGCTTGATCATGGCATAAAGGTACGAATCCTTTTAATTTTCAATCTCAACCTGGATCCTTTCATCCTGGCCCTTATTTCAAAATCGAGCGGGATATCAAAATACACTTCGTGCGGCGTCCGGGGCCGATGACTGCAATGCGGCCTGAGAGTATTGTAATCCATCACCGCCCAGTTCCCCGCTGGCGCGCGTCCCTGCCTGCCGGTGAGATTCCTTCGGCAAGCTCAGGACAAGTCATTATTCACTACCGGGTTTGTATCCGATTTGTTTTCTCGGTTTCGGATTTTCTTTCTTCTCTAACAGTTCATCCAGGTATTGAAAAACAAGTTCGATGTTTTTATCGTGGTTATCCATTTTCTTTTTTATCCGCTCTATTTCTAATCTTAATTCGGTATGCGTTACCAGCATTTCGCGAAGTTTGACAAACAGTTCTATTATCCTGATGCTCACTTGTATTGCCCTCTCACTCTTTAAAACATTTGCTAACATTAATACACCATGTTCTGTAAAGGCATAAGGAGATGTACCTCCTAAGTGTTTTTTGGATGGTATCGCATTTTGCGATACCATGATTTCAACCTCCTGCCGGGTCAACTGGAACATAAAATGTAAAGGGAATTTTGTAAGGTTGCGTTTTACCTGCTCACGCAGACGGATTGCTTTCACCCCGTACAATACCGCCAAATCTCTGTCAAGCATTATTTTTTCGTTTCGTAAGAAGTAAATTTTATTTATCACTACCTCCTGCGGGATGATGGTTGCTGTGGTGATTTTCTTTGGCATGGTGTTATCGGCTTAGGTTGTTTAGGCGGTACTGACACTGTAGAGTTTAGCCAGGTCTCTATCGAGCATCACTTTCTTGCCCCGCAGGTGGTATATGCTGCTGATAATATTTTCATCGGTTAAAGTAAGCGCGTGTTTCACAGGGAATAATTTATCTGGAAAAAACATACATTCTTCCCGGTCGAAGTATTCCTTGCCTGACGAGTTACAAAACGGATTCCTTCTTTCATGCCTCAAACATACGACAAACCATTTTTCAATTTTCTTATAAATTATAACTGATTATTCCTCGTTAAAACGCGGCAAGACGTGGCATCCCGATATTCATCTGGACAGGCAGCGTCGGGTGACGAGCGCAAGCTAAAAATATAACAACCCCTGATTTCTTGTATTTTTGTCCCGTGAAAGAGAAACTCACTCACCCAATTTTCCAGGTCGTCTCCGACTGCGCTGCGGAAATGAACGCAGATGCGTATGTCATCGGCGGATGGGTTCGTGATCTGCTGCTGGGCCGCGAGTGCAAGGATATTGACTTTGTCTGCATCGGCAGCGGAATTGAACTGGCAGAACGGGTTGCGAAAAAACTCGGCAACGATTCGCATGTGAACGTGTACAAGAACTTCGGAACGGCGCAAATACCCTACGAAGATTATGTGATTGAATTTGTCGGCGCACGCAAAGAATCGTACGACCGCGGTTCAAGAAAACCGGTGGTTGAAGACGGCACCTTGCAGGATGACCAGAACCGGCGCGACTTCACCGTCAATGCGCTGGCGATCTCCCTGAACAAAGAAAATTACGGCGAACTCCTGGATCCATTCGGCGGAATAAAAGACCTGGATGCGGGAATTCTCCGCACCCCGCTGAGTCCTGACATCACGTATTCCGATGATCCGCTGCGGATGATGCGCGCCATACGGTTTGCTTCGCAGCTTGGTTTTACTATAGAGAAAACTTCTTTTGAAGCGATCTCGAAGAACCGAGACCGGATAAAAATAGTTTCGAAAGAACGCATCGCCGATGAGTTGAACAAAATGATCCTTTCGCCAAAACCTTCGGTCGGCTTTAAATTTCTGTTTGATACAGGCCTTCTGAAACTTATTTTCCCGCAGCTGGCCCTGCTGCACGGCGTTGAATTTGCCGATGGAAAAGGACACAAGGATAATTTCTATCATACGCTGGAAGTCCTCGACAATATTTCAAAGAGCACTAACGATCTCTGGCTTCGCTGGGCGGCAATTCTTCATGACATTGCAAAACCACAAACGAAACGGTTTGAAGAAGGTCATGGCTGGACCTTTCACGGACACGAAGACCGCGGTTCGCGCATGGTTCCGAAGATATTCGCTGAGCTGAAGCTTCCTCTGAACGAGAAAATGAAATACGTTCAGAAACTTGTTTTCCTCCACCTCCGACCTATTGTGCTTGCCAAAAATGAGATCACCGATTCTGCGGTAAGAAGGTTGCTATTCGAAGCCGGTGATGACATTGACGACCTCATGATGCTTTGCGATGCCGATATCACATCCAAAAATCCGGAGAAGGTGAAACGTTACCTGCGCAATTTTGAAATTGTGCGCATAAAGCTCAAGGAGGTGGAAGAGAAAGACAATATCCGGAACTGGCAGCCTCCGATCACGGGAGAAGTAGTGATGAAGACGTTCAACCTGCCCCCTTCAAAGACCATCGGCATCATCAAAGATGCAGTGCGCGAAGCCATCCTTGACGGCATCATTCCCAACGAATATGAAAAGGCATTCCAGTTCATGATCGAAAAAGGAAAGGAATTAGGATTTAAGAAAGTAAATGGATAATGGCTGATAGCTGATAGCTGTTGGCTAATAGCTAATAGCTTTCAATATAAATAATATTTTCTTTTATAACGAATAGTATTTTTACTTTTGTAGTAGTTATTTGAACACAGTACAATTGAACAGAATGTCAGTTCGAGTAGCGATGGCTCTGGATCGCATATCGAGAACTGAATGGAAAGACATCTCGATACGGACAGGCCAAAGCGCCCGTCCTACTCGATGTGACTTTACCGGTTCATTTTGCGTATTATTGAGCGATTCATCATTCTAAATTCTACATTTGATCTATGGTTTACCGGTTCAGAGTCACTTATGAAGATCACGAGGATGTTTTCCGTGACATTGAGATAAAATCGGCTCAGTCATTCATGGAGCTTCACAGCGCCATCCAGCAATCCATATCGTTCGACAATTCCAAACCCGCTTTCTTCTTTGCCAGCGATGATTACTGGAGAAAAGAAGAAGAACTTGCCTCCGTAAACACGGGCGAACCGTTACGGAAAACAAAAGGAAAATCAGAAGAGCCCCAAAAGAAAAAGATCCTTGCCGATTACGTGAACGACCCGCACCAAAAATTCATCTATGTATTTGATCCGGATAAGGAATGGACCTTCACCGTTGAGCTTCTAAAGATCATTCCCGCTGAAAAAAAAGATTATCCCATTTGCATTAAATCTTCCGGCACTGCGCCGCTCCAGCACAAGCCCTCTGCTCTTCCCATTCCTCCCCCTGTTGAAGAAGAAGATGCCGTAAAACCTGCCGAGATGGCTGATGACTACAAAGAACCGGTTGTGGAAGTGATCGCTGAAGATGTAGATGAAGACGATGTAATTATTTCCCTGGACCCGGATGATCTGAAAGCCGTTGAAGGCGTAGAAAGCGAAGAAGAAACGGAAGGTGAAGAAGGTGAAGATCCTGCCGAAGAGGAGCCTGGATTGGAAGAAGAGGAACCTTAGATTCATTTAGCCTCTTCTATTCGTTTATTATTTGTTACATTCAGCAATCCAATATCCAACCACTAACATCTAATATCCATTGCCCAATAACTTCCTGATCGTAATCCTTGGCCCCACGGCTGTCGGAAAGACCGCTCTTGCCATTGAAGTGGCGAAAGCATTTGGCGCTGAAATCATTTCAGCCGACTCCCGCCAGTTCTTCCGTGAAATGAACATTGGAACTGCAAAGCCAACGGAAGCGGAACTCAAACAGGTAAAACATCATTTCATCAATTCCCTCTCCGTTACGGATGATTACAATGTCGGGATGTTTGAACGCGATGCACTGAACGTACTGGAGACTATTTTCCTGAAAAATAAAATCGCCGTGATGGCCGGCGGATCCGGACTTTATATCAACGCCATTTGCAGCGGGTTTGATCCATTGCCGGTTGCCGATAAAGAACTGCGGGAAGAAATGAGCCAGGTGTACCGGGATGTGGGAATTGAAACGCTACAGGCACGGCTGAAGAAATTAGATCCGGAATATTATAATAAGGTTGATATTAAGAACCCTCACCGCCTGATCCGCGCCATTGAAGTCTGTATCAAGACCGGAAAAAAATATTCCGAATTGCTATCCGGCGGAAAGGAACAGCGGAAATTCGAAACAATAAAGATCGGGCTGGAACTCGGCCGGGCGGAACTTTACGAAAGAATTAACAAACGCGTGGATGAAATGATGCAGAATGGATTGCTGGAAGAAGTGAAATCACTTGCCGAACATAAACACCGCAACTCACTTCATACCGTAGGTTACAAAGAACTGTTTGATTTTATTGAAGGCAAGACCGACCGGAACCGCGCGGTTGAACTCATCAAACAAAATACACGCAACTACGCCAAACGCCAGATGACGTGGTTCCGAAAAGATAAAACCATCACCTGGTTCGATCCGGCAGGTAAAGAAAAGATCCTGCCGTTCATAAAAGACAAGATCAACACCAAGTCGTAAGACCCCTGCTCGGCAGCATCCGGTACGGCTTAAAAGGAAACGCTTCATTTCAACTTCCTCTTTCTTTCCCGGACGGCTTTGTCACGGTATTGTAAGATTATTATCAATAAAAGTATTTTAATACTTTTATTCAATAAAATTTGTATCTTTACAGAAAGAACAAACACAATCAAACTATAAAACACTATGGAAACCTTAGAAGAAAATATCCTGAACGTCACCTTGCTCGAGCCAAGACAAAAGCATCCTACCATCTTCCTGCGTTACGATGCACTGGAGGAGGGAACGAGTTTAACCATTCATAACGACCACGATCCGAAACCGTTGTATTACCAGCTGTTGGGCGAGCGTGGGAACGCCTTTGTATGGTAATACCTGGAAGAAGGCCCCGAATCGTGGAAAGTTCGCATCACCAAACGCATTAAGGGTGAAAACGATGAAACGCTTGGAGCGATTGCCGCCAAAGACCTGCGCAAAGCGCAAATATTTAAAAAGCACGGACTTGATTTTTGCTGCGGCGGAAAGAAAACCGTCAAACAGGCCTGCGCTGAAAAAGGATTGGATGTTACCTTGATAGAAAAAGAATTGCAGGAAGCGGATAAATCAGCATCCCCTTCCCGTCCATTACCCTACAACGAATGGAGTTTGGATTTCCTGGCGGATTATATTGTAAATACGCATCACACTTATGTTAAAAAAACACTGCCGGAACTGAGAGGTTATGCGGCGAAAGTGGCAAAAGTGCACGGAGAGCATCATCCTGAATTGTTACCCATTCACGAATTGGTGGAAGCGGTAAATGCGGAGTTAACAGCTCACATGATGAAGGAAGAAAAGATTTTGTTTCCCTATATTAAAGAGATCGTTGCATCAAAGAACAACGCCTCGCCTGTGAAGTCCTCTTCCCTGGGATCGGTGCAGGGCCCAATCAACATGATGGAGATGGAACATGAGATGGTCGGCAAAAATATGGATGAGATACGGACGCTCAGCGCGAATTTTTCATTGCCGCAGGATGCCTGTGCCAGTTACAGTTTGTTGTACCGGATGCTGGAAGAATTTGAAGACGACCTGCACACGCACATCCACCTGGAAAATAATATTTTGTTTCCGAAAGCGCTGGCAATAGAGAAGGAATTGAACCGTACAGATAACTGATTCATACTGATTTGCAGATGATACACATGGCTGTAGATCTGTAAATCTGCAAACGATCTGTTATCTGTACCACTTGCAGAACGAACAATTATATTTAATTACATGTATAAAATAAACGCCAATACCAAAATAGCCGCCATCTTAAAGCAGCATCCCGATGCGCTGGAAGCCATTATCAGCATCAGCCCTAAGTTTGAAAAGCTGCGCAATCCTCTGCTGCGGAAACTAATGTCAGGAAGAGCCAGCATTTCAATGGCATCAAAGATATCCGGGTGCAGCGTAAATGATTTTTTTACTAAACTGAAACCACTGGGTTTTGAAATTGACAACATCACTAAACCTCTTATGGAAGAAAAAAAGGAATTACCGGATTTCATTACTTCAATAAAAAAAGACCAGGTTGTTGACCTGGATGTCCGTCCTGTACTTGCTGCGGGAACCGATCCGCTGAACATCATCCTTGAAAAGATCCAAACCATTCAAGCCGGGCAGACATTGAAGATCATCAACACGTTTGAGCCGATACCGTTAATAAAAATGCTGGAGAAAAAAGGGTTTGTTACGTATACAGATAACATAGATCCTAATCTTGTGGAGACCTATTTTTACAAACAATCCGGAACCGCCCCGATCGGCCCGGCGCCTGCTGCGGATGCCACAAAAGGCTGGGATGAAATACGGCTGCGGTTTAAAGACAGAACACAAACCATTGATGTCCGTGAACTTGAAATGCCGCAACCCATGTTGAACATACTGGATGCGCTCGATACGCTGCCGCCCGGAACCGCATTGTTTGTGCACCACAAACGCATTCCTGTTTTTCTGCTTCCTGAACTGGCAGAAAGAAAATTTGATTACAGAATAAAAGAGATTGGTGAGAATGAAGTGCACCTGCTGATCTTTAAATCCTGATATGTCATCTGCAGGTACCAGCCCCCTTTCTAAAAATACTTCATGGAAAGTAGTCCTGCCGTTTTATGCCTATGCCGCGTTATCATTCCTCGCTGCAACATTACTCCTCCTTGTTTCATCCGCTGCATTTACACAACATTATTTTCATCCGGACACGCTTGCCATTACGCATCTCCTGGCGCTGGGCTGGGGTACGATGATGATACTGGGCGCCAGCCACCAGTTAGTACCGGTATTAACTGAAGGAAAATTATTCAGCAACCTGCTGGCGTATCTTTCTTTTTCACTGGCAGCGCTGGGGATTCCTTTATTGGTGTACTCCTTTTACGTATTCAACATGGGCGAGCCGGCGCAGTGCGGGGCGATCTTAATTAATGCGGCCATTTTTTT
>JAHEYJ010000089.1 GCA_023251675.1 Bacteroidota bacterium
GTTGGTTCCTGTAGCAGAAACACTCGTAGTAAGCGCCGCCGGTTGTGTAACCGAAACCGATTGGGCTGAAGTACAACCGTTCGCATCGGTAACCGTCACCGAATAATTTCCAGCAGGAACTGTAATTGAAGAAGTGGATTGCCCGCCGGACCATACATAGGTGAATGGACTTGTTCCGCCGCTCATACTTGCTGCAACCGTTGAATTGTTTCCGTTACATAATATAGTCTGTGCATTCACACTCACCGTTCCGCCGCTGGCGGTGTTAATGGAAACCGTGGTCGTGGAAGAACATCCTTTCGAATCCGTTACCGTTGCTGTGTAAGTTCCTCCTGTCAATCCGCTGGCAGTTGCGGCATTTCCACCGCTCGGTGCCCATGCATACGTGTAGGTAGGAGTTCCTCCTGCTGCCGCCACAGTTGCGGTTCCTCCGCTTCCGCAACTCGCTGAAGTAACACTGGCCGTTGCCGTAAGTGCAACAGGCTGTGAAATGGTTATCGTAGTGGTTTTAGTCGTGCTGGCCGCATCTGTGACAAGAACTGTATATGCTCCGGCACAAAGTCCGGTAGCGGCTGAACTGTTTCCGCCGCTGGGCGACCATGCATACGTGTAAGGAGACGTACCGCTGCTGGCCGTTACGGTTGCAGTTCCGGTACATTGTCCGAAACAATTCGGATTCACGTGCGTGGAAGTAACGTTCAGCGTTGCAGAACACGAAGGCAAACCCGCGGTGGATGTTATCGTGTAGGTATTGCCCGATGCATCCTGAACCCTGATCGGAAATGTTCCGGGGGGCGTTGCAGTAGTTGAAGTTGAATAGGTAGACCATGTTGTTATTATCTGAGGACAATTGGGAGCCGGAGGCTGGCACAATGCCGGAACAAAACAAGCACTGCAATCGTTGGCGGTACCCTGAACCTGCCACACGTAGTTCGGACCCGAACCTCCTTGCGCTGTCAGATCTCCATTTGATTCAAGACAAACACTTGGAGCAAGGCAGCTTTTAACAACAATCTGCATGGTACCGTTTCCACAAGAAAGAGCATAAGTAATCGTAAACGTTCCGGTGCCTGAAACAGCAGGACTGAAAACTCCGGTGGATGCATTGGTAATTCCAGTTCCGCTCCATGTCCCTCCGGATTGCGAAGATGACAATGTTTGCGGAGGATCGGTATCACAGAAAGGGCCTGCATTGCAGATATTCGTATTGCAGCAAACCAATGTCATCGGCTCGCAGTTGGCCATACTGGCTGACTGTACATATCCGGTTCTTGAAGTGCTGGCGGAAGTTCCGGTTGTTCCGCAGGAAATAACAGTACCTCCATAACTTACAGCAACATCCGAAACAACGTACGTCGTAGGCGTAGAAGAAAGCATATTCAGGTTTGCATCGTACTTGACCACCTGGTTCGCTGAACCCACGTAAACATTTCCGCAGCTGTCAATATCCAGCCCGCTGTTTCCCACCACATTTCTTCCGAGAGAACCTGTGGAAACGCCGCCCGGAATGGCTACAGTGGTAATAACCGCCCCGGTAGCCAGCGAGCGTTTCTGTACATTGGTCCCGTTCTGCGTGTAAACAAAATTTCCGTTTGCCCTTATTGATTTTATTCCTCCATTTCCATTATTAGGCCGGAAGTTTTCGCATTTATAAGATAGTTTGTACCCGCTGCTTACTTCAAATATTGGATTGGATGTGCAAGCAAAATTTTGATCGATGCACCCGATCGTGTCCAGCGTCAGATAATAATACCGTGCATTCTTGCTGGCCGTAAGTGTCCTGACCTCATTTATATAAGGTGGGATCGTGTTAAACATAGCACCAACAATCTGTGGAGATCCAATGACACTTCCATTAGCCGTATTAATATTAAAAATAGCACCCTCTAAATTTATAAATGCTCCTGTTGTTCCGCCAACGACCAGCATCGTTTGATCGCAGTTGAAAGAAATGGTCCAGTATTCATCGGAACTGAACAACGGTGCGGGAGAATTCCAAACCATGGCACCGGCCGGGCTTACTTTTTGCATTTCAGCTATAGAACCTGAAGTAACATAACTGTTACCTGCCAGATCGGTGGCAAGTGTTCCGAGCCAGTTGTTTGCTGTATCCCACGGTGTCGTATAGGTCCAAACCGGAGCACCGGCACTCGTGTATTTCAAAAGCTTCATCGGCATGCATCCGCCAATGATGTAAACATTGCCGGCACCGTCCACTTCACATTCCCATACACCGTTCGAATTGGGTAACGTTGGCGTTTGAGTCCAGGGGTCAATGATGATAGACGTTAGATGCTGGGTGTTGGAAGTTGGATTTATCTTAAATGCAGCAGAATTGCCGGTCAGTTGAAATTTCGAAGAAACCGATTCGTGGTTTTCATAGTAAGAAACAGGTGCGTGATCTATGATATCACCAAATAATGTGGTGATATGAATATTGCCGCTATCATCAGAGAATATTTTTCTCGCATTCGAATAGTTCATTTTCACTTTCGATACATCCGCCCCGGGATGAAGGATGAGCGAATATTTTACTCCTTCTTTTCCACCCGGGAAAATATATTCCACATCAATGCCGGGATAAAGATTTTTGTAAATAAGTTTTTTATAGCCCTTGATATAATTGATGTTTTCTTTTCCTATAGTATAACTGAAATAATCAGGTGCCACCTCCTCTGCAATCACCTGTACATCCGGGTTTGAATTTTCCCATTGCATGTGTACCACATCCGTTTCAATTTTCATACTGCGTTCTTCTTTTTCATGCGCAGCCCACGCTTCAGCCGTCATCTTATTCCGGCTCACTTCTTCTTTTTCTGATTTTTCTTTATCCTTGTTTTGTCTTACATCAAAACGGTAGCTCAATCCTTGTTTGGTGAAAAAGATCTGCGTACCGTTCTGGTCGATCCCGTAAAGAATTTTTGAATCAGGCAGTTTATCTTTTCCGTCAAACTGGGATTTGTTTTCGATGAAGCGTTTCTGCGATTCGCCAAAATTGGTTTTCCAGCCTGCAGCATTGTTTTGCGAAAAGAGGGGGAGTGCGAGAACGACGAAGAAAAAAAGTAAAAGTTTTTTCATGATACTTGAATTTATTTATCTTTTAATGAATTTTTTAATAATTACACCGTGAAGTTTATCGCCCGTGATTTTAAGCAAATACAATCCGTCCGCTATTCCACTTACATCCATTTTGATCGAATTGGCGCCTTGTGTCGCAAAGAATTTATTTTGGCGGATGATTTTCCCCTGCAAGTCAATAACACCCACCTGCAATTCTGAATTTTCAGGAGCGATTAAAGTTCCGTTGATATAATTATTAGAAGTGTTTTCTAAAATCAAATTCCAGCCAGCTGAAATCGAATAATTGGGAGCGGAAACCGCTAACGAATCGATGCACAACGTATCCATTGATGCACAGGCGCCCATATTGATGGATTGCACATAACCGGTTCTTGATGTGCTTGCATTTGTTCCCGTTGCGCCTGCAACTACTACTTCTCCGTTTTTATTTACAGCTACATCATACACAGCGAACGGAAGAGAAAGAGATGTGAGTAAATTCAGATTGGCATCATACTTTATTATTGAATTGGCAGAACCCACATAAACATTTCCGCAACTGTCAATATCAATACCGCTGTTGCCTGCTTGATATTTGCCGCCATATGCTGTAATTGAAACACCTCCCGGAATTGCTGCACTTCCTAAAACAGAACCAGTAATGAGTGAGCGTTTTTGAATGTTGCTGCCATTTTGAGTATAAACAAAATTTCCATTTGCCTTAATTGCTTTTACACCTGCATTGCCATTATTCGGACGAAAGTTTTCGCATTTATAAGCAAAACCATATCCACTGCTAACATTAAAAATTGAATTAAAAGACAACGAATTTATACATCCTGTTGTATCTAATGTCAGATAATAAGTACCACCATTAGGAGAAGAGGTTATTGACCTCGCTTCATTTATATAGGGGGGGGGATTATTAAACATAAACCTCACTTGCTTTTTGTTTATAATGACACCATTATTTGTATTGATTTCAAAGATACAACCGTATAAGTTGAAAGGGGCGCCGGTTCCACTTGTTCCACCCGCTATCAGTTCTGTCTGGTCACAATTAAAAGCCAGGCTCCAATACTCGTCCGTGCTCTGTGTGGGTGCAGGAAAGTTCCAAACTAATCCCGCATTTGTATTTATCTTTTGCATGGCAGCTATTGATCCTGAAGTCACATAACTGTTTCCTGCTAAATCAGTAGCGAAAGTTCCCAGCCAATCGTTTGCCGTATCATACGGAGTGGAATAGGTCCACTGAATGGTTCCTGAAGAATTGTATTTTAAAAGCTTCATTGGAGAATCACCTCCGATGATATAAACATTGCCAGCTCCGTCCCGCTCACATTCCCAAACACCGTTTGAATTTGTTAGTGTTGGAGTCTGCACCCAGGGATCAATGATGATGGATGTTGGATGTTGGATGTTGGATGTTGGATTTATCTTAAATGCAACAGAATTGCCTGTTAGTTGAAATTTCGAAGAAACAGATTCGTGGTTTTCATAGTAAGAAACCGGTGCGTGGTCAATGATATCGCCAAATAATGTGGAAATATGAATGTTGCCGCTTTTATCAGAAAATATTTTTTTTGCGTTTGAGTAGTTCATCTTCACCTGCGAGACATCTGCGCCCGGGTGAAGGATGATGGAATATTTGATGCCTTCCTGCGGATGGAAAACATATTCAACATCTATATTCGGATAAATATTTTTGTAAACTAATTTTTGATACCCGCCGATGTAGTTGATATTTTTTCCTTCGGAATTTGTATAGCTGAAATAATCATCCGTTTTATCTTCTGCAATAAGTTCAGCATTGGGATCTGAATTTTCCCATTGCATACGAACCATATCGGTTTCAATTTTCACGCTGCGCTCCTCTTTTTCACGCGCAGCCCACGCTTCAGCCGTCAATTTTTTCTTCCTGTTTGCTTGTTCGCTTTCTGTTTCTTCTTTATCTTTTTTTTGTTTGACATCAAAACGATACGTCAATCCTTGTTTGGTAAAAAAGATCTGCGTTCCATTCTGATCAATACCAAAAAGAATTTTTGAACCTGCCTGTCCGGCAGGCAGGCCGGGCAGTTTATCTTTTCCATCAAACTGAGATTTGTTTTCGATGAAACGTTTCGTATCCGGAGAAGCGGTCCAACTTTCCGTCTGAGCAAGCACAATGCATGAGTAGAAAGCGCTAACGAAAAAAAAGAAGAATATCCTTTTCATTAAATAAAATTCTTATCAAATATTACCCGGTTTTCAAATTCTAATTCATAATAACTATACCACAGAGCAAAAAGCAGTTCCAAATCGAAGGCTTAAATTTAATATTAATATATGTATTTCATTAAAATATATTGAAAAATCATTCCTGCATTTTCTGGAACTTTGAGACAATGAAATTGTTGGCATTGTATATTTTGATCACATACGTTCCCGGGGTAATTCCACTTATGTTCATATTCAAAAGGTTAGCACCTTTCGCTGTGCTCCTGTTTTCTTTTTTAATAAGTCTTCCCTGTAAATCAAAAATTTCAATAATTGTTCCTGTTTCCTCGTTGGAATAAAAAGTTCCTGAAAGCTGATCGCCGGCAGGATTTTTCAGGATCAACTCCCATTTATCGGGAGCCGAAAGTTTTACTGAAAGAGGGCCATAGAAGGCGAAGCCTCCATTGTAGTCGGTTTGCCTGAGACGATAGAAGAGGGTTGAGTGAGTGATCGGTTGATTGGTGGAATAAGGGGATTCATCCGTAAATGAATAATCATTTATCGTGGAAGAATTTCCGGCTCCCTGTACTTTTCCAAGCTCTTCCCACGTACTGCCATCCGCGCTACGTTCAACTTCAAAATAATCGTTGTTGATTTCGGAAGCGGTTTCCCAATTCAATTGTACCTGTGTATTGCTGATTACTTTGCAGTTGAACTTCGTCAGCTCCACCGGAAGAAGAGTCGGCGCATTGGGTTTGTTGTCGATGTGCCATTGATATATTTTATACATTACCCCGTCAATCCGGAACCGCATATAAAGTGTAGCGCTGCCTGGATTAAAAGAAGCGGTTGTGACTGCGGCGCCTTCATAAATTTTGGTCAATGCCGATGTGCCGGCATTACCCGCATACGCCTGCGTCCATCGGGCAGTCCATGGCCCCGCCAGACTGGTTGCGGTTTCCAGATACATCGTACCATTGACCGAACCATTGGCTGCATCACTGCCGGCAGTTGTATATAAAGTATGCACGAATGAAAACTGCAGGCCCACAACACCGGTTGTATTGATGGGACGCTGCAACGTATAGGTCAGCGCTTCTGTACATCCTGAACAGGATTGATTTCCCGCCAGTACAGCTTCAGGAGAATTGGCGCCTGCAGCACCGCTTGCGGTTGCATCGCCGGATCCCCAAACCTCCCACGCGGTACTGCTGCTTCCCGATCCGGTCAGTAAAGTCCGGTTGGACGTCCAGCAATTTCCCCAGGCAGAAAAATTTTCAGTGAACGGTAAATTAATTGTTCCTCCGCAGGAACCGGCATTGTAGTAGCAATTTAAAACCAGGTTGCCATTATTGGTCAATACATCACAAGTAGTTCCGCCATTTAAAGTAATGCTCACATAATACGTTCCTGTCGCAGCACAAGTCCAGTTTAATCCGGACTTAGTTGTGGCAGGCAATGGATAGTAGATTGGCGCTCCTCCTGCAAAACCATTATTATCATCTGAATACGTATTAAAATCATCATTGCTTGCAACGGAGGTTCCGTTTCCAAGCCCGCCTGTATTGTTGTAAATATTCATATAGGTATCATCATTGGAAGTGCTTTGACTCAGATCAAAATGATACGTAACGCCGTTCGTAGCGGTAAACGACCAGTAAACTCTTTTCCCGTTCTTGCTGGCTCCTGTAACGGTATAGGTTGCCGCAGCAGAATTGGAAATGTCGGTTGGAGTTGCCGTTCCTGCGTTGTATAAATTTGCCGCACTGCACCACGCGGCATGAGCCGAACTGCCTGCTCGAAATAAAATAAAAAGAAATAAAATTAATCGTAGAATTCTCATGGGGGTTAAGTTAAATATGAGTTAAAAAAATCGGGCTGTTACGCATGGTATGATTTCAGGTATAAAGTAACTAAACTTTGTCCTGATTGGCAAAAAATAAATTAAAATAGATTAGTTCTTTATTGACTATGGCAACACGGTAAAAGCCTTAAGGGGATAAAGCAGAACCCGTATTTCATAGCAGGAATATCTATCTCTTGCAGATTATTTTTTATTTATCCCGGATATATTATTCATATCTTAGAGGTCTATAGAACAAACGATGGACTGAACCGGATCAACCGATGCCGGTCAAATTCAAAAATAAGAGCTGATGAAAACACCCTCTGATGATTTGTTCCTGCTGATCAAGTCGCTGAGCAAAACGGAGAAGCGCTACTTTAAGAAATTTTCAGATCTCCACGGCAAGGAGGATAATCAATACCTCCGGCTGTTTGATGCCATTGCGGCTGAAAAAGTGTATGATGAAGATGCGCTGAGAAAAAAATTCCAGGGGCAGGCCTTCCTGCGGCAACTGCCGGTTGCAAAAAATTATCTCTATTCAAAAATACTGGATTCACTTGAATTTTTTCACCGGGATGCCAGCATTCATTCGTCGGTACGGAGAAATATCTTCAGGGCGGAGGTGCTCCAGAAAAAAGGGCTGTACGATCAATCCATGAAACTGCTTCGCAAAGCGCGGAAAGAGGCCGCTGAACTTGACCTGTTCCACGCCTTACTGGAAATAGACACGTTATGGGAATTCAATGCTTACCTGGAAAAATACGATCTCCATGGTCTTGAAAAATTAAGTTCGCAAGCCATCAAAACTTCCGAATTGATGAACGCTGCGATCCAGTGCCGGAGCCTCAGCCTTCAGATGGTGAGCTTGTTCAATCAGTATTACCAGACGAGGAACAGGAAATTTCTTGAACAGGGGAAAAAGCTGATGCATCATTCGTTTTTCAGAAGAACCGAAGACATTAAGCCCTTTTCCGGAAAGCTCCGGATTTACGAAGCAAAGTTTTTCTATCACTATGCTTGCCGGAATCTTGAACCGGCCTGTACAGAAGGGGAAAAAGCAATCCTCCTCTGTTCTTCCTCCTCGCTGCAATTGAAAAACAATATCAAGATGTACATGGTACTTCTCAGCAATCTGTTTTATGTTCGCTGCGAGCAGCGAAAGTTCGAAGAGGCACAAAAGTACCTGCACCGGCTGAGTGAGACTTCTGCTTTTGCAAAAACCCATTCCCTTCGTGCGAAATATTATTACTTGCACAACAGCACAACCCTTCATTTCCTTTGCCATACTAAAAAAATAAGAGAGCTGGAGAAAAAACTTCCTGTCATTATCAATGAATATGAAACACACCAGGCGGAAATGAGCAATTTTGAAAAGATCGGATTACTGATGAATATATCCATCTCCTTCTTCTACATTGGTAATCTGAAACAAAGCATTCACTTCCAGAATATTCTTCGAAACGAATTTGATGTCTCGGCAAACCCGGAAGCGCAGTATTTTTTAAATATTTTTTACCTGATCACGCATTACGATTCAGGCCACCACGAAATTCTTCCTCATCTTGTTAAATCATTTAACCGGTTCATAAAGAAAAGGGATCATGTTTCCGAGATCGAAACCGTCATGGTTGACCTGCTGCGTAAAACACCTCAACCGGGAAAAGACAATAAATCGCCCGGCGATTCATTTTCCGAAAAAGAAGCATTCACCAAGGTAAAAAAAGAAATTGAAAAATTACCTTACGATAAAGCGCATCATTACATTTTAAAATATTTTGATGTGGCTACGTGGCTGGAAAGCAAAATCAGGAATAAATCATTCCAGGAGATCATAAAAGAAAAGTCGTGAAGCTGGACCTTTAATCGCAGGGATAATAGCCGGCCTTAAACATTCACTGCAGAATACTTCGCCATGAAATCCCGTACAATATCAACCATGTCAGGTGATCCGATAAAGAAAGGCGTGCGCTGATGAATTGATTTCGGTTCAAGGTCGAGGATCCGTTTAAAGCCGTCCGTTGCTTTTCCACCCGCCTGTTCAATGATAAATGACAGCGGATTGCATTCGTAAATCAGGCGTAGTTTTCCCTGTGGATTTTGAGAGGTGATGGGATAAATAAAAATTCCTCCGGTTATAAGATTACGGTGAATATCAGCCACGGCTGAGCCGATGTAACGGGAAGAATACGGGCGATGCGATTTTACATCCTCTTCCTGGCAGTATTTGATAAATTTTTTCACTCCATCCGGAAAATGAACATAATAGCCTTCATTGATTGAATAGGTCTTGCCCAGCTTTTGAATTTTCATATTGGGATGCGACAAGCAGAATTCCCCGATGGAAGGATCAAGGGTAAATCCATTCACTCCTTTACCTGTAGTGTACACCAGCATGGTAGAGGATCCGTAAATGATGTACCCCGCTGCTACCTGCTCGGTTCCACGCTGAAGAAAATCTTCGTTCGTTCCGGCACCGGCAAGCGAAATGCGCCTGTAAACAGAAAAAATTGTCCCGACCGAAACATTCACATCAATATTGGAAGAACCGTCAAGCGGGTCCATGGCCACCACGTATTTGGCATTCTTGGAAACTTCGTTGACTACAGGAATTATTTCTTCGTTCTCTTCGGAAGCGATCGCACAGCATTCACCCCCGGCCTGGAGCGCTGCAATAAACTGTTCATTTGCAAAAATGTCCAGTTTTTTCACCTGCTCTCCTTGTATATTTGTTTCTCCGGTCATGCCCAGAATATCGGCAAGCCCGGCTTTATTTACTTCACGGTGAACAATTTTAGCAGCAATTCCCATATCACGCAGCAATCTCGAAAGCTCTCCCTTTGAATAGGGGAAATCGGCCTGCTTCTCAATGATAAATTGCCCGAGTGTCTTAATTCTCATATTTTACGAATTACGAATGAAGGACGAATATACGAATTATGTACAAAGAAAAGCCTATGGTGATTTTTGTTATTTGTATTTTCGTATTGTGAAAAAAATTACAATTCGCAAAGCAAGAAAGAAGGATTTACCCTCTGTACTTTCACTCATAAAAGAACTCGCCAGGTATGAGAAAGCACCCGGAGAAGTAAAAGTCACATTGAAAGAGCTGGAACGGGATGGATTCGGAAAAGAAAAAGTGTATGACTGCTTTGTTGCTGAAAATGCAGAAAAGAAGATCATGGGAATTGCCCTGTACTACATCAAGTATTCTACCTGGAAAGGAAGATGCATTTACCTTGATGATATCATCGTTACTGAATCCATGCGCGGGGAAGGGATCGGTAAAAAATTATTTGATGAAGTGATTTCGGCAGCTGAAAAGAAGAAAGTCAGAAAACTGGAATGGCAGGTTTTAAACTGGAACGAACCGGCTATCCGTTTTTATAAAAAATACAGCACTGTTTTTGATAATGAGTGGATCAACTGCAAATTAATCTTTGAAAAACGAAAACGTACGAAAAATACGAAATGAAAAAAAATCTTCTTTTAATTGCCTGTTGTCTGCTGTCAATTACTTATTGTTTCTCTCAGGATTTTAATCCTCCCGCTCCAAAAACCGAAAAGCCGAAGGAACCCTTCTGGAGCACCAGCAAAATATATGGTGGCGGCGGGATCGGGTTATGGTTCGGCTCCTCCGGCTCAAACGTCAATCTCAATCCTCAGATCGGATATAAGTTAACAGAGAAATTTTCAATGGGAGTTGGCGCAACGTATATGTACATTTCCGATAAAAGGTTTCTTCCCCCGATCAATTTTAATATTTACGGGGGTGATATCTTCAGCCATTATATAATTACAGACTTTCTTTTTGCTCATGCGGAATATGAATTATTAAACGGCAACTGGAATACGCCGCTTGATAACAGCCGGTTTTTTATTCAAAATGTTTGGGTAGGAGGCGGCCTTCGCCAGCATATGGGCAATTCCTCCCTCAACTTGATGTGCCTTTGGAATCTTAATGATCAGGGATATATACAAAATCCGCAGATAAGTATGGGAATCAATATCGGCTTGTAGATCGTAATTGCCAGAAATTTATCGGTTTTCAGTTTTTGTTATCTCTTTTTTATTCTATCTTTGCCTTTACGTTTAGCCATTAGCAATGCAGCAATTAAATGCAATGGCTCAAAATGAATAAAACTATTTACATGAAGAAAAGATTTTTATCTGCAGCAGGAGTTATCTCCTTGTTATTTTTATTCCCTCACTTCAGTAATGGGCAAAATAATAACGTGGGTATCGGCACGCTGACACCCAATGCTTCATCCATGCTGGATGTAACTTCATCTACCAAAGGCGTATTAATTCCCCGCCTTACAACTACTCAAATGAACGCCATTGCTTCTCCGGCTAATGGGCTTATGATTTACAATACCGATTCAATGTGTTTCTGTTTTTATACAACTTCATGGAAATCTTTGTGCAGCAGTGCTTCAGGAAGTGTTGGTATTACGGGACCAACTGGGCCAACTGGCACAGCAGGGACTAACGGTGCTACGGGAGCTACGGGTGCTACCGGGCCAACCGGAACTGCAGGAACTAACGGCGCTACTGGTGCTACTGGTGATACAGGGCCGACTGGACCGACTGGAATAGGCGCAACCGGAGCTACAGGTGCAACCGGAGCTACAGGAGTTACCGGACCAACCGGGCCGACCACAACCGCCTGGTGGATTTTGGGTAATGCAGGTACTTCACCAGCAACAAACTTTGTTGGTACAACTGATGGACAAGATTTTGTAACTAAGACAAGTAATGTTGAAAGAATGCGTGCCTTGCTCGGTGGAAATGTGATTGTGAACGCCCCTACGGCTCAAGCCGGAGACGTATTTTCATCTTATGGAAATGGTTATGCAGGAACAATCACTGCCATTGGTGATTATGCAATAAATGGTTATGTATCCAATGCTACCGGTATTGGTGTTTATGGAGAAAATGGAGGTGCCGGATCGGGAGTTGTTGGATCTTCTTCTTCAGGAACAGGCGTTTTTGGTTCTTCTACTTCTGGAAACGGAATGTATGGATTGGGCAACGGAACAAATGTAGTAGGAACAGGAGGAAAAAACAATAATGCAGCGGGTACCGGTGTTATCGGTATTGGAAATGCAATTGCCACAGGAACCATCATTGTTGGCGGATCGGGTATCGCTGCCAATGGAACCACTATGGGTGGTGTTGCTTTTGCTTCAACCGCAGGAACAAGTACCGGGTTTGCAGCAGCAGGAAATAACATTACTGTTAATACTTTAGCTGTTGGCGGATCAGGCCTTGCAGGAACTGGATTAACTACCGGCGTATATGGCTATTCATCTTCTGCCACTACAACCATTGACAGAGCCGGAGGGTATTTTTCTACTAACGGCGGCGGTTCTTTTGCCTATGTCGGACATATGACTACCGGTAACGTTGCAAGAAAAATTTCCGGAAACGGAGCCGTGAGTACAATTGTAAAAGACTTGAATGAAAAATATGTTTACCTGACCTGCCCCGAAGCACCTGAAATATTATTTGAAGATTATGGCAAAGGGACGTTAGTCAATGGCGCTGCACATGTTACTTTAGATCCCGTTCTCTCTAAGAATATTATTGTGAACGACAAGCACGATCTTCGTGTTTTCATTCAATTGGAGGGTGATTGCAAAGGTGTATTTGTGGCCAATAAAACACAAAATGGTTTCGATGTAGTGGAACTTGACGGAGGAAAATCAAATGCAAGCTTTGCTTACCACATTGCCGCAAATCGTGCGGATGAAGTTCTTCCTGACGGAACGCTTTCAAAATATTCTTCTGAGCGGTTTGCTCCAGCGATGGGTCCTTTGCAAAATAAAGCTCACGAAACAATGTTATATACCCCGCCTGCTCTGAAAAAGAAATAAAAGACTTTTGGCACATCTCATAAAAAAGCCGGGGAAATATTCTTCGGCTTTTTTATTTCATATAGCCCGCCTTCTTCCACGCCTCTACTCCTTTTTTCAGAAGTGCAGATAATTCTTTTTCATTGAGGTCTTCCTCTTTCTTAAAATGAAAGCAGGTTTTGCCCTTGAGATGTTTGCAGAGCGATGGCGCGATTTTTTTGAACCCCGGATT
>JAHEYJ010000090.1:0-2576 GCA_023251675.1 Bacteroidota bacterium
ACAAACCAGCAGGTCTTTCCCTGTTAACTTTTTCCGGTTTGTTTCATAGTGCAGTATACAAGAATTTTCTCCTCCGCCAATAATGGAAGGATAACCTACATCTTCAGCGCCCTTGCTTTTAAAAACATATTCTACAATGGCTTCCGCATCGTATTCGGCCATTCCCGGCTCAATGGCTTTCATTGCTTCTTTTATTCCTTCGCAAGTAATATTTATCGCTTTCCGCATCAATTCGAGTTCCTCGTTTGTTTTAATCTCGCGTAATTTTGACATCATTTCCTTAATTGCATAGGTATCCGTATTCAAGGGCTGCTTTTTAAAAAATTGTTTTTGCAGATCACTTTCATTTTCTTTTTTTTGCTCTGAGAAGTATACGTATTTGAATTTTGAAAAATCTATTTTGAACTCAGAAAAAGAACTGTTGGGTAGGCATTGCTTGATTCCCAAATCATGTTTTGCTCCATCAATACCAATCAGTTTCCCTGTCCAGCGTTCTGTTTTCGGGTTACGTTCTTTCAGGAAAAGGATCTCATTGGTTGAAAATCCGTCAAACTGAATTTCATTTTTAAAGATCAAAATCATTGCATCTTCTTCCTGCAAACCGGTCAGATAATAAAAGTCGGGATCCTGATGATATTCAAATTCCACATCGTTGGAACGGGTTTTAACTGTAGAAGCGAAAAATACAGCAACCGTGCTGTCGCTCATGAGTTTGCGTAAAGCCTCTCTTCTCCCTGAATGAAAATCAGGAGATGGTAAATCCGTATCGTATAAATTTTCGAAAGAAGATTTTATATCTCCTTTTGGTAATTCCTGTGCTGACAAAAGCAAAGGTGCCCAAAATAAAAAAGCCCCGAAAACTTTCGGGGCATTATGGAGAAATGAAAACATTTCAAATTACTTCTTAATCAGACCTCTTTCCCTGGATATTTTCAAACAAGCATATAAACCATTCTTGTTTATATGTTTCATTCCCTGAGGGGATACCTTCAATGTGATCCATTTGTTTTCTTCCGTCAGAAAGAATCGCTTCATCTTCAGGTTAGGAAGGAATACACGCTTGCGTTTGTTATTGGCATGCGAAACGTTATTTCCGACCATTGCGCGCTTACCGGTTATCTGGCAAATCTGTGACATATTATTGATTTTGAGGACGCGAATATACAACAATTATTTACAACAATATCCTAATAATAGCGAAGCCGGATCACCTCCGCAAGCAGTTTAGCCAGGCGGAATACCTGTTTTGTATACCCGTACTCATTATCATACCATACATACAATACGATTCGATTGCCAGTTTCTGCTACAATGGTTGCCTGGCTGTCAAAAACAGCAGCACAGGGATTGCCTATGACATCTGTAGAAACCAATTCATTTGAATAGCAGTACTGAATCTGTTCCACCAGTTCGCTGTGAAGGGCTGCATTGCGCATAATTTCGTTTACTTCTTCTTTATTCACTTTTCTGCTGATTTCCAGGTGGAGAATGGCGAGAGATACATTCGGTGTAGGAACACGAACCGAATTGGCCGTAAGTTTTCCTTTCAATCCGGGCAGTACTTTTGCCACTGCGCTGGAAGCGCCGGTCTCGGTTATCACCATGTTCAAAGGAGCAGAACGGCCTCTTCGGTATTTCTTATGATAATTATCCAGCAGGTTCTGATCGTTCGTATACGAGTGAACCGTTTCAATATGCCCGCTCAGGATGCCGATCTTTTCATCCATTACTTTTAAAACAGGGATAATTGCATTCGTAGTACAAGAAGCTGCAGAAAATATTTTTTCATTAGTGATATCAAATTTTTCCTGATTTACTCCAAAAACTATATTCGGAATATCTCCTTTTCCAGGTGCAGTCAGAAGTACTTTGCTTATTCCTTTAGCAAGCAAATGTTTGCCTAAGCCTTCCCTGTCGCGGACCGTTCCGGTATTATCAATCAGCAATGCATCATGAATGCCATACGAAGTATAATCAACATCGGCAAAAGTCTTTGCAGCAATCATTTTAACAGTATGCCCGTTGATAATGAGCGCCTGTCTTTTAAAATCCTCAACCACTGTTCCGGGAAATGGCCCGTGCACAGAATCGGTTCTCAAAAGATCTGCTCGTTTTACCAGATCTGTATCAGAATAATTTCTCGTAACGATAGCTCTGAGGCGAAGTTGTTCTCCCTTGCCGGCCTGGGAAATTAATTCCCTGGCAACAAGACGCCCAATCCGCCCGAAACCAAAAAGAACGACATCTTTCGGTTTCAGCACCAATTTATCTATCCCGATAAATGTTTTCAGCTTATCTGAAATAAATTTTGCTGAATTGTTTCCATATTTTACTTTTTCCTGGATCCATTCCGACGATAGTTTTCCGATATCGATCCGGGAAGGAGATATTTCAAGTTTTTGGATTTCTCTTGCAATAAGAAGTGTATCCAGAATGGTGATCGGTTGTTTTACAATATTCTGTGCATACAAATGCAGGTTTAAAAGTTCACTGCTGCTTCGGTCTGTGAGTTCGTTATGAAACAAGATAAGTTCCACTGATTTTTCGAACCACAGGTTGCCGATAATTCCGATAAG
>JAHEYJ010000090.1:2597-12990 GCA_023251675.1 Bacteroidota bacterium
CTCATAGCCGTTTTTTGAAGGGGCTGGTGATTTTGAAATTGTTTCTGCTGACATATGTTTTTAAGTTTGGTTGATCATAAAAAAAACAACCGCAAAGATGCATTTTATCGTCTTTGCGGTCGGAGTTTGAGGCTTCATTTTTTCAACTATCCGAGATAGGCTTTCAACAATTTACTTCGGGAACTATGACGCAATCGGCGTATGGCCTTTTCCTTTATTTGCCTTACTCTTTCTCTGGTAAGATCGAATTTTGCGCCAATTTCTTCCAGGGTTAGCCCGTGAGGATGTTCTCCCAATCCAAAAAACAATCGAACCACATCCCTTTCCCTATCCGTCAATGTTGAAAGAGACCTGTCAATTTCTCTTTTCAATGATTCGGATATCAGCGAGAAATCGGCATGAGGGGCATCTTTATTAACAAGCAAATCCGCTAATGAATTCTCTTCCGCATTAGGAAGGGGTGCATCCATTGATACATGACGCCCGGATACTCTTTGTGTATCAGTAACTTTATCTTCAGGAATATCCAACTCTTTCGCTATTTCCTCCGCTGTAGGCTCCCGTTCATAGGTTTGTTCCAGTTTGGAAAACGTCTTGTTCATTTTATTCAAAGCTCCAACCTGATTCAGGGGAAGACGAACAATACGTGATTGTTCTGCCAATGCCTGAAGAATGGATTGACGTATCCACCATACAGCATAGGATATAAATTTAAATCCTCTAGTTTCATCAAAACGCTTTGCTGCTTTGATAAGACCCAAATTTCCTTCATTGATGAGATCGGGTAAGCTCAAACCTTGGTTCTGATATTGTTTTGCAACTGAAACAACAAAACGAAGGTTTGCACGGACAAGGGTCTCTAAAGCTTTTTGTTCCCCATCTTTAATACGTTTTGCCAACGCAACTTCATCTTCAGCAGTGATCAGGCCTTCTCTTCCTATTTCTTGCAGATATTTATCAAGTGATGCACTTTCTCTGTTTGTTATGGATTTTGTAATCTTTAGTTGCCTCATAATTGCTTGTTGTGTTAGAAGTTGGCTCTTAGTACGGGAAAAAGGCGTGCAAAGTTACGCCTTTTATCCTTTTAACTAATAAATTATAACTGCTTATCTTCTTAATAGTCTTTCTATTTCAATTAAACTTGTATAGAATTGAATTTCATTTGATTATCACAATCCAAATGCATAGTAGGCTTTCATCCCATTTACATATACTCCTTCAATAAGAACTCCACCTTCTTTATTTTCGAGTGCTGACTTAACATCATCCAGCGAGCCAATTTTCTTTTTATCAATACTGGTGATAATAAACCCTTCTTTTATCCCGGCACTTCTGAGTTTTCCGGCATCAAGCGATGTGATTTTCACACCTTGGTTCAAACTGAGCCGTTTCATATCATCAGAAGTAATCGGTTCAAAAGTCGCCCCAAGAATTGAAAACACTTCGTTCTTTTCTGTTTTGGCAACCATCGTATCACCGCTTTTGCTTCTTAAAGTAATCGCCATTAGTTTTTCTTCGCCGTTTCTTTTTATCTTTAAGTCCACTTTATCGCCCGGACGATAATGACCGATCTGTTCCTGCAATTCAGGTACGTTGTCCACATCCACTTCGCCAACCTTCAAAATGATATCTCCTTCCTGAACCCCGGCATCGTTTGCCGCACCTTCCTGGGAAACCCCTGTGATATAAACGCCTTTGGTATCCGTAATTTTTTTCTCTTCGATCAGCTTAGAATCAATATCGCGAATGCTTACTCCTAAATAGGCCCGCTGTACTTTTCCGAATTCAAGCAGGTCATTCACCACTTTTTTAGCCAGATTAACCGGCACTGCAAATGAATATCCGGTATAAGAACCTGTATTGGAAGCAATAGCAGAATTAATTCCAACCAATTGTCCGCCCGTATTCACCAAAGCACCACCGCTGTTTCCAGGATTTACTGCTGCGTCTGTCTGAATGAATGACTCAACGGGAAACATATCTCTGTTTGGATCTCCTTCCAGAATTCCAACATTTCTTCCTTTTGCACTTACTATACCAGCAGTAACTGTTGAAGTAAGGTTGAAAGGATTTCCAACTGCGAGAACCCACTCCCCTACTTTTACATCGTCAGAATTACCATATATTAAATAAGGAAGGTTTTGCGCATCAATCTTCAAAAGCGCAATGTCAGTCGAAGGGTCTTTGCCGATAACTTTGGCCGTGTATGTTTTTTTGTCATACAAAGTAACCTCAACTTTATCAGCGTCTTTTATTACATGATTGTTCGTTACAATATATCCATCACCTGAAATGATCACGCCCGAGCCAGACCCCATTTGAGGCTCTTGTTGCTGCGGTTTGCCCCACATATCATGAAATGGATCATAATAATAGAATTGATTTTGCTGGGGAGCATATTCCGTTTTTACGTGGACTACAGCCGGAAGGGATATTTCTGATGCTTTTATGAAATCCATAGATGATTCCGGAGTCATGCCGTTATAGTTGGCAAACCTGACAGGGTAGTTCAAGGGATTTGAAGCCTGAATTTGATTTTGACCTTTGACCAATAAATGGTCAAGAGTAAGTGCAGCAGTTCCCCCGATGAGAGCCGCAAAAAAGATGAATGTTAATCGTTTCATAAAGTTTAAATATTGATGAATTATTTTTTTTATTCATAACGCAAAGATTCTGCCAATGTTGGAATTATGCAAATGCATTAACATTTTTTAACAGGATTTAGAAAAAAAAATAGTGGTTGATTAAAAATGATTTTCCTAACCAAATTGGGTTGACAGGTACTTACTAACAGATGTTAAGAACTCTTGAATAAAGGAGGCTAATTGAATAGTTTTGCGTGAAATACAGATTCATACAGAAATACCAGATTCAGACAAATCCGTATGAATTAGAGTTTTTCTTTTTGCGTCTGTGCTTTTATCAAAATGTCAGCTTCTAATAAGTCATTATTGTTTATGCTGGGGCTGGTATTGGGTTTGCTTGCCGGTGCTGGATTCTTTATTTTTAAAATGGATGACTTGCTTAAAAAAGCAAACCTTTTCAGCGCTGCATCTAAAGACACGATAATAATTCAGCAGGCAAATACAGAAGAAAAAAAGAATAAAACGGATTTTAAAAAGTATATAGGTAAAAAAGACACTTCAAAAAACAGTATGTCATCAGCAGAAAAACTTGCATCCAGGTATTCACGGGAAGTGCCCATCCGCAAGGTGATGGCTGAAGCTGACTCACTTCTCAGAGACACTTCTTTGTCCAATAAGAATCAAGTGTATGGGGACAATTTCATAGTCAGAAAAGATGAGTTGCTGGAATCAAAAAATGTACAGGTTCTTACTATTAAAAACGAAGAAACATCCAATACGTCCGACTCCCTCCTTGAAAAAGTAAGTGGCATTAGAAATACAAAGAAAGCCACTTCCGTTCTTCTGATTGAATACTGGCAATCACCGATCAATTACAAGGGATACAAAATGACGAAAAATAAAGTTGTGCTTTTCGGAATCAGTCCGGATGACATCATCTCCTTTTTTCAAATGGATGGTGATATTTTTATGAAACACAACCAGATTTTTTTCAGAATGCCTTTCACTGATGACTTCAGACAATTAGAAAAATTAACGGATGCTTCAATCATAGCGAAACTTAAATGACGTTTGATTTTTATAAATATCACGGGACCGGAAACGATTTTATCCTCGTTGATAACCGGAAGTGGAGCCTAAAACTGAATACAAAACAGATCGCTCATTTGTGCCACAGACGGTTTGGGATCGGTGCAGACGGATTGATGCTTCTTCAGAATAAAAAAGGATTTGATTTTGAAATGGTCTACTATAATTCGGATGGAAAAGAAAGTTCTTTTTGCGGAAACGGCAGCCGGTGCATTGTGGCCTTTGCTAAAACTCTTGGAATAATAAAAAAAAACGAAACGAAATTTATTGCAACAGACGGAACTCATATTGCTAAGATCAAAGGCAGCACCATACGCTTGAAAATGAATAATGTGAAAAACATAGAAGTGGATGAAAAATATTTTCTGCTCAATACCGGCTCTCCGCACTATGTGACCTTTACTACCGGAGTTAAAAATGCCGAGATCGTTTCTGAAGCAAGGAATATCCGCTTCAACGAACGTTTTAAGGAAGAAGGCGTGAATGTGAATTTCGCTGAAAAAAATGGCAAGGGCGTCTATGTTCGCACCTATGAACGAGGTGTGGAGGATGAAACTCTTTCCTGCGGAACCGGCGTAACTGCCTCTGCCCTAGCCTCTTCGATCAAAGGATTTTCTACTGCCGAAGACCACTGCAAAATATTAACACCCGGCGGTGAATTAACAGTGTGGTTTCATAGAGAAAAAGACAACTCCTTCAGCGATATTTGGCTGGAAGGCCCGGCAACTTATGTTTTTAAAGGCAATGTAAAATTATGAACGATCAGCTAAATAAGAAAATAGAAATCTTCGACACCATTGCGAAGAATTTTGACTTCCTGATTCCCCGGGATGTAGAAACCATTTTTCTACTGCTTAACCTGCAATCAAAAATTGAAAACAAGGAGATCGATGAAGTGTTTTCCCAAAAGGATTTTGAAGATGCTGTAGATGAAATTGGCGTGATGTTAAAACGCGAAAGAGGAATTCAGAAAGAAAATATTTCCAAACGCCTTAGCCAGCATTTTTATACTACGCTGAAACTGGGGGAAGAATACCGCTATGAACTAACCGTATTTGCAAAGGATTTCACAAAACTCTTGCTCAACGAAGTTTCGCCTAATTATGAGAATCTCGAACTCATTCATACGTTTAAACGTACGCTGCCTGTTCAGGATGATGATGTGACCAGTATTGATAAATTCAATTACTGGCATGCTCATCACTATAGTTCTTCCAAGAAATTCATTCTTGCTCACACCGACAATCTCCAGCGTTTTGTAGATAAAAAAGTTGCTGAACTCAGAGTTCTCCTGAAACCCAATGTCGAAAATCCAAAAGAGATGATTACGCAGTTCCTGATCATCTTTGAGCAGCTTGGAAAACAAACCGAAGGCGTAACGAAAGCGCTGAATTTCAAACAGGATGTGATCGATAAAATTAAATATGCCGAAACCAACTTCAAAGACTCCCGCGAAGCATGGGAACAATACGACCGGATTTACAATGAAGTGATCTTTTTCTTTGAGAATATAGATAACCGAGTATTGTCCATCAACGACAAGATCCAGCAGGCGCGCACCAGGCTGAAATCGCTTTATGACAATTTGCGCTACAAACAGCAATACAAACTTCGAATAGAGAAATTTCTGTTGTACCTTTTAAA
Organism: Bacteroidota bacterium; assembly: GCA_023251675.1. Lineage (GTDB taxonomy): Bacteria > Bacteroidota > Bacteroidia > Palsa-948 > Palsa-948 > Palsa-948. The sequence goes on from JAHEYJ010000090.1 coordinate 7,916, forward strand.
AGGAAGTAAAGTGGTTGAAGAAAAAATAAATCTCCCTGTAGGAATTATAAAAAAAGAGATCCCCTACCACAGAGACAAATTTCTTTTTCCGCCGCTCATTGACTTCGCGGAATTCCATAAGATGGAATCGCCGTTCTACCAGGAAGATGAGGAATTCAAAAGACTATCAGAAGAAGAGAAGATCAAACAACTTGCACGGCAGGAGAATACCATCAAGTGGATGGACACCATCCGTAGCGAAATAGAATTGGGTCGCGAAGTGATATTTGAACAATGGATGGATAAAATACTCGTCAAGGAAGATAATCTCGAAGTCCCAATCGATGTCTGCTTCGGAATCATTGATGAATATAAGAACAGAGAGGATGTTCAGCTTGAGATCGAAAAGAAACTCATCATGCCGTTGCGATCCAATGTGGCGCTATGGAAAATGAAGATCAAACCACAAGGGATTCAAACGGATAAAAACTGATGCAGACAGAAGAAATACATATTGAAGAGAGGAAAATAAAACTATTATATAAAATAAACTCATTGGCTTTTTCTCAGAACACAAAAGAATCGTTAGAAAATAATTAATCTGGATTCTGTAGGAATCCATCTAAATCAGTTTGAATCAATATGGAAAACTTAGATACTCAAACCAGTAATTACGAATACAATTACAATTACGAATTCCTGAACACGGAACGGGCGCGGAAACATTTTGCCGATACGGATTTTGCGCTTCGCAGCGGAAAACATATTCAGAATTTTGGAAATGATTTCAAGCTTTGGGATTTTGTAAATGATTATTTCGAAAAAGGGCTGTCCCGTTATTACCTGGAGTTGCTCGGCATGGTGCTGAAAAAAGAGTTCAACGACCGCGAGGCGTATTTCTTTCTCGACTTCCCGGAAGAAGGCAATAAAGGAAAATTCGGCTATGACAGAACCTACGCGCTGGATGACCGCCTTGTGATCTTTGCCATTCTTCTGCTGAATCTTTATAAAGAAAAGTTCTTTGAGAACAAGGAAGTGAAATGGGATGAGCTGCTTTACATCACCGAAGAAGGAGAAAATAAAGATCTCTGGCAAAAACTTTTGTTCGGAGAGAACAAACGCAACTTCACACCTTCTGAAAAAGAAGAAGTGCGAAGAAAAATAGAACGCACACTTCAAACCTGCGAACGAATGGGTTGGATCCGCTGGATCAGCTATGAAGAACTGCACTTTGAGATCATGCCCAGCATCGACCGTATTGCAAAACTTTACCAGACGGAGATAAATAACGTAGAACTATTAACAGAATACTTAGACAATAATTTACCTTCATAAATTGATACCAATAACAAATCGCAACAAATGTTACGAATGTATTTACGGTCGATTTGTAAAATTCGTAATCATTCGTTATTAGTAATCAAATAAATTGTAAATATTAAATAGCAAATCGTAAATAGTAATATGGCAACAACATTTCCAAGAATCTATTCCCTCAGCACCGTAGGTGTACGGCAGCACTACAACGCTGAATACCTTTTTCACGCGGTAAGGACCGATTTCACCGGCGGAAACGGCCTCGGAAAATCCATTATCGGGGACCTGATGCAGCTCATCATCATTCCGCGACGTGATATGTGGAAGCCGGGTACCGAAGGGATCGGCAAAGACGAACGCCGCGTGGAAGGAATTCCGCTCAACAAAGAATACATTCAGTATGCGTATGCTTTTCTGAACATTGAAAGAAAGCAAGGACAGTTCCTGACGATCGGCGTTTATATTTCAAAGACTCCGCGTATTCCTGTGCGTCCGTTCATCATTTCTGCCTCTCCAGATTTTGAAAGCGGGGCATTGACCCCGTTCAGCCGTCCGCTTCATCCGGATGATTTTCTCGGAGACAACAAATCCATATTCGATCTGCGCGAGATGCACAAGCATTTGAAAGAAAAACATGGATTGTTCATGAAAGATTTTTTCCAAACGGAAGGAATAATGAAGTATTACGATCTGCTGTACAAGAATAATATTCTGCCTGTCAATCTTACCAAGCCGGATAATCTCAAAACGTATTCGAAAGTCATTCAAAGTTTCGCCCGTGCAAAATCGCTGGACATTACCAATTCTAAAAGCCTGCAAAACTTTTTATTTGAAGACAACGATGAGATAAAAAGAGTTTTTGAAGAGCAGAAAGAACACCTGTCGAGTTTGATCAAACAATACCGCGACAATTTTTTCCACACACAGGAACTTCAGCAGAAGCAGAAAAAATTACTTGCGCTGCTCGAAACAAATAGGAAGAGCATCCATGCGAAAGAGGAATTTCTGAAATCAAGCGCCACGTTTGCTCATCAGAAATACAACGATGCGCTGAGCCGGCATGATAACAATAAGAAGCACATTGAGACGTCTGCCACTAATTTGATGCGCCAGAAAAATGAACTGGAAAAAGTCACGGAAGAACTTTATAATCACTATACAAACTTACAGAAGGTTTGCCTGCTGATGCGCGAGAAGTACGAAACCCTTCTCAAGGATTTCAGCGATGAGACCATCCAGGCGCGCAAACAGCAAGCCGATGTTCTTCGCGATAAGATCAATTTGCTTTCTGCGCTGGCTCCGATCGTTGAAAAATACGGAACCATTGAATCCATTGAGAACAAGATCAAAGAGCAGGAATCATTCAGGATCAAGAAGAATAATTTAAATAAAATTCTCTCCCTCTACTCTCTTTCTGATTTTGAAAGTTCGGAATGGGCGAAGGAAGATTATCAGACTGCATCGAAACATTACAGTGAAAAGCTCAGTGAACTTCCCCAGCAGATCGAGGAACTGGAAACGCTGGTTGAACTTTTTGAAGGCACCCGCGATGATTCATTTTTCCACTGGGCAATTCAAAATAACAAACCGCTGACGAAAGAACAGGAAACGGTTTTGATGTATCTGAAAGAACTTCCAACCAGCAAACCATTAGAAGTTGAAACAGGGACACGTTACATATCCAATCCGTCAGCACTTTTAAGTTCATTTGAAAAGGACGAAGAAGGAATCTGGATATCATTTGGTGAAGTAAGAGAATTTGTTCCGCTGATCAAAAAACAACGATTCACCAATACAAAGAATCTAAAAACCGTTCTTGAGAAAGACACGAAGGCTATCAAAGCAGAACTGGCAGAAGCGCACAAAGAACTTAATATCATTCAGCGTTTATCGGATGAACTTACTGAAATAGGTTTCAACCAGGAACTTTCTGATATTTATAAAAAGAAAACTGAAATTGAGAATTACACCATAGACAATTCTCTTAATGAAGAAAAATCTTCGCTCATAAAAGAGAATTGGGAGGACATTCAAAAATTAGAAACGTTTCAAAAAGAATTTGAGGTGTTCGGAAATGAAGCCATTGAACTGGCCAAAAAGCAGAGCGATATTCGAAACAAAATGAACACAGCGAAACAGGCTTTCGATACTTGCGAATATGAGTTCACCAAATTACGACTGGAAAGCAGCATGGATCTTGAAGTTACGGCAGAAGACCATTCCGGAAAAGAGATCGAAACACTTGATGAGAACAAGATCACCTATGAAGCAAGGATTCGAACTTTGAATGAGCAGAAAACATGGTCGGAGAAATACATCATTGCTTCTGAAGGAGAATTGCGCGGATACCGCAGCAGCGAACCGCTTTACAAACAGCAGATGGAAGAAGCGCTCGTTGTATTCAATGAGAAGAAACAATTGCTTGAAGGCGAGACAGGAATTATTTTCGAACCTTCCCTGATCACTATTGAACTCAGCGAAAATATCATTGAGCGTTTGGAAAATAAAAGTGAAGCCCTCATTGAATCCTACCATGAAGAGTTCACCCGTGTGGCTGAAAGCTTCGAGGAAACCAAGGGAAATAAAAGTCCGGAGCTGATCATTGACAAATATAATTTCCGCACACTGGTAAATATTCTCTGCGGAAAATTAGGATTGGAAGGACTTGGCCCGGAACTGGAGCGGTTGAACGAAGAATTGAAAAAGTTCGGCGACCTTCAACTGACGATCATCCTTGATGTTTTCAAAAAAGTAGAAGTGCAGTACAATGCGTTCCGCAAACTGATCACGGAGCTGAACTTCTTCTTCAAGGAGAACCGGATCAGCGGTGTGTATAATTTCCAGGTTGACTTCAACGAACGAAGAGACATTTCCATTGACTGGATCCGCCGGATGCGCGAGCATGCCAAACACCAACGGCTGGCTTCAAAACTTTTCATCACGGCAGAATCAGAAGCGTCACCGGAATATCTCATTCTCAACATTGCAAAAACGCTCAGCGATGTAGGCGATTGCGAAATGTCGGATCTGCTTGACCCGAAATTTTATTTCGATTTGCGCGTAGGATTATTCGATGACCAGGGAAATCGTTATCCCGGTTCCGGTGGTGAAGCGTACACAGCGCTTGCCCTTCTCTGCATCGGCCGGATGTCGGTCATTCAGCGTGACAAGAACCGCCAGGGCGTTCGGTTCATTCTGCTCGAAGAGCTTTCAAACATTGACGACACCAACTTCGGCCTGTTCCCTGAGATCGCAAAGATGTTCGGTTACCAGCTGATGACGATGACGCCAAAACCGTTCGGCTCGTACAGCGAAAGCGAATGGTATTTGCACATGCTCATCCGCGGAAAAGACAAGAACATCAACTACCAGCCGATGAGTTTCTTCCGGACCAAAGTGAGCAAGCAAAAGCTGGAAGAATACATGAGCGGCGGAAAAATAGAAGCAAAAGAACCGCTGACGGTTTCTCATTCTACAGATGAAGATGTTTTGCTTACTCCTCAATCAGAAACAGAGATCAAAGTTATTGAAACTGAAGTTCCTGCAACAATAGTATCTGAAACAGTTGCTGAAATATCTATTTCATCCGATATTGTGACTGAACTTCCAGTTAATGAAACACCAACTGAAACTGTAATCGAAAGCAATACCAACCTAATGTCTGATATTCATCAGGATGAAATAAGTACTGACTCTATTGCTATCGAAGAAACAATTGTTTCTGAAGAGGAAGAAAAAGTCCTTCCGCCAACTGGCGGAGAGGATTTAGGAGGGGCCAA
>JAHEYJ010000091.1:0-6628 GCA_023251675.1 Bacteroidota bacterium
TGGCTGAATTACAAAACAGGAATCGAAATTGATGAAAAGGACATTGAAGAGAACGTTGCTGCTTCTTTACAACTTACTAATGGAGAAAAGCACGGTGCCATTCTTGACACCCGCGGGAAGGAGGTCAGCATCACGGACAAGGCAATGAAGTACGGCCCTTCGGAAAATGTATTAAAGTACCGAATTGCAACGGCTTACCTGGCCACCTCCTTATCGGGAAAACTGTTTGACAATTTTTTCATGAAATCGTACAAGCCAAAGATCAATAACCGCTTGTTTGCTGATCAGCAGGAAGCATTACGATGGCTCAGGACTATCGTAAAAAGATAGTTTGAAGGTTTCCAAAAAATATTTTAAATCATTCCGGTTGTTGAGCCTCTTTTTTCTTTTTCCGGAGAAAGGATAGCAGCCCGCAATCCCCGGGAACGAAGTATCGCTCTTGTCTTTGATCAGTAGTATAAGCAGATTAACGTATCTTTGCCTCACTATGAAAAAGCAGTTCAATAAACGAAGTTTTAGTTCCCGTCCTCGCAGAGAAGGAGACAGAAAAAATACCCGTGGCGGCAAACCGGATTGGAAAAAGGACGATCACCGGAAAGAAGGCAGAGGCCGGCAAAGCAGTGGATACGGAGAAGGAAGGAACGACCGTGTCAAGGGAAAAAGATTTGGCGGCAAACCGGATTGGAAAAAAGACGATCACCAAAAAGAAGACAGAGGCCGGCAAAGCAGCGGATACGGAGAAGGAAGGAACGATCGTGATAAAGAAAAACGATTTGGCGGCAAACCGGATTGGAAAAAGGACGATTCGAAACGAGAAAGCGGATACGGAAGAAAAGATTCTGCAGATCACAGGGTGGATAAGCCGTGGCAAAAACGCAAGAGCTGGAGCGGAAGCGGAAGTCGTTACGGTGGTGGAAAATCATACGAGAAAAGACGTGATCAGAACATGAAAAAAGCATTTGACCGAAGCAAGAATATCGTGCCGTCAAATCCTGATTCAATTGCTCCTTCCGGAACAGGCCTGATCCGCCTCAATAAATATTTATCGAATGCCGGCATTTGTTCGAGAAGAGAAGCTGATACATTTATTTCTGCCGGAGTTGTGACAGTAAACGGAAAGATTATTACGGAACTTGGATATAAAGTTTCTCCCAGTGACAAAGTGCAATTCGGGGGAAATAAAGTGCATAAAGAAAAAACAGTGTACATTCTGCTGAACAAACCGAAAGGATACATCACCACCTGCGATGATCCGGAAGAACGCGATACGATAATGGATCTGATCAAGGAAGTTCCGGAGCGGGTTTATCCGGTTGGAAGATTGGACCGGCATACATCCGGGTTGCTTCTTCTAACGAATGATGGTGAACTTGCCAAAATACTGATGCATCCCAAATACCAGGTGCCTAAAGTGTATCATGTTGAACTCGATAAGCCGCTTCGTGCGGATGATATGGAAAAGATCCGAAACGGTATAGAGCTGGAAGATGGGTTAATTAAGCCCGATGACATTGCTTATGTGGATGGCGCTTTAACAAAAAAAGAAGTGGGCATAGAAATTCATTCCGGACGGAACCGGATCGTGCGCAGGATCTTTGAATCGCTCGGGTATATCGTCATGAAGCTGGACCGCGTATTTTATGCCGGGCTGACTAAGAAAACCCTTTCACGCGGCAAGTGGCGCTTCCTGGCTGAGAATGAGGTGCGGATGCTGAAAAGAAATAAGTAAGCGAAACAGCAATTCCTTGCCCAATTTACTTGCTCACTTTTCGTTGTGAATAGAATGAGAACCCAATTAAATAACGGCTTTTTTCTTTTTTGCAAATTTGCATCTGCATGAAAATCATCAGGCGCATAGTAATATCCTTGCTTGCTTTATTTCTGGTTGTTACCGCAACATTGCTCCTCATTGCTTTTGCATATGAAAATGAAGTAAAGGACTACATGATCAGGCAACTGAATGAGAACCTGAAAACGAAGGTGATCGTTGATCCTAAGGATATGAATCTCTCGCTGTTTAAAAATTTCCCCTATGCCTCTCTGGATTTCAGGAATATAATAATGATCGAAGCGCCGGTTGTAAAAATAAAACCGGGCAAAAACGGGAAGCCGGTATTTTTCAAAACCGATACATTGTTAAAAGCAGGGATCATTTCCTTTGACTTCAACATTTGGGATATTGTCCGTAAGAAATACATTGTAAAGAAAGTCGCTGCAGAAAATGGGATCGTAAAACTCAGAAGGGGAATTGACGGTTCTGTGAACTGGGATGTTTGGAAAGAAAGCGGTGATTCCACTTCTGCTTCTTCCGATGAGTCGGTTTTTAATGTAGAGAAACTGAAGGTGGAGAACATGGCGCTTACGTATGTTGATCACAAAAACAATACCGGCATCTCTGTTGATATCCGCAGCGCAAAGACGGGTGGTGAATTTACCCGCAGGAACTATGATCTCTCTATCACGGGCGATCTGCTTGTCAATCATTTCAATCTCGACAGTGTAAATTATTTGGATGCCAAACCTGTTAAGCTGGACCTGAGCCTCTCGGTTGACAACGATAAAAAACTTTATGAGTTTAAAGAGGCGATGGTGAGCATCTCTGACCTGAAACTTTCCGTTGAAGGAAAATATGTTGACAGCAAAGTTCCTTACGTTGATGTATTTCTGAAAGGAAAGGATATGGATGTAAGTTCTGTGCTTTCTCTTCTTCCCGGGAAGTACCATAAAAATATCAGCGACTATGACAGCGATGGAGAGTTCTATTGTAACGTGCATATAAATGGAAACTGGGATGAACCGGTATTCCCGGAAGTGAAAGCAGATTTTGGAATCACCAAGGCTGATATCACCCAGTTGAGTTCCGGAGTGGTGCTGAACAATGTTCACCTGATCGGAAATTACTATGCATCCGCTGCAAAAGATTTCCTGGAACTTAAATCGTTTACTGCTTCACTGGAGAACGGAACCGTGGCCGGAAATTTCAGGCTTGATAATTTTGCTTCCCCTTTTGTCAAAACCATGATCAAAGCGAATCTGCCGCTGGAAGATGTTCGGCACCTGCTGAAAACAGATACGCTTTGGAATTATCCTATTCAATCGCTTTCCGGGGTGATAAAGATTAACATGGAGTTTAAAGGCGCCTTGAACAATTCAGGCAAGTACAAGAAATCGGATTTTGCCAGGATGAACCTGGCAGGGGATATGACCCTGGAAAATGCGGGACTGAAGATCAAGAACTCCATTCTGGCTTTTGACAGTATCAATGGTTCGTTTGTTTTAAACGATAATGACATTGAGGTGAACTCTTTTTCGGGAAAGACTTCCAAAAGCGATTTTTATCTTCAGGGTTTTCTTAAAAATATTCTTGCCTACACTTTGACCGACCAGGCCGATCTGACCGTTGACGCAACCTTCCAGTCAAACCATCTTGATCTGAACGAATTCCTGGTCAACCAGCAGGCAACTTCCAAACGGGATACGGTTTACCGCATTCATTTCTCGCCCGAACTCAACTTCAGCCTGAACAGCGATATCGGGCGGCTTACGTTCAGAAAGTTTGAAGCCACCCACATCCGTGGAACGTTTCAATTGAGAAATCAAAAGTTGATCGCTGATCCCATCTCTTTTTCGACCATGGATGGAACCGTAACGGCCAGCGGAATGGTTGATGCAACCATGGATAGCTCAATTTTGGTCAGCTGTGATGCAAGTCTTAATAAGCTTAATATCAACAAATTATTCACTCAATTTGAAGACTTTGGTCAATCAACGATGACGGCACAGAACCTTCGCGGAATAGGAACAGCGAGTGTGCAGTTTGCCTCTGTCATGAAACCCGATCTGAGCATTGACCTGAACCGGATCTATGCGCGCAGCAGCATGACGATCGAGCGGGGCGAACTCCTTAATTTTGAACCGATGAAAGCCCTCTCCAAATATATTTCCGTTTCGGAACTGGAAGACATTAAGTTCTCTACGTTGCAGAACCAGATCGAAATAAAAGACCAGAAGATATTTATTCCAAAGATGGACATTCAGTCCAGTGCGTTGAATGTAACGATCAACGGATCCCATTCATTTAATAACGATATAGATTACCATTGCAAAGTGCTTATGTCGGATGTGCTTTTTAATAAGGCAAAAAAAGCGAAAAAGGAAAATGATGAGTTTGGCGTGGTTGAAGAGGATAAAAGCGGAAAGACCAGTTTGTTCATTTCAATGACCGGAACGGTGGATAACCCGGTTATTAAATATGACAAACAAGGCGCCAGGCAGAACCTGAAAAAAAATCTGGTAGAAGAGAAGCATACGCTGAAGCAGATTCTCCGTGAAGAGTTCGGGTTATTTAAAAAGGATACGACGATCAATAAGAAAGATAAACCCAAAGAAGATGGAAAATTCATAATTAAGTGGGACGAAGATGAAAAAGAAAAGAGTAAGGAGAAGGATGATGATTTTTAATTATTATATTTGACCATAAAACATTTCCCATGAAAAAACTAATCTTCCTTTCGCTTATTTTCCTTTCCTCAACGCTGTTCGTGTCGGCGCAGCAGGAAAAAGTAGCAGCATCCACTCAGTTCACTAAAGCTGAGCTTCTCGGTTTCAGTGATCTCAAAGCCCTTCTTGCGGCCATTAATAAAGGGCAGGATTATTCTAAGTACCAGGTTCGGAATTTCAGCCTTACTACTACCGTAACACAACCCGACGGCACCACTTCTGTAATATCTGAAGCCGGACCCGGCGGAGTTTGGAGTGAAAAGCAAAAGGCGATGATCAATAAATATGCTGTAAAAGGAACCGCTTTTACACTAGAAAAGATCACAGTGATCGAAAAAGGGAAAAAGGAATTAACAGCCATTCCTGCAGCTTCCTTCTCGGTGAAAGAATGATCTTGTCCCCAGTTTCTCTTTGTTTTCTATTCGTATATTCGTAAGGATACCATTTTGATAGCAATGAATATTTATTCGCGCAAACAACGTTGGAAGTTCTTTTTGCTCATTGGCGCAGTGCTGATCGTCATTGTTTCGCTTTGGTACACCAATATTCTGGTAAGGAAAATTTCGGATGATGAGCGAAAGAAGGTCCGGCTGTGGGCGGAAGCAATTCAGCGGAAAGCCAGCCTCGTGAAATATACCAATGAGCTTTTCCATAAGATCGAAAATGAAGAGCGGCAGAAGATCGAACTGTGGGCAGAGGCGAACCACCAGCTGAGCAGGGACCTGAGTGATTACACTTTTGTGCTTGAAGTAATAAAGAACAACCAGACGATCCCGGTTATCATTGCGGATGAAAAAAGGAAACTCCTTCTCTCGAAAAATCTTGATTCAACTCTTGCAAAAGATTCTATCTATATCCGAGGACAGATCGATACCATGCAGTTTCAGCACAAGCCGATAGAGATCGAGATCCTGCCGGGCAAGAAAAATTTTCTCTACTATAGAGACTCGCATCTTTTTTCTGAACTCAAAACAGTTTTTGACGGATTAATAAAATCATTTATTTCCGAAGTGGCGGTGAATACGGCCTCTGTTCCTGTTATTTATACCGATTCAACCAGGAGCAATGTAATTGCTTTCGGGAAAATGGATTCACTGATGATGCGGGATTCCGTTTTTGTTTCTGGCACCATTGCCGAGATGGCTTTTCAGAACGCGCCGCTGGTCATTGACCTGGGTGACGGGCAGAAGAATTATATTTTCTACAAAGAATCTTTTCTGCTGACACAGCTGCGCTATTATCCGTATGTCCAGTTTGGTGTCATCGGAATTTTCCTGTTGATCTCATACATTCTGTTCAGTACGGCAAGAAGAGCGGAGCAGGACCAGGTTTGGCTGGGAATGGCCAAAGAAACAGCGCATCAGCTGGGCACTCCCCTTTCATCCATTATTGCCTGGCTCGAATACCTGAAACTGAAAGGGGTGGATGAAAAAGCGCTGACCGACGCGCGCGAGGATGTAAAACGACTGGAGACGATCACCGAACGGTTTTCCAAGATCGGTTCCATTCCGGTGCTGGAGAAGGCGGATATTCTGGAAGTGCTGAATAAATCGGTGGCGTATATGAAAACCCGTACATCGCAGAGCGTCAGTTTTGCCATTCATGCTATGGCGGCTCATTCCATTTATGTGAAACTGAATACGCCGCTTTTTGAATGGGTGATCGAAAATTTATGCCGCAACTCGGTAGATGCAATGGATGGTACCGGCTCTATCGAAATAGAAGTCACGGATCAGCTTCAGTATGTTTACATTGATCTTTCGGATACAGGCAAAGGGATCCCCCGTTCAAAGTTCAAAACCATCTTTCAGCCCGGATTCACAACCAAGCAGAGAGGATGGGGGCTTGGACTTTCCCTTGTGAAACGGATCATTGAGAACTATCACGGAGGAAAAATATTTGTCAAACGTTCAGAGGCCGGTAAAGGAAGCACGATCCGTATCGTGCTGAATAAGTAAACTCGATATGCTCTCTTTTTTAATTTTTAATTTTTAATTTTTAATTCTTAATTCTGCATTTCCTCCATGTCCGGCATATACATTCACATTCCTTTTTGCCGCCAGGCATGCCATTACTGTGATTTTCACTTTTCAGTTTCTTTGAAAAATAAAAAAGAGTTCATTCAGGC
>JAHEYJ010000091.1:6638-12925 GCA_023251675.1 Bacteroidota bacterium
CAGGCGCTTAAGAAAGAAATAGTTCTTCAGAAAGATTACCTCGGCACTAAAAACATCAGCACCGTTTATTTTGGAGGAGGTACGCCCTCTGTATTATCGGAGGGAGGGTTGCTGGATATTTTTTCTGAACTGTCAAAATACTTTTCGATCGATGCAGGTGCTGAGATCACGCTTGAATCCAACCCCGATGACCTGTCAAAAGAAAAGCTGAAAGCACTCGCACGCAGCCCGGTCAACCGGCTGAGCATCGGCATACAGAGTTTCTCAGGCGAAGACCTGAAATTGCTGAACCGGATCCATTCTTCAGGGCAGGCCTTCCGGTCGGTAAAAGAATCGCAGGACGCGGGCTTCAAAAACATCACGATCGACCTGATCTACGGGATACAAACCCTTTCCAATGAGCAGTGGAAAAAGAACCTGGCGCAGGCATTTGCACTGGAGGTGCAGCACCTTTCCTGTTATGCGCTGACGGTCGAACCACAGACAGCGCTTGCTTCGTTCATTTCCAAAGGAAGAATTCAGCCGGTAAGCGTAGAAAAAACTGCAGAGCAGTTTGAGCTATTGATGGATGAAACCGAAAAGAACGGATTTGTTCACTATGAGATATCTAACTTCAGTAAAGAGGGTTTTATTTCAAAACATAATTCCGGTTATTGGCAAGGAGCACATTATCTCGGCCTTGGGCCTTCAGCACATTCGTTCGACGGAAGTTCAAGGCAGTGGAATGTCAAGAGCAACTCCGCCTATATATCTTCCCTTCAAAAAAACGTATTGCCGTTCGAAAAAGAAATCCTTTCGGAGAAGCAGCGATACAACGAATACATGCTCACTTCTTTGCGAACCATGTGGGGCGTAGAGATAAAAAAAGTGGAAAGAACATTTCCGGGCGAGATCCATTCTTACTTTATGCGATCAATTAAAAAGCCGATACAGGAAAATCTCCTGGAGTGCAAAGGCGAGCAGCTGCTCCTTACGCGAAAAGGAAAGCTATTCGCTGATAAAATTGCCGGCGACTTATTTGTAGTATGAATTCTTAAATCCGCTTGATCTGCAGGGTTTTTGAATCGCTTCCAAACCTGTTTGTTCCCGTTATCGTCAGCGTGCTGTTAATGTCAAGCGGCAATACCAGGTTGAAGGTTACCATTTTTGTATTGGTGTCAAAACTGAAATTGGTAACCGGAACTCCATTTAACGTAATCGTGATCGCGTCTTTTGAATTCACATTCAAAACAGTTGCCGCAAAATTTACATTGGGATTACTGCCCAGCAGAAAGGGATTGGTCGTTGGTTTCGTAAAAGTCACCACCGGTTTCTTGCCTACGCCTGTTTCAATGGGGTTAGGTGCAATAATTATTTTCTGTGTGTACTTCACGACAGTGGGTTTGCTGTCGCTTCCCTGCGTATTGGTTGCCGTAATGGTGAATGGGTTGTCGCCATTAGCCAGAGTGTAAGAAAAGCTTAATGAATTATTCCTGGTTTCAAAAGAGAAGTTAGTAATGTTCGCGTTATTGGGGCCGGTGATCTTTATATTGTTTTTATCATTTACATTCAGGATGGTTGCGGTGATCGTGATGTTTGGATTTTCAGTTGAAGAAGGATTGGAAGAAGGGTTCGTGATCGTGACCGAAGGTTTCGGGAGTTCAACCGGTTTGCTGAATAATACAGAAATGGTTTTAGAATCACTACCGGCAGGATTGGTGGCAGTGATGCTGATCGCGTTCGATCCGGAATTTAGATTCGTGTTGAAATTTACCTTCTTCGTATCAGGAGAATAAGTGAAGTTAGAGAAAGAAGAATTGTTGATCATCACTTTAATATCATCCTTAGAATTCACATTAAGCACCGTAGCAATTACGTTCACGTTGTTCTGTGAAGAGGTGAACGGGTTGGAAGAAGGAGTGTTGATCGTAATGATGGGTTTTGGGTCCTGCTTCTTCTGATAAATTACTGTCATGGTTTTGGAATCATTTCCGTTCTGGTTAGCTGCAGTAATTACAAAGGAGTTGTTTCCTTCCATCAGGTTGCTTGACAGAACCAGTTGTTTGTTTGAAGCGTTATAACTAAAACCGCTATAAGGCTGATTATTTATTTTAACAGATATCTCATTTTGGGAATTCACATACATCACATTGGCAGTCACCGTTACATTGTTGTTCTGAGTTCTGTATGGATTCGGATTCGGACTGGTCAGGATCACCTGGGGCGCTTGCTCCCCTTTTTTATTTACATATATGACCGTGGTTGATTTGCTGTCGCTTCCGTTTTGATTGGATGCCGTAATGGTGAAAATATTATTTCCGGTGTTTAAATTATTATCGGTGACAGAAAGATTTTTTGTGCTAAGATCATAGCTGAAAGCGGAAGGAATGCCGTTAACGGATACTTTGATCTCTTCCTGCGACTGTACATTCTGTATAACTGCATTTACCGTCTGGGAAGGGCTGTTGGTCGTGAATGGAGTTGCATTCGGATTGGTTATGGCGACCATTGGTTTTGGTGAAGGCGGCGGCGGAGCCGTGGTCTGATAGTTCACCGTTTGTATTTTAGAGTCATATCCATACGGATTGGCAGCATTGAAACTAATGGTGTTGTTGCCAAGAATGAGACTGGTGGTCAACGAGATCACTTTGGAGTTCACATCGTATTTGAAATTTCCGTTAGGTGCATTGTTCACATAAACCGAAATATCATTCCTTGAACCAACATTGGTCACCGTTCCCGTTACAGTAATATTGGACTGGCTGGTAGTAAAAGGATTCTGTGCAGGACTGGTAATGGTTACAAGCGGTTTTTGATTCTGAGGAGGGCTGGCGTTTCCCGGATCATAAATAATGTTCAGGCTTTTCCAGTCGCTGCCGTAGGGATTCACCGCAGAAATATAGAAGTTGTTGTTGCCGGCATTCAGCGAAGAAGTTATGGAAAGGGATTTACTTACGTTGTCATAGGTAAAATTCGGGGAAGGAAATCCGTTTACTTTCACGGAAATATCATTTCGGGAACCTACGTTCAGAACGGCTGCTGCAACCGTGATCATGTTAGTGGAAGTCGTGAACGGATTGGTAGTGGGATAATTGATGATAATAGAAGGCTTGTTATTTCCAGGCGGCGGTGGCGGCGGGTTTACCACCACTGGGTCATAATGCGGCGGAGGTGGAGGTGGATTGTTGGTGTAGCCGGTAGGATCGGTTGTGTGCTGCGTAGTTGTTGTGTTGGTAGTGGTCGCGCCGCTATGGCCGCTTCCGATCATCCATCGGATAAAGAAACCTGTGTAATGATAAAGGTCATTGCTGCCGCTGAAAAAACCGCCGCCGCTTTGTACAACGCCATCGGCATAATCCGTCAGGGTGAAAGTCATTCGGTGTTCGAGCCCTATATAATGTCCGCGTTTTGTCTGCCATCCCAATCCAATACCGATGGAGGGCACAAAATGTACTTTGTATTTTGAATTGCCGTCTGCATTTGATTCATAGGATTTATCATACATCTTTTCAAGTTGATTTTGCGTGGAACTAATGCCCCCCGAATTATCGATCAGGGTATAATTGTATCTCTTTCCGCTTGAATCCAGCTGGTTGATCGTCGTTTGCCATCCGCTGATTCCTGCACCGCCGAATAAATAGGCAACCACACGGGTTTTTTCTCTCAGCTTATTTAAACCCAGCATAATTTCAAATGCACCCTCATCAATGGTCATTTTATAATTGTTGTATACATACCCGCTCCCGTTCTGATAATAATTAAGTGTTGTATCCAGTTCTCCATTCAGGGCAATGTTTTGTTTAAGATTAGAATTTTTGGATCTGTCCAGTCCGGAAGTGTATCCGTGCAGGTACCGCAATCTCCAGCCGAAATCAAAGAGATTAGTTTCGTTCTGCATATAGTATTTCCCGAAGGTGAATCCTCCAGCGCCATGAGCGATGGCATGCACATCGCTTTGCTGCCAGGTAGCGCCAAAGTTCAGTCCGAAGAAAGGACGGTTGTAACGCTTCTTGACTTTTGACTGGCCATTCGCTTCGTTAAGGCCGGCCAGAAGAAAAAGGGTAAGAAGGAAGAGTATAATTTTTTTCATTCAAATAGGTTTAGATGGCACATACTAAAATCAAGCCAAAGGAATGTTCCCTACATTTGTACGGACATTTACAAATATAATTCATTTTTTCGATGAGAATTTGCCTGACGATCATTTTGATAATATGTTTTTCTGTAGATGTTTATTCGCAGGACTCGCTCTTTTTTTTATCTCCTTCGACACACTATAACAAGACAAAATTTTATGAAGTTACAGCGGTACAAACAGCAGGTTACGGAAGCTCATTGGTTTTACTGAGCAGTGCCTGGTATAAAAATTATAACCGGACTTCATTTCACTTTTTTGACGACAGTGGAGAATGGCTCCAGATGGATAAAGCGGGCCACTTTACAACCTCCTGGTATATCGGCAGGATGGGCATTGATATGATGGAGTGGAGCGGGGTAAGGCATCCAAAAGCAATTTGGCTTGGGGTAGTTGGAGGGTTTGCCTACCTGACGGGAATAGAATGCCTTGATGGTTTTTCAGATGGGTGGGGGTTTTCATGGAGTGATCTTTCTGCCAACCTTCTTGGAACAGGTTTGATCGCCGGACAAAAATTTCTTTCCCGCCAGGATTCACATTCCTCCTTGAAAAGGGGGGCCGGGGGGATTTCATTGAAATATTCTTTTCATCAGACAAGCTATCCATCCATGCGTTCGGAACTGCTGGGTAAAAACCTTTCTGAGCAAATGCTGAAAGATTATAACGGGCAAACGTATTGGCTCTCCTTCAACCTTTCTTCTTTCATGAAGGAAGAATCTAAATTTCCAAGATGGCTGAATGTCTCTGCCGGTTACGGCGGAGAAGGAATGATCAGCGGGAATGATGAATGGGTAACGATTGATAACGGGTTGGTCATCCATCCCGAACGGTACCGCCAGTATTTTTTTTCTTTCGATATTGATCTGACCCGGATCCGCACCAGGTCAAAGTTTTTAAAAACATTGACCGAAACATTTTGTTTTATAAAATTTCCTGCACCGGCTCTTGAAGTAAGTAAAAAAGGATTATCATTTCACCCGCTGTATTACTGAGTATGAAATTTATTTTTTCGGCATACCGGAACGCCTTTTCAAATATTCAGCCCAATGTCTGGATCCTGTCCCTGTCGATGTTTGTCAACCGGAGCGGATCCATGGTGCTTCTTTTCACTTCCCTTTATTTTACAAACGACCTTCATTATTCGATTGCAGAGGCCGGGGTGATCATGAGTTTCTTTGGCGTGGGAAGTGTACTGGGTTCGTATACGGGAGGATGGCTGACCGACAGAAAGAATTTTTTCGATGTGATGGTGTTTGCGCTGATCAGCAGTGGATTGATCCTGCTGCTGCTGCCGCTCGTCACTTCCAAAATATATTTATCGGCGATCATTTTCTCCTATGCCTTTTGTTCCGATATGTTCCGGCCGGCAAATGCAGCGGCCATCGCTGCTTACAGCACGCCGGATAACCGCACGCGTTCTGTTTCGCTGGTCCGGCTTGCGGTCAACCTCGGCTTTTCCATTGGCCCGGCAATAGGAGGTTTCATTGCTATGTATCTTGGTTATAAATGGCTGTATGTGATCGATTCCTGTTCAAGCATTTCTGCGGCCATTATGCTTATTGCGTACCTGCCCAAGGTCAATAAAAAGAAAGACCATGACCAATCCGTACTGAAGAACAGCAAAACGTCGGCTTACCGTGATTATAATTACCTGTTCTTTATTTTACTGGTCATGATGTATGCGGTTTGCTTCTTCCAGCTGATGCTGAGCGTGCCGCAATATTTTAACAAAGAATGTAATTACCATGAAGACACCATCGGGCTCCTGCTGGCGCTGAACGGGTTTCTGGTGGTGATCATTGAAATGCCGATGATCGCGTTAATAGAAAACCGGAAGAATAATTTTACATTCATCGTTTGGGGGGTCTTGTGCATCCCGATCGCATTTGCTGTTCTTCAAAGCTCCGGCGGACTTTTGATCGGTGCGATGGTCTATATCCTGATGATCACTTTTTCTGAAATGCTGTCGATGCCGTTTATGATGAACCATTCATTGTCACAGCCGGTAAAAGAACGCCAGGGACAATATTCCGCCCTGTATTCCATCGCCTGGGGCGGAGGCATTATGCTGGCGCCGCTGGTGGGCCTGAGTGTGGCGCATCGCTACGGATTTCATGCCATGTTCTACGTTTTTATGTTACTGGGAATAATTACGGCGATAGGATTTTCATTG
>JAHEYJ010000092.1 GCA_023251675.1 Bacteroidota bacterium
AACCCCGGATTCATATAGCAGGGGAAAAAATAAAATGCCACGCTGTCTGTCCGCACAACGGCGGAAGCGAAATACATTCCGGGAACAATTTCTTTTTTATATCCGTAAGGAACCGGCTTGTTGCCAATGAGTTCGTACACTTTGGCTGAACTTTTTTTATGCACCATGGGCGGAGCATATTTCTCCAGGTTCTTTTTCAGTTTCCTGAAAATAGCTTTCTTAACAGCAGCAGCAACAGGCATGATGAAAAGGTATTATGCGTCGATCTTCGCGTATTTTGCGTTACGCTCGATGAATTCCCTGCGGGGCGGCACATCATCACCCATCAGCATCGAGAATATTCTATCTGCTTCCGCAGCCGATTCGATCGTTACTTTTTTTAGGATGCGGTGCTCCGGGTTCATCGTAGTCTGCCATAACTGCTCGGCATTCATTTCTCCAAGGCCTTTGTACCGCTGAACACCCACCGTATGCTCTTTGCCTTCACCTCCTGCTAATTCGCGAACGTAATTCTGGCGTTGTTCTTCGTTCCAGCAATACCGTTCTTCTTTTCCTTTCTTAACCAGGTAAAGCGGGGGCGTAGCTATATAAATGTATCCATTCTCAATGAGCTCTTTCATATACCGGAAAAAGAACGTCATGATGAGCGTGGTGATATGGCTTCCATCCACATCCGCATCGGTCATGATGATGATCTTGTGATAACGAAGCTTCAGGATATTCAACACGGTTTCTTTCTCGGCATTCTCTTCGCGGGAAACACCCAACGCCGTAAACATATTACGGATCTCTTCGTTGTCGTAGATTTTATGCTCCATCGCTTTCTCCACGTTCAGAATTTTTCCGCGCAGCGGAAGGATCGCCTGGAACGCACGGTTCCTTCCCTGTTTGGCGGTTCCTCCTGCGGAATCTCCCTCAACAAGATAGATCTCGCATTTGCCTGGGTCGCTGTCTGAACAATCGGCAAGTTTTCCGGGCAACCCGGTGCCGGTG
Source organism: Bacteroidota bacterium (assembly GCA_023251675.1). Taxonomy (GTDB): domain Bacteria; phylum Bacteroidota; class Bacteroidia; order Palsa-948; family Palsa-948; genus Palsa-948. The sequence continues at coordinate 994 of JAHEYJ010000092.1, forward strand.
AGAGCGCCCTTTCGTTGCACCAGTTCGCGCGCTTTACGGGCGGCATGCCGGGCTTCAGCGGCGAGCATTACTTTGCTCACCAGCGTTTTTGCTGCTTTCGGGTTTTCTTCGAGATAATTCTGAAGCGTGTCATTCAGCATGGATTCAACCGCTCCCATCACCTCGTTATTTCCAAGTTTTGTTTTTGTCTGCCCTTCAAACTGCGGTTCCTGCACTTTTACTGAAATGACGGCTGTTAATCCCTCGCGGAAATCATCTCCGTCCAGCTCAAATTTCATTTTCTCCAGCAAGCCGGATTTATCGGCGTACTTTTTCAGCGTACGCGTAAGCGCTTTCCGGAAACCGACAAGGTGTGTGCCGCCTTCGTGCGTGTTGATGTTGTTTACATACGAGTGCACATTCTCGGCATACCCGGTATTGTACTGCATCGCAATCTCAATAGGAATGCCGTTTCGCTCGCCTTCCATGTAAATTACATCTTCTATTAGGCGTTCGCGGTTGGCGTCAATATAGCGTACGAATTCCCGCAGTCCGCCTTCAGAATAAAAATTTTCAGTGACCGGGTTTCCGGCTTCGTCTTTCTCGCGCATATCCGTCAGCGACAATTTGATTCCTTTATTCAGAAAAGATAATTCACGGATGCGAGAGGCAAGGGTTCCGTAATTGTATTCACTGACAATAAAAATCGTGTCATCCGGTTTAAAAGTAACTTCCGTGCCTCTTTTGTCTGTAGTGCCACATTCTCTCACAGGATACATCGGCTTGCCGCGTTCATATTCCTGCTCATACATTTTCCCTTCGTGATTAACTACCACTCTTAAATGCTTGGAAAGCGCATTTACACAGGATACGCCCACACCATGCAATCCACCGGATACTTTGTAAGAATCCTTGTCGAATTTTCCTCCGGCATGCAGCACCGTCATTACTACTTCAAGTGCAGAACGTTTTTCACGTGTATGCATACCCACAGGAATTCCGCGCCCGTCATCTTTTACGGTGATGGAATTGTCTTCATGAATAAAAACATCTATGTTCTTGCAATGTCCGGCCAGCGCTTCATCAATGGAATTGTCTACCACTTCATATACAAGGTGATGAAATCCTTTCGCGCCCACATCGCCAATGTACATGGCCGGGCGTTTGCGTACAGCTTCAAGGCCTTCAAGAACCTGTATGCTATCCGCGGAATAATCGGACGAATGTTTTTTTGCTTCTGCTGAAGTTTCAGGCATAATAAATAGGGGTTTTAACTATGGGTTTTTACAATGTGCTAATGTAACGATTCCACACCATTTGAATTGCATTTGCTCTATGAAAAGAAGGGGTTTTTATTAACAATAACGTATTGAAAAACAGGCAATAAAAAAGTTCATTTTCTCAACAAATAATTTGGAAAAGTGAGTCCTGTTTTATTCGTTAAAATGGCAGTTTTTCAGCCTGTTTCCGGTAAACTTTCTATGCGGTCCTTTTTCCGATTTAAGCAATTCGGATTCCCAAAACCATTATATCGTCCAACCCGATGGAAGCCGCATCGGGATGTCCTATAACTTGTTGCATGAAAAATCGCCTGAGGCTATATCTTAATACCGATTACCATCACATCGTCCATTTGCTCGCGCCCGGCTTTCCATTCCTCAAAGAAACTGTCAAGAAAGACCTTTTGCTCTTTCATCGTTTTGTTTTGGATGGAGCCGAGCAATTCGCGGAAATGTTTTGACATGAACTTCTTTCCGTCCTTTCCGCCAAACTGATCGGCAAATCCGTCCGAAAAAAGATAAAAAGTAGCTGGTTCATTTACTGAAATGACCGTAGCGGCAAAAGGAGCGCTGCCGATCTCTTTAATTCCGGCAATGGAATACCGTTCACCTTTCACTTCATTAAAATTTCCGTTCACGTAATAATACAACGGACGAACAGCACCTGAGAACTGAACTTCCTTCCTTTTAATGTCAATGGAAACGATAGACACATCCATCCCGTCCTTTGAATCACGCCGGGACATATCCCTGTTCAGGGAATGAAGCACTTCCTTGTGCAGTTCATCCAGGATCTTTGATGTATCGGTGATCTGCTGTTCGTTCACGATGCGTTTGAGATGATTATATCCCACCATGCTCATGAACGCGCCCGGGACGCCGTGCCCGGTGCAATCCAACGCGGCTGCCAGTATATGTCCATTTACTTCCGAGAAAAAATAAAAATCTCCGCTGACAATATCTTTTGGCTTGAACAGAACAAAACTTTCGGGAAGCATTTTTTTTATCTGTCCTTCTGAAGGAAGGATCGCATCCTGGATCCTTTTCGCATAATTAATAGAATCGGTGATGTCTTTATTCTTTTCTTCAATGACCTTTTTCTGCTGCACCACTTCTTTGGTCCGTTCCGTCACCTGTATCTCCAGGTTCTCTTTTTGTTGAGAGAGTATTTCTTGTTTTTCTTTTTCCTGGGCAATGGATCGTGCTGAGAGGCTTTCCACTTCAATCAATTTTTTCTGCAGGCTCCTGTTTATATTGGAAAAATTATATGCCAGGTAAATGCTGCTGGAAATAGGAATACTCAGGAGGGCACAAAAAACCACGATGACGAAAAGCATTCCCAGCCACCCGTGCCCTGTAATCGAAATATTCTGAAAATAAAAAAAAGCAGAAAGAATAATAAAAATGAACAATGCAAAAATCCCGATTCCCGTGCTTAAGATTTTTATTCCGGGCCGCTTTTCACTAATCACCTTAGACATTCCGAACAGGATGGTAATTACCGCAAAAATGACAAACCACATAAGAGAAATAAAATAAATCCTTCCCCAGCCGTTAAAAACTGCAAGCACGCTCAAAACCCCTGCCCCCACCGCGATCCATCCGTGCTTTGGGAATTTATTCTCATAAATGCGGTAAACAAACAAGAGCAGGGAAAGAAACAAAAAGGGATTTATAAAAAGCAACAATGCTTTGCCGGCGAATATCTGCGTCTCAGGTGCTGCGGAAGTTTCATTAATACTTGCGAAAAAAAACACCATGGCATAGCAGAAAGCAAATAAACTATAAAATAAATTTTCCTTTGCTTTCCTATAAAAAAGGAAAAGTAAAAAATGAAGGAGTGCATCCGTCAGTAAAAAAGCCCCGAGCGAAAAAAGGACAACCAAATTAGTCCGGACAGAAAAAATTTCTTCCAGCCAGGAATCGTTATCGGTGAGATGCAGTTCGAAACCCAACAGGTCAAATACGTGCGACTGCAGCCCTTCATTCTTTTGATAATCCGGAAAATGAAGGTTGGAATAACGAATGGCAATAAGATGCGAGGCATTGCCGTAAAAATTAATATTTACAGGCAGATTGTTCGGATCAATACTTTTTTCTTTGTCCTTTTCCGGCGAAACTTTTCCGAATGAGGCGATTTGAAAACCATCCAGATAAATTTCAGATGCGCCAAAGTGGCGAATGAAAAACGCTGCGGATTTATTCAGAAAAATACTGTCGGCCTTCAGATGAAGACGAAACCAGGCTATTTCTCCTTTATACGAACCCGGCAGTGAATCCGTGCTGACGGTTGCCCACGCGCTGTCATTTACATCCGGCGAAGCCCACTGCGGGTTATCCCCTAAATGAAATTTCCATCCGGAGACAAGCGCCGTGTCGGATTTTTGGAAAGAAACAACTTCCTTATGATCGTTCCTGTAGCGGCTGCCGTAATAGCTCAATCCCCAGAAATAAAAAAACAAACCAACTGAAATAAGAATGGCTCTGAGGATCTTTTTTGTTTTACTGCTCATAATCAATTCATAAAGTACAAATCAAAGATAAGAAATGAAAATTATTTTTTCCGGAAATAGATCTGCATCGGCGCCCCGCAGAAATCAAATTTCTCTCGCAACTTGTTTTCAAGAAAACGGCTGTACGATTCATTGATGGCTTTCGGCAGGTTGCAGTAGAAAACAAAAATGGGCGTGTTGGCCGGGATCTGCGCCATTTTGTAGATCTCGATCATCTTTCCTTTTTCTGAGGACGGCTGATGCGCTTCGATCACCGGGATCATTGCTTTATCCAAATCTTCATCTGAGATTCTCCGCTTACGCTTTAAATAAACTTTCTCGGCAGCTTCCACCACTTGCATGATGCGTTGTTTTTCCAAAGCGGAGATAAAAAGCACCGGAACATCCTTGAACGGTGCGCATTTTTCATGCACGTGTTTTGCATACGCTTTTGCCGTTTCGGTTTTCTTTTCGATCAGGTCCCATTTATTGACCAGGATGACCACTCCTTTTTTATTTCTTTCGGCCAGGCGAAAAATATTCACATCCTGCGCTTCCATGCCGCGCTGCGCGTCGAGCATCAGCAAAACCACATCTGATTCTTCTATGGCACGGATCGCGCGAAGATTGGAGTAGAATTCCACATCGTCTTCAAACTTTCTTTTCTTGCGGATCCCGGCCGTATCCACAAGAAGAAATTCGCGGTTGTATTTTTTATAATGTGTGTGAATGGAATCACGGGTAGTTCCCGCAACAGGCGTAACAATGGTTCGTTCTTCTCCCAACAGTAAATTCAGCAGGGAAGATTTCCCCGCATTCGGCCTTCCGACGATCGCGTATTTTGGCAGATGGGAGAAATCATCTTCCTTCTTATCTTCAAACGAGGCAACAACTTTTTCGAGCAGCTCCCCTGTTCCCCTTCCGCTCATGGAGGAAATACTATTTACATCTCCCATTCCGAGTTTATAAAACACACCCGACTGGTTCTCCCGCTCGTGGGTATCAGCCTTGTTGGCAACAAGAATGATCTTTTTCTCCTTTGAGTCTTTCATGATCGATGTTCTCAGCAGCTTTGCCACGCGCTCGTCATCGGCTGTTAATCCAACCGCTACATCTACCATGAATAAGATCACATCCGCTTCCTGCATGGCAATTTCCACTTGCCGGCGGATCTCTTTTTCAAAAACATCAGTAGAGCCGATCACATACCCTCCCGTATCGATCACGGAAAATTCCGTTCCCGTCCATTCTGCTTTACCATAATGACGGTCACGCGTAACACCCGATACTTCATCCACAATGGCTTTGCGCGTTCCAACCAAACGGTTGAAGAAGGTTGATTTACCTACGTTGGGCCTTCCGACTATAGCGACAGTGTTGCTCATACAATAATTTACTTTCCTTGCATACTAATTAACAAATCGGTCGCGAATGTAACGAATCAGATGCTTCTCTATTCGTAATATTCGTTACTTATTGGCAATTAGTAACCAGATATATTATTCTAAATAACCAAACTTTTTCAGTTTGCTTTCTTTTTCTCTCCAGTCCTTTTCAATTTTTACCTGCATCTGAAGGAAAACTTTTTTGCCGAGGAATATCTCCATGTCCTCGCGGGCTTTTGTCCCGACGCGTTTCAGCGATAAACCGCCCTGCCCGATCAGGATCCCCTGCTGCGATTCGCGGAGAACATAAATGACCGCACGGATGCGGATGATCTTTTCTTCTTCTTTGAACTCTTCGATCACCACTTCGGTACAATACGGGATTTCATTTCTGTAATTCAGCAATATTTTTTCGCGGATGATCTCTGAAATAAAGAACCGCTGCGACTTATCGGTCATTTCATCTTTCGGATAATACGCAGGCCCTTCCGGCAGGCTCTCAAGGATCCGCTTAAGTAAATATTCACAATTGTATTTCTCTGTGGCGGAAACCGGAATTACTTCTGCATTCGGCAATAAACTTTTCCACTCTTCCACCCTTTTCTCCAGCAGCTCCTGGTTCCCGAGATCGATCTTATTGATCAGAACCAATATTCTGGATTCAGACTGCTGCAATCTCGAAAGTGTTTTTTCATCTATCGGGCTGGGATCGCCAATCTCCATCACACACAACATTACATCGGCATCCGTCAGCGCCTGCGATACGGTTTGCATCATGGCTTCGTGCAATTTGTAATGCGGTTTGATAATTCCGGGAGTATCTGAAAACACGATCTGAAAATCCTCGCCGCTCAGAATTCCGCGTATGCGGTGCCGGGTGGTCTGCGCCTTAGGGGTGATGATGCTGAGCTTCTCCCCCATCAATGCATTCATCAGCGTGGACTTTCCCACATTGGGCTTGCCAATGATATTTACAAAACCTGATTTGTGCATGGGCAAATGTAATTCAATCTGCTGATATTTGATCGTGAAATTCATAAGGACATTGTCACTTCTCTATCATCACAAACGCCGACCAGAAATACGGATCGGGAAAAGTTTTTTTCAGTTCCAGCTGCGCGTAACGGAATGCCGAATGCTTGTCTCCGGTTTCCAGCCATTTGGAATAAAATAAAGTCATGAGCTTTTGTGTGGCTTCATCACTCACTGACCATAAGGACATGATCAGCGTCTTTGCTCCGGCAGTCATGAACGCACGCTGAAGTCCATACACGCCTTCGCCATTCCGGATCTCACCAAGACCCGTTTCACAGGCGCTTAACACTACCAATTCCGTTTTGTCGAGATTGAGATTCATGGCTTCGTACGCCGTAAGAATTCCATCTTCCTGTTCCGACCAGTTGGAAATGTTTCCGTAATTTTTGCTGAATGCATTGCTGGCCCCAGCCATCATCAGTCCGGAACGAAGCAAGGGGTTTTTACTCATCTTCGATGCCAGCAGACTGGTTGCCGGCGTAAAAGAGGCATCGACATCGTTCAAAAAATATCCGTGCGTGGCAATATGAAGAACCGCTGGAGAAGAAAGTGATTTCAGTTTTTGCTCATCGGCAGCGGAAGAAATAAAAGTGGCTGCCTGCCATCCTTTTTCCTTCATCAGCTTCGAGATTGATTCCACTTCTTTTTTTGTACCAGGAAGCGGATCCAAATAAAACGTGCCGGCGTTCTGTTTTTTTCTTTCGAGCAGGTATGCCGCCGACAATGGATCGGCGGTTGAGGAATGATTTTTATCGGGGATATAGTTGAACGTATAATCAGGATATCCAAAAAGTGCAGCGGTTTTTACAGAAGGGCTTGTTTCATTTTTCCAGCCTATCAGATCGCGAAGCGTGGTGACGTAATGAAAATCATAGCCGTCGATCAGGAAAGAACGAGTAGCCGGATCTTTAACGGAGTTAAGATTGATCTTGGCATACACTCCATCGGATGAAAGATAGATCTTCCGCTTTCCGTTCAGTTCCTTCTCGATCTTCTCCCAGAAATGGACATATGTATTTTCTTTTTTACTGGTATCGAAAACTGCATCGCGATATTCTTTTGTATACTTTGATTCCATTTCATATCCATCTTCCATTACGGCCATGGATGGGTTATTCTTTGTGTCCTTGTCCACGATCAGGGCGATATAAAACACTTTGTCCTTTTCATCAGCAAACGGACTGTACACCCGAATGATCTCTACGGCCGCTTCGTCCGGCTGCAATTCATGCTGCACCTGTTTCCAGGAAATATCCGGATTGAACGATCTGCTCAGCAGGTCTGTTTTTACAGAAAGCTGCTTCTCCAGGTCATTCACCGACCTTTCAATTGAATCCGGTTTGATCTGCATCAGGGCAAGTTCGCGTTTCCCCAGTGAATACAGTTTTACCAAATAATCCTTTTGTGATTTCCAGCGGAGATAGGTATTGATAAGCGCGGAATCTTTACTTTGAAAAATTGTATTCCTGATCTTGGCAGAAGTGTTGAGCAGCATAGACTTTGTTGCAAGCCGGTAATCCATCACTTTTGAAAGTATCGCAGGATTTTCTTTTGCCCGTTCCAGGGCAAAACGGTAAAACGCATCAAAGTGAACGGAGAGGGTGGAATAAAATTCTGACTTTTCATTTTCACTGAGCGTTGAGAAATTATTCCGGAGATTGAAAAAATCGCTTTTGATCACCTGCTCATAAACCTGTTCCGCTTCCGCATTATTGTTTTGCTCATCAATGAATATGGCCAGGTTGAACAAGTAGAAAACATATTTGGGATGATTTTCAGAATAAACATCTTTTGCAATTTTCACCACATCGCGCATGAGGCTTACTGACCGGTCCAATTCCTTCCCGTCGTGATAGGCACAAGCGAGGTTGTTCAGCAACTCCAGGTTTTCCTTTGATTCATACTGGCCGGCTGATTTTGCGATGTCGGCTGCCTTCAGAAGCAATTCCTTTGCCTTTTTGTCTTCGTCCATGCTCATGTAAACAACCGCCAGGTTGCTGAGCTCCGCTGTGTAATCTCCGAAAACCTCTCCGTACTGTTCCTTGTATATTTCGATTGCCTCCTTATAATATTTTTCTCCCTCCACGTAATTACCGGACGAAGAATAAAGATGGGCCAGGTTGGAAGCATAAAAAGCATAATCAACCGGGTTTGATATTTTTTCTTTCCGTGCAGCGGAAATGCATTTCTGTTGAAGGGAAATACCCTCTTCTGTTCTTCCCAGGTCGTACAGCACCATTGCCAGATTGTTCTGCGTCAACAGATACGAAGGATGCTCCTTTCCTAATATCTTTTCTTTCAGCGCCAGCGATCGGGAGTACAGGGACTCCGATTCTGAATAGTTGCCCAGCGTGCTGTACAGGTTCGCCAGGTTATTCAAAGAGGAAGAATATTCCGGACTTTCTTCGCCGGCAAATTCTTTTTTCATCTCGATATCTTTCAGCATCATCACCCTCGCGTCATCGTACCGTCCCATGTCCATATACAGGGTTCCCAGGTTCTGAATGATGATGGAATAATCCAGGGACTTTTCCAATCCGTTCTTCTTATATACCTTGGCGGAGATCTTGTAGCACTGTTCTGCTTTCAGGAGATCTTTTTTGTCCTGGTAAACACTGGCCAGCGTATTGATCAGCGAAGCATATTCCAGCGAATCAGTAAGGTTCTTTTTTATAAAAATGTCTTTGCCGGTCAATAAATTCTTTTCCGCTTCCGAGATCTTTTTCAGCTGCTCCTGTATCACGGCCAGGTTGCATAACGCCACTGCACGCTCCCTGCTTTCCTGACCATACAGTTCCGCATCCAGCGCGGCGCCTTGGAGGAGCAATTGTTCGGCACGGGAATAATCCCCGGCAAACATAAGTACCGAAGCAAAGTTCTCCTGCGTTTCGTTATACTCCTTGCTTTTTTCTCCGGCCAGGTTCTTAAATAAAGCAAGCGCTTCTTCCATTTGAGTAATGGCCTTTTCGGAATTTCCCGCATAGCTGTTGTAAACGCCCACATCGCTGAGGATCTTTGCATAATCGTGATGTGATTTCCCTACTGTGAGTTCAGCCTGGTCCAGCGCACTTTGCCCGATAGCCAGCGCATTCTGAAAATCATTTTTGCTGAAAGACTGTTCCGCTTCCTTTTGAAGAGAGAGATAATCCTGGGAGAAGCAGTAGGAAGATAACAGCGGGCAGCCTGAAAAGAATAAGAATAAAAGCAAAATGCGCATTGGCAAATGTAGGCTAGTTTTTCAGAAATATAAATTCAACTCTCCGTACAAATTTTTCACTTTCCTCTATAGCCTAAACTGAACCAGCACTATTAATTTGTTGTCGGTGCCGGAACATTCAGAAACTTAGCCTTAAAAGGAATGGACCATCCCATGGACAGGAACAGATAAAACCGGGTTGATAAAAACCCTTTATGCTGCCCTACGTACCCGGGCTTGGATCCGAATTCCGCTTTATAAGTAAAATAACTTTTTGAAGAACCTCCGTACATCCATCCGAAACGCCAGCCCATTCGTTTCATATCGGAATTCTTTACTTCGAATGTTGTCCCGTCAACAGCTGTTATATCCGCAAAATGCATGACAGCGCCGTACATCATATCGAAATAAAAATCATAATAGATCCTATTTCCTTTTTTCCTTCTGCTGTAATCCGTGGCAACCGTTAGGTTGGTGACCCGCTTATGAGCAAGCCCGGCATAGATACTGGTTGTATTCAGCATGGTATATCCATCGTATATATCACTGCCATGATAAGTGGTTCCGTATTCTCCAAAACCTGTAAAGTCAGCCGGGTTGGATGTATTGAACGCAGTGAACGAACCGGATTTCCCCTCAGAGAACTCGAGAGCCAGGTTGGTCTGATTGATCCCAAGATGCAATCCGTTTATTTTTCGCACGGATCCCGGTACCGTAATATATTTAGTATGCGTGGTCTGGTAATTTCCGGAAGTGGTGGTGGATGACGATAATACAACGCTTAAATATGTACTTTTTGTTTTGTCGCTGAAAGTAAGCGCGCCGCCGCCTTCAATGACCGTTTGCTTTTTTAATCCGTCAGTGCCCGGACTCATAAGGGAACCATTAACATGCTGACGTCCTTCTACATCAAGATATGCTTTGCGGATATCAAAATTAAAAACCACTATCTTCCTGAACAGGGCAGTAACCCTTAAACCCCATCCTAAGCGGGCCGAACCGCCTGACATCTCCGCATAGAAAGGATCGAGGCTGAGTTGCAAAGGCAGATCATTCGGATCGTCCTTAAGAACTTTGTAATTGACGGTTTGCGCCTGTGAAAAAAGAACTATCCATGAACCTAATAAAGTAAATAGGATCTGCTTTTTCATACATTCAAATTATAAGTAATACATTTTATTTTTTCAATACTGTAAATTCAACCCGCCGGTTCAGCTGGCGGCCTTCATCGGTATCATTCGTTGCTACCGGCTTGGTTTCGCCGTACCCTTTTGCCGCAATTCTGTTTTCTGTGATCCCTTTCGAAAGGATATAGGTTTTAACTGCAATTGCGCGGTCATTGGAAAGGGCCATGTTGGCGGCATCCGCTCCTACATTGTCCGTATGGCCCGACATTTCTATTTCCATGGAAGGATTATCCAGCATGTATTTTACCACCCGGTCCAGTTCAGGAAAGGATTCGGATTTCAATTCTGATTTTCCGGTCTCGAAGAAAATATTGTTCAATCTCACAACCTCTCCGATCTCAATAGGCACCAGATACAGATCACGATTGATCTCCTGGTAGGTAGAGATCGTGGTCAGATCCATATTATCAGAGACCGCCATGAAGCCATTGGCCGCCGCTGAAAAACCATAGTTCTGTCCGTACGGCAGCACGATCTTGTATTCACCGTTGGCAGGATTGCTGTGTGCGATACCTGCGCTGGAACCGTCGGATAAGAACTGATATTGAATGGATGCATCCACCGGCAGTTTGGTTTTTGCATTCAATACTTTTCCGGAGATAAGCACGACCGGATTGGGTTTTATCTCATCCTTTAATTTAAACCGGACAATGTCTGATCCGCCTAGCGAATTTCGGGCAGAAACCATATAGGCATAATCTCCAGAGGCCGCCACACTGTAATACGCATCCCATACGCTTGTATTTACGCTTGGCCCCAGGTTAACCGGAGTGGACCATTTTGTCCAGGTGCTATCCAACCGTTTGGACATATAGATATCATTCTTGCCGAGTCCGCCGGGCCGGTCACTGGAAAAATAAAGGGTGACCCCGTCGGAAGCCAGGAACATGGTGCTCTCATCATCGTTAGTATTGATCACGGAACCTAACGATCTTGGCTGCGTCCACTCATTATTGCCCTTTAAGAATGAAACATACAGATCACTGTTTTCGTTTCCTTCTTTCTCACCGAAGTACATCAGGAGGGTTTGCCCGTCGTTTGACAGGTACGCTCCGCTGTAAACACCGTTCGACATCTTTTCATATTTCCTGATATTTAATTTCTGTGGATTGCTCCAGCCGCTTAAGGTGCGTTGATAAAAGGAAAACCCATGCGTAGTATAAAAATCATTTTCAATCGATCCGCGGACCAGGATCGTGTTTCCGTCAGGAGTGATATTCTGGATCCCGTTATACTTCTGCTGATTGAACGGAGGAGGCATCTTAATTGCTTTGTTCCACATCTTATCCTTATCCAGCAAGGAATACCA
>JAHEYJ010000218.1:0-1165 GCA_023251675.1 Bacteroidota bacterium
TTAAATGCGCTGAGAGCAAAAGAAAGTCCGGTTGTATTCCAGGTCGTTCCTCCGTTCGTTGATTTCAAAAGCCCTACAGAATAATTATCGCCTCCATCTCCATCACCGGTTGCCAGGTACATCGTATTGGGGTTGGTTGGGTCAAAAGCTAAATCAGAACATCCAAGTACCTGTAGCTGGTCGGTATTAGTTGTCCAGGATGATCCGCCGTTTGTTGAGGTCCAAAGCCCCCCCGCAGGAGAACAGATATAAATTGTGGATGGGTTCGTCGGATGAACACGAATGGCGTTTATACGTCCAATGCCAGGAATTCCAGAAGGAGTATTAGGTCCTAATGAGGTCCAGTTTCCTGCCATGGGTTGATTATAACCCTGTCTGTATTCTTTCATTGCATTCCATACCGCATCCGGTGCAAAACGTTCTCCAGTTGGAGAAACGCGGGGCGCCATAAACCATTCCCAGCGTTTGTAGATTTCTGTTCCGGGTACTTCCACTTCACCTTCTCTCTCATTCGTTACTTGTCCGCTTTCTCTTTTAAGTTTTCTTGCGTTGCGTTCCACTTTAGGTTCTGCCTTTGCATAGTAGCTGTTGAATGCTTTCTGCACATCATAAAAATTAACAGTTGGGTCCTGCATCATTTTCACCCAGTCCTGGGCAAAAAGTGAAGAAGTAAACAGTAGGGCGATTGCCAGCACTGAGTTTTTGAGTAATTGATTTTTCATAATTGTTATTATTGGTGATGAATTTAAATTTCTTATTGAAAAACGATGTTAAAGGTAGTATTTTCATTTTACAATCCAAAATTTATTTTTATTAATTTTTTATTAAGATTTGCATATTATATGATCGGAACAACCCGTGTTTATTTGTTGTAAGTTAGTTTAAAATATCTTTAATAAGTAAGATGGAAATGGAAAAAGAAGAAAAGGGAAAGATCCTTAGAAGTGTATTCTATCCTTTTGTTTTTGTAGCCATCTTATGGATGATCAAGGTTATTGAAATAACTTTTAATTTGAGTTTCACCCGTTTTGGCATTTATCCCCGTGCATACAGCGGATTGATCGGGATCGTTACTTGCCCTTTAGTGCATAGTTCATTTAGCCATCTTTTCTCTAACACCATTCCTCTCCTTGTTTTGGGAGCCATCACTTTTTATTTTTACAGG
>JAHEYJ010000218.1:1175-4132 GCA_023251675.1 Bacteroidota bacterium
GAATATGGCTATGGGCAGCAGGGCGAGAGGCCTATCATATTGGGGCAAGCGGACTGGTGTATGGATTTGCTTCTTTCCTGTTCTTTAGCGGGATCTTTCGGAAGGAAAAAACTTCAATGGTATTGTCCCTTTTAGTAGTTTTTCTCTATGGGAGTATGGTGTGGGGTATTTTTCCGATCCATCCGGAGATCTCCTGGGAATCACATCTGCTGGGCTCATTGGCGGGAGTCATAACCGCATTTTATTTCAGGAAAGAAGGACCGCAGCTAAAGAAGTTTGAATGGGAAGATGAACCGGATGAGCCATTTAAAGAAGATTCATCGGGTGAAATGAAAGAAGGCGAAGAATAATTAATTCGATAGATTAATTATTCAGCATCACCGGCATCACAAGCATGAGTATATCCTCGTCTTTGTTCCCGTTCTTTGCAGGGACCATCACGCCGGCACGGTTCGGACTGCTCATCTCGAACTGCACTTCTTCACTGTCCATATTGCTGAGCATTTCTGCGAGAAATTTTGAGTTGAAGCCGATTTCCATGTCTTCCCCTTTGTAATTGCAGGTTAAACGCTCGCTGGCCTCGTTTGAAAAGTCAAGGTCTTCAGCCGAAACGTTGAGTTCGCTTCCCTTCACCTTTAAACGAACCTGGTGTGTGGTTTTATTTGCGAAAATAGAAACCCGTTTAATGGAATTCAGAAATGATTCCCTGTCAACCACGAGTTTGTTCGGATTTTCTTTTGGAATGACGGCATCGTAATTAGGATACTTCCCGTCAATGAGCCGGGAAACTAAAAGTGAATTCCCGAATTCAAAGGAAACGTTGGTGTTGTTGTAATCCACTTTTACTTTTCCGTTACCGGTTAAAATATTCTTCAGAAGGGTAAGCGGTTTTCTCGGAATAATATACGAACTGGCCTTTTTGGATTTTGTGTCGCTTCGCTTGTAGCGCACGAGTTTATGCGCATCCGTTGAAACAAAAGTGATCCCGTTGGATTCCAGCTGGACAAATACACCGCACATCACAGGGCGGAGCTCGTCATTGCCGACAGCAAATAAAGTTTTGTTTATTGCTTTATTCAGTATTTCAGAATCAATTTCAAAGCTCGAAGGAGACTCGATCTCAGCCACCTTTGGAAAATCTTCTCCGTCGTGGCCGGTCAGTTTGTATTTTCCGTAATCGGAAGAAATTTCTATCGAGAATTTTTTCTTGTCAACGGTGAACGTAAGGGGTTGTTCGGGAAATGTTTTCAACGTATCCAGGAGGAGGCGTGCGGGAACAGCGATGGTGCCGGCATCTTTTGATTCAACAGGCAAAGAAGCGATCATGGTTGTCTCCAGGTCAGAAGCCGATATTTTAAGTTCATTCCTTCCGATCTGGAAAAGAAAATTATCAAGAATAGGGAGCGCATTACTGGTACTCAGCACTCCGCTTAAAGAGGAAAGCTGTTTTAATAAGGCAGAACTGGATACGATAAATTTCATTGTAGAATGAATTAAATTATTCTTTTTATTTATGGGAAACGAATGTAGGTGAATAGAAGCGTACAATTACAGGGCGCTTGCCATACTTTTTCACAACTTCTGCACTATTTCTTAACATCATGCCGGGGGCAGATTCGCCTTAATGCGAACCCACGGCCCTTTCAAGTGAAGAGGGAGCCCTGAAATAGGAGGAAGGCATAAAAAGTTTTCCGAACACATAATATTGAATGATCACCATGTCTTTATCGTCATTGATCAGTGCAAACATCTTTTCCGGATCTTCCGTATAGGCCTGCTCGGTTACCGGGTTGATTTTATTCGGGTCGGCGGGTTTTGAAAATGTTTTTAACGAATGAACTTTTCCTTCCCGGTCGGTCAGGTTGATGGTGTGAATAACGCCTTTATGTAAAACAGAATCCCTGAATGAAGGCCGTAGATTATTTTCAAGCGATTCATATTGAATATGGGTATAGTACGTAATGTATCGCTTTACTTTCAGCGTATCGAAACTTGAAAATTTATTTCCCCTGCTGTCTGAAAGAGAGATATCGTTTTTATCAGACAGGGAAACCGTGAACGAAGAATCATGCATTTGGGAATAGTCTAAAGAAATAGAAGCGATCTGGTCGGGGTAAAAAGCAAAAATGCTCCGGTCTCTCCAAAGATCCTCATCCAGGAAATACCGGATCGAAAGGTAGCCGTTAAAGCCGGGAATGAACATGACAAAAGGAAGCGAAGAATTTTCTCCGGTTTCGGCATCGGTAAGAAGCATAAAGGTGCCTAATCCGTCCTGTGTGTCCCCTCCAACATAATAGGTCTTCACTAATTTTTCACCTGAATAGATCTCCACTTTAGTAGCGGAAGTAGCCAGTTGCTTGGATACATTTTCAATGGCGCTTTTTGCTACCGGCTCCCTCACCTGGAGGTCTTTAATGCATACCAGCAGGTTTTTGATCGCATCGGGACGTGCTTTGAACTTACTGTTCACGGACCATTCGCCTGGTTTTTTCTTGTCGAGCGTGATCTGTTTTCCGCCGGTGCTGACCATGTAGATCTTGGTGATACTACCTGTATCCTTGACTGCAAATTCATACAGCTCTTTCCGGATTGTTCCGTTGTTCGTATTGCGGATTATCCAGAATGAAACTCCAGAAAGCAGGATCACCATCATGACGGCGATGCGGATTCTTTTTTTTGATTCCATATTCGAATATCAGTAAAATCTCAAATATCAAGCATCAAAAGACAAATAAAATTTCAATAATGCAATACCAAAAAAATATTGTTTTGCTTTGACTCTTTGATTTTTAGTGCTTGAATTTTATTTGTGATTTGTTGTTTTATTTGTTATTTGTGTTTTTCAGCAAGTTATTAGTTTGAAAACTTTCTTTTCCTTATAAATGCCTGTAGTAATCCGAATAAAATCACCAGCAGTATCGGCAGAGCTGTATTCATGGCCTGCCACTTGAATTTCT
>JAHEYJ010000219.1 GCA_023251675.1 Bacteroidota bacterium
TGGCTAATGAATCAATAGCTAAAAATTAAAATCTTACTTTTGACAAATTATTTTTAATGAACAAAAACAACGAAGATAAAATACGCAAATCACTTAGCCCCAAAAACTGGGGAGATATAAAAGCGACTGACTCCTGGCAGATTTTCAAGATCATGTCGGAATTTGTTGAAGGATTTGAAAAAATGTCGCAGATCGGACCTTGTGTATCCGTATTCGGTTCTGCCCGTACAAAACCCGGAACAAAATATTACAAACTGGCAGAGGAAATTTCATTTAAGCTGACGCGATCAGGATACGGTGTGATCTCCGGCGGCGGTCCCGGCATTATGGAAGCCGCGAACAAAGGCGCCCAGGCAGGCGGAGGAAAATCCGTGGGCTTGAACATTGAACTTCCATTCGAACAAAAATCCAATCCGTTTATCGATACCGACAAACTGATCAGCTTCAAATATTTTTTCGTGCGCAAAGTCATGTTCCTGAAATACTCGCAGGGATTTGTGGCCATGCCGGGCGGCTTCGGAACCATTGATGAGCTCAGCGAAGCGCTCACCCTGATCCAGACCAATAAAATTGGCCGGTATCCGATCATACTCGTTAGCAAAGAATACTGGAACGGGCTTTTGGATTGGATGAAAAATAAAATGCTGACGGAAGGAAACATCAATGCCAGCGATTTTGATTATTTCAAAGTGGTAGATACCTCTGACGAAGTAATAAAAATCATAGATGAGTTCTATGCTAAATATTCATTGAAGCCAAACTTCTAAATCTTCGTCCGCGATAAATCGGGATTCAAAGCAAAAAAGCGAAATGTTACGAAAATTGCCAACGAAATATTTTACCTATTGTATTTGCCTTCTGCCTTTTGCCTTTTGCCTTTTTACTTCTTTCTTTTCTCCTACTTACCAGATCGCACGTCTTAAATACAACGGCGGAGGGGACTGGTACGTGAGCCCGACTGCGCTTCCCAATCTGATCCGGTTCTGCAATAAAAACCTGGGAACCAACTTCAATGAAGAGGAAAATGTAGTGGAGGTCGGCAGTAAGGACATTTTCAATTTCCCGTTCATCCATATGACCGGGCACGGCAATGTAGCCTTCAGCACTTTGGAAGCGGAAAACCTACGGAATTACCTGATCTCCGGTGGATTTCTTAATATCAATGACAGCTACGGAATGAATATTTTTATCCGCAGGGAAATGAAAAAGGTTTTCCCGGAACTGGATTTTGTGGAGCTGCCTTTCAATCATCCGATCTATCATCAGTCGTATGATTTTCCGAACGGCCTTCCTAAAATTCACGAACATGACGGAAAACCACCGCAAGGTTTCGGACTGATCTACAACGGGCGGCTGGTTTGTTTTTTTAATTTCGAATGCGATATCGGTGACGGATGGGAAGATCCGGAAGTCCATCATGACCCGGATGAAAAACGACAACAGGCATTAAAAATGGGGGCCAATCTCATTCAATATGTTTTTATGGGAGAGAATATAAAAAAATAGCAGCGGCAGTTGCAGGAGGCAGCTTCATTCGTTATTCGAAAAATTATTATTTAAACTGGCATAGTTGTTGAATCACAAAACGAACTAATAAAAATATAATGAAAAAACTTTTCCTATTCAGTATCATTACCTCCTTTCTCGCAAGCTGCACTTCCACTATTAACCTTCCTGTTCTGAAACCTGCCGATGTCACTCTTCCGCAGGACATTCAGAAATTCACATTGGTGAACCGTACAAAACCCGACAAGAAAAACCAGCTATGGAATATTGTGGAAGGCGCACTAACCGGAGAAGGAGTTTATCAGGACCGCGAAGGTGCGGATCAATGCCTTTCAGGGTTGATGTCCATCATGCAGCAAACGCCCCGTTATACCATCACACAGGCATCCATTGAATACAAAGGAACCGGAACAGAACAATTTGCGCTGCCCCTTCCATGGGAAGAAGTGGATCTGCTTTGCAAACAATATAATTCCGAAGCCCTGATCGTGCTGGAATCTTTTGACACAGATTCGAAAATGACCTTTGATTCAAAACCTGTTCAGGTAAAAGCTCCTGCTTATGATTGCTGGGACAAGAACAAGAACAGGGTCAACGATCCGGCAGAAGACATCAACCATGACGGCAAATGGAATACGCTGGACTGTCCCGAGGGAAGCGCGCAGATCCCGGGAGAAACCGTGAACACTACCGAGTATTACACCCACGCACGCATGGAGGTAAAATC
This sequence comes from Bacteroidota bacterium, assembly GCA_023251675.1. Taxonomy (GTDB): domain Bacteria; phylum Bacteroidota; class Bacteroidia; order Palsa-948; family Palsa-948; genus Palsa-948. The sequence continues at coordinate 2,234 of JAHEYJ010000219.1, forward strand.
CGGCTGGAGAATTTATTTCCCGAAAGAAAAAAGAATTGTTGACGAGAACCGGTTCTCTGATTTCATGACCTTTGACGGCAAGGGCGCCACGCAGGAACAAGCTACCGCTCAATTGCCGAACAAACGCGATTGCGTTAAAAAGACCGGCTACCATGCCGGCACCGTTTATGGGTTCAGAATCTCCCCTCAATGGATCTCTGTTTCAAGAAACTTCTATACAAAAGGAAACGACAATATGAAAGCTGCAGGAAAAAAAGCAAGAGCCGTCAACGACTGGACAGGCGCTATGGAATTATGGAAAAAGGAAGCGCTCAACAGCGATTCAAAGATCGCCTGGCATGCCAGTTATAACATGGCAGTGGGCTGTGAGCGTGAAGGAAACTTAGATGCAGCGCTGGAATGGGCAAAGAAATCATTTAACATCAACCAGAAATCAGCTCCTGCCCAGTATATCAATGCACTTAATTTCAGGATCTCCGAAAAGAAAAGACTGGATGAACAGATGAAAGGAAAGCAATAATTTATTTTTCGGAAAGTTTTTTCAGCATTATTTTCTCCACTTCTTTATGCTTATGATAGGGCATGAAGTGAGTCCCTTCCGGAATGACAATAGGGTCTTTTATTTTATAGATCGGAAATAACCGGTCATCGGAGCCGTGAATATGAATTATGTTTTCAGGATATTCTGTATTCCTCCATCCCATGATCATGCGGATCGCACTCTGCAGATATCCTTTCGGGCATGACAAAAGCATATCCGAGAACAACTTTGCATCTTCATCTGACTTCAGGCCGAATTGCCTTTTGTTAAAGACCGCAGCCGTATGCAGCATGGATTCAGGAAAGAAATCATACAGCGGAAAATACCGGAAAAAGTTAAGCGTAGCCGGAATTTCAGTATAGGCTTTAACACTTGCAATGAGGATCACCTTTTTAGGCTTCAGGAACTTGCTCATCTCCACAGCCAGCATGCCGCCAAATGAAACTCCTATCAGCGAGAATGGCTTACCCGTATCTATCTGTGCAGATAACTGTTTTGCATAATCCTTAAGTGAAGAATTTCTTTTGGGGATCTCCCATCGGATATATTTTTTTTTGTATCCCTCCAGCTTTAACCTCGAAAATAAACGATCATCAGCACCCAGGCCGGGAATGAAATAAAGTGTATGCATATATTAAAGAAAGAAAGAGCTGTTTTGTAAGAATGAAACCGTTTTTTGGATCTCATCAAACATCACTTTATCTTCTTTGATGAACTGAACGTCCTCCCGGTAAGCAGAAACAATCTTATCGATAACTGCTGAGGACTTCACCGGTTTTCTGAAATCAAGCGCCTGCACAGCGGTAAAGAACTCTATCGCCAGAATACTTTCAAGATTATTGACCACCCTGAAACATTTTGTTGCGGCATTGGCTCCCATGCTGACGTGATCTTCCTGGCCGTTGGATGAAACAATGGAATCCACTGAAGCGGGCGTGCACAACTGCTTGTTCTGGGAAACAATGCTCGCAGCCGTATACTGCGGGATCATAAATCCTGAATTCAACCCGGGATTGGAAACGAGGAACGGCGGCAATCCTCTTTGCCCCGAGATCAGCTGATAGGTTCTTCTTTCAGAAATATTGCCCAGTTCCGATAAAGCAATGGCGAGCAGATCCAATGCAATGGCCAGCGGCTGCCCGTGAAAATTTCCTCCGGAGATGATCTCATCCTCATCCGCAAACAAAGTAGGATTATCCGTTACGGAATTGATCTCGGTATGAAAAATATTCTCCGCATAAGCGATCGCATCGCGTGAAGCGCCATGCACCTGCGGAATACAACGGAATGAATAAGGATCCTGCACGTGTTCTTTCTTTCGTTTGATAAGCTGGCTTCCGT
>JAHEYJ010000093.1 GCA_023251675.1 Bacteroidota bacterium
AACTATAGACCTCATCAATCACTTAATGGACAAACACCAATAGAATACAAAAAACAAAATCAATTAAAAATCAATCAAATCACTAACTTTGAATTGGCACTATAAAAAGGGATGCTTACCCCGAGTCTCAGCGAGGTGTATCGAGAACTGATGAGAAAAAAGTTTTTCCTCCGTCTGCTTCTCGATACTTTTCGCGAAGCGCGAAAAACTCGAAGTGACGGTTCGTGGCTGTGTCCGTGCGAGTCTGCCAGTCATTGCCCGGCTGTTTACCAGCTGTCTACCTTCCTTGTCCTTTCACCGGCTGTTCAACCTGCCTTTTCACCGACTCTCCTTTCGATATCTATGGCAAAAAAGTATGAATTCCCAGAATTCTTCTCCATCCACTTATGAAGCACTATTAACTGCCATATCCTGTTGAACAGATAGGAATCCCCGTCTCTGAAATCGTTGACCAGTTTCTTTACCGCATTTTTGTTCACAATGCCATGTTTTTCAATAATCGTATCTGACAGGGTTTCGTCTATTACGTTCTTCCATTCTTTCCTGAACCATTTTGCGAGCGGGACAGCAAATCCCTGCTTGGGTCGGTCGGTAAGATGCTTTGGAATATGCTGTGCCAGAAGTTTCTTTAAAAGATATTTTGAATTACCGTTTTTGATTTTTAACTCCGGTGTAAGATTGAGGGCGAATTCAATGAGTCGGTGATCAAGGAAAGGTAATCGCATCTCCAGGGAATAATGCATACTGGTCCGGTCTGCCTGGGTGAGAAGATCGTCGGGAAGGTATTGTTTCAGGTCAAAGAGAGACTGGAGTTCAGAAGCAGAAAGCCTTCGTTTCCTTCGCAAAAGTTCAGAAGGAAATGAAAACCCCGGCTCATGCGGATCGGACCGTTCTTTCATGCGAGGCGAAAGAATATTTCCATTCAGTTCACCTAGGGAAAAGAAATACTGCTCTTGTGAAAAGATATGATTGTACAATGCGGAAGCATGGTCAAATTCGAATAACTTGGCTGCGCGTTTATACCGTGAGCCCATTCGTGATAATAGTATCGCAATGGGATTCCTTGCAGCTTGTAAAAAAGGGTTGCTGAGCCGTTCCGCCCACCGGTAGGCCCCGTATCCCATGAAAAGTTCATCAGCTCCTTCGCCGGAGAGGACTACGGTTGCAGACTGCTTTGCCATTCTTGCGAGGAGGAGCATGGGAATGGATGAGGCATCGGCAAAGGGTTCATCAAAAACATCAAAGATCGCATCGGCCATCGGCAATGCATTTTCCGGAGAAACAATAAACTCATGATGGTTTGTCCCGAAATGTTTAGAGATGTTACGGGCATGTAGCAGTTCGCTGAATTCTTCATCGGCAAAGCCAATGGAGAAAGTATTGACCTTTACACTTGAAAGATTGGATGCTTTTGCCGTAATAAGTGTTGAGTCGATCCCTCCGCTCAGGAAAATACCGGTGGGGACGTCGCTGTTTAACTGGTACAGCACCGAACTTTTAAGGAGCTCGCTTAACTGCACAAGCGCCTGCGTTTCATCTTTTATTATTTCATCACGAATAACGGATTCGGGCGACCAGTACTGCTCGCGGGTTAAATGGTTCTTATGAATGCTGACAAACGTGCCGGGTACCATTTTATTAATATGGGAATAAATACTTTTGGGCGCCGGAATAAAACCCAGGTGAAGATAACCGGCGATCGTGCTATAGTCGATTTTTTTATCTATAAAAGGGAGTTGAAGCAAGGCCTTTAACTCTGAAGCAAAAGCAAAATTGACCTCATCCCAGTAATAATAGATGGGTTTTATCCCGATACGGTCGCGGAACAGCAATAAGTTTTTTTCATACGTATCATAAATTGCGATGGCAAACATGCCGTTGAGTTTATGAATGAATGAAGTGCCCCACTGAATAAATGCTTCAAGAATAACCCGGCTGTCGGAAGAGGGTTTGAAAGCAGTGATCTTATCGCGTGTTTGGGATTTTATTTCACTGGCTATTTCATGATAATTATACACTTCGCCGTTAAATACCATTACATAGCGGCCGTCAGATGAATATACCGGCTGATCGGAACACGGGGTGAGATCTATAATGCGCAGGCGTTTTGAAGCAAGTGAAACAATTTCGTCAGAAAAATATCCTTCCGCATCCGGGCCGCGGTGTTCCAGCGAAGCAGCTATTTTTCGTAAATGCTCTTCGGGTAGTTTATTTTTTAATGAATAATATCCTGCTATGCCGCACATAATTTCAATAGGTTAACTGCATAAATAATACACCCATTTGCTTTTATTTTTCATTATTTCATTTTCCATACTCATTTGTTTGCCATCTTGAAATGAAAATGACATTATGTTCTGATATCCTGTTTCCTTTAATATTTTAATTTGATATAAAGGATTTATATAGCAGTATTGTGTGTTAAAATCATGGTCGCCATCATTAATTATTATCCAATCTTTAATTTCTTTTTTCTCAAGCAGTCCCTTATTGATGCGTTTAATTTTTAATATATCAAAGATCCGTTTAATTGAATAAAAAATATTGAGATGAATTTTAATCTTCAATAAATCAGCAATGGCATTTGTATTATGAGATGAAAAGCAAAACAGGCCATCGTTCTTTAATACTCTTTTTATTTGAGTGAAGGCAATGTTCCTTTCTTCGAAAGAAATGCAGTCAATGCCATTAAAGCTAAAAAGAACAAAATCAAATTCATTTTCACAAAAGCAATTCAAATCTCGGACATCAGCTTTTATAAATTTGGTATTTGAATAATGTTTAGTAAATTTGTTATTACAGACTTCTATCATTTTTTCAGAATAATCAATTCCGGTATATTCTTTTACTAATGGAGCAAAATAGGTAGTTGTCCTGCCGCCTCCAACACCAATATCAAGCATTTTCATGTTTGAAAGTTTGGATTTAAGAAGATTCAGAATTGTTTGTTCGGGTTTTTGCAGATCATCATAATCTGCGTAATGACGAACCACCTTTTCAGATCTATATGTATTTAGATTCTTGTCCATGAAATTTATGATAGTAAGGATTTATAAATATTAGACAAAAAGAAAAAGAAAGAAGGTGTTTTTATATAACGGTAATATTCTTTGACTTCGCCGCCAAAGTTAATTTTGAATTTACTAATGCCGGGAAGTTTTTCAGGATTAATTCCTCCGAAATCATAATATTTGAATCCCATGGTTTTAAAGAGTAAAATATCTTTCCAGTGAAGAAGCTTGTTGGCATTGCTTCTGATTCTTTCATCTTTAAAATCAATATTATGAAAGGTTTGAGAAAGAATAATAGTATCATTATCAAAAATATAGATATGAGTAATAATATCGGTTTGATCTAATTTCATTTTTGTTAAACAGATGTTTTGGGTATGATTAAGGCTTTTAAGCCAAGAATACCGTATCGGCTTAATCTTTTTTAATTCAGCAAATTTATTAAATGAATTACATAAATGCTTTAGTTCGTCACCTCTGACTTTAATTGAATGCGTGCAAATGAATTTTTCTTTTTCTGCAGATCTAATATAGGACCGATATCTGGGTTGAATATCCAGGAAAAGGCCCTCTTCCTTTTTTGAAAGATCAATAATGCATGTGGAATACTTTTGCAAAAGCTGAACGTTGGTGTCTGTGATTTTCTTTGCAACAGAAAAAACGTTATATGAACCTTCATTAATTTTTTCTCCATCATAAAACCAGAATTCTTTTCTTGAAAAAAACAAAAATTTATGTGTAGTGATCGCAAGCATAAACAGTCTAAGGAGAAAGAAGATTTCTGAATTTGGCTATTTTAGGTGCAATGCCGTTAATTCGAAGTTTGGATTTCAATAATGATTCATCAAAAAGTTCTAATCTGGGGATTTCAAAACTATCAAACAAAGGATTGCTATAAGGATAGGGGACCGTGGTAACAGCAAATTTATATCCTGACTTTGCAGTCAGGTCCTTCGTATTTGTATTATAGAGGCCGAATGGATAGGCGACTGAAATAGGAATTTTGCCTGTATGCTTTTCAATTTCATCGGCGGAAGATTGTAGTTCGGAAAAAAGTTCTGCGTTATCCATGATCTGAGATAAAACAGGGTGTGTTGAAGAATGAGAGCCAATGGTCGTATTGTTATGCCAAAGTTCATTTATTTCTTTCCAGTTAAGCATGAGGCCTTTTGGGGGTTCTGCGTCGTGAAACTGGTTTTTAATTTCATTGTATATTCTCCTGCGCTGATAATCGGGTATGGATTTTAAAAAAGGCGATAATTCCTTCGCATAAGCCAGTCGTTCGGCTTTGTGACTCCATTTTGTTTTTTTTAGTTTTTCTGGGAACGAAGTGGTGTCAAGGTCGAGTGAAAGAAAAGACGTATTGATAAATGAATGATTCATCTGGTAAGTCCATGGAGGTAAATTCTGATTAATGCATTCCGTTACAATATACATTGATGCAGGGCATTTATACTTTGTAAGCAGAGGGAGGGCGTATTCTAAATAATCCCTATACCCGTCATCAAAAGTTATGGCGCAAAAAGGCTTCTTATTTGCCGTGGAATAAGGATGCAGCAGGAATTCTTCAAGCAAAATGACTTCAAATTTATTTTTAAGATATAAAAGTATCTTTTCAAAGGACTTTGGGTGTACCGGGTTCCAGAGCGGGTCGGCTTGGGGATTTATCCTGTGAAACAGAAAAATATTTATGGGTTCGCTGATCTGTGCATGACTGGAAACAAGTTGTTTCTTTTTTTTTCTCAATCGTATTAATGTTTCCCGTTGAATGGGGGAGGGATATTCATTATCACCTGGAGTAGTTAGGTAATAGGGTGAAATTTTGCTAAGTATTTTCAGGATATTTGGAGGATATATTAAAACGGATTTTAGAATAAAATACAACCCCCTTGTTTTGTTTTTTCCATCTACCCACCAGCACCCGCCAAGAATGAAGTAGTTGTTTGATAAGCACTTCAGCCTGAACCAGAATGAATGAAATATTTTTTTATCAGCATACTTTTTATAGATCATCAGGTTGTCGTGTTCCATCCGATGGATATTCCTGCTCATACTTTCCGGCAAAAGCCGGTAACTCCACAAGGGCTTGGGAATTCTTTTTCCAATAAAGCCGTGTAAAGCAAGCTGAATGCAAAAATCCCAGTCAGCAGAAGTGGAAAGGCGGGTATCGAACCTGATTTTATTGAGTAGGATACATTCTTTCTTTACTACAACATTGCTGGGCGCATGTATCACGTCCCCGCTTCGGGTAATGAGGGAGTCAAAAACATTTTCATCGTTGCCTGATTCTGAGATCCGCAGTTTGTTCATTCTCTCATCTGCCAGATAGCAGTCACTGAATACCCAGTGTGTAGATGGGTCAGATTGGATAAAGCCAACTTTCTCTTCAAGATTATTTTTTTCCCAAATATCATCGGCATCTAAAAAGGAAATTATTTCGCCGTCGGCATTTTCAAGACCCTTGTTTCGTGCGGAAGAGACGCCGTTATTGTCCTGAAAGATGTATTTAACTCTTTTGTCTTTTTCCAGGTATGATTTAATGATTTCTTCAGAATGATCTGTTGATCCGTCATTTACAACCAGAACCTCGATATTTTTATAAGTCTGGTTGAGAACAGAATCAATCGCTTCTCCAATATACTTCTCCGTATTAAAGCAGGGAATAATTATAGAAACAAGCGATTGCACGTCACTAAATATTTTTAATTAAAAATTTTACATAACTGTACATGGTACTTATAATTTTCATTTTAGATTTTCCTTTTCTTTTTAATGAGTGCACAACCATAGGCACTTCAATAATTGTTGACCGGGCTCGAATTGATTTCAGTAGTATTTCAATCATGCATAAAAATCCGGTTTCCTGAATAATATTTTTGTGATTGCTTTTAATTTTTTTTATTAAAGATAGGTGATATATTCTGTAAAAGGAGCTTAATGTTTGAACCTTTATATTAAAAACGGACCGCAGACATATATTGGCAATTGCAGAAAGTAATTTTCGTAAAAAGGACGTCTTGTCAAATCCTCCGCCTTGAGAATACACTGAAGCAAGTACCAGGTCATATTTCAGTTCAGAAAGGGCAAACATAATTGGGAGGATCGAAAGGTCAGAGGTGTTGTCGGCCTCTAAAGTGATTATTTTATCGTCAGGAGAAGTAGAATCATTCAGTATCCATTCAAAACCAGCATTGAATGCATGGCCAGGGCCGTGGTTTTTGCCATCACTAAGAATAGTATAGTCATTAGTTGAAAATAAACGGGTGAGAATTTCCTTGCTTTTGTCAGTTGATCCATCATCTGAAAAAACAAATTTCTTTTTGATGCCAGGAAGACAATTTTGAAGGTCCGCAGAGAGTAATTCCAGATTATTTTCTTCGTTAAAGACCGGTATTAAAAAATAAATTGTCATGATCCGGTTACCTTTTTTTGCCATACAATAGTTTGTTTAAGGCCATCCGTCAGGGAATGCTTGGGTGAGAAATTCAATAATGACTTTATTTTGCTTATATCAGGAACTCGCCTTCTCACATCCTCGTATTTGCCAAAAGACGCATAAGGAATAAATTTAAATTTAGGAGGCACTTCATCTTTATTAATAAGTTTCCAAATTAGTTTGCCGAGAGCCAGGATAGTTATCTCTTCATTAGGATTGTTAGCAATGTTAAAAATTTCATTTTTGGATTTTTCTTCTATTATGCATTTAACTAATCCATCAATCGTATCATCAATATATGTGAATGTTCTTGTTTGTAAACCGTCGCCATGAATTTCAATTTCTGATTTTGATAAAGCGCTTGCAATAAATAGAGATTGTGGACCTCCCCACCATGAAAGATTTTGATGGGGGCCATACGAGCCAAAGAATCTTGTTATAGTATATTCGAGGCCATATTCATCAGCATGTGCGATTATGTATTGTTCTCCATAAATTTTTGATAAAGCATAAGCCCATCTTTTTACGGTAGTCGGGCCGAGTGTCAGATCGGATTCCTCCGAGTAGGGGATATTGGGGTTTTTGCCGTATACATCAGAGGTGGAAGCATATATCAGCTTTATTTTATCTTTTACACATTTGTCAATAGCATTCTTTAGCATTATGGAATTGTCGCTTAGGGTGATTAGTGCATTTGTATATCTCGGTATTTTCTGGGAAGCCAGATGTACAAGTGCATCAGCCTCGATATTTTTAATAGAATCATATTTTCTGAAATCCTCATCTATGAAGTCAAAATTGGAATGAGATATGATTAGCTCAAGGTTGCGCCTGAATCCATAACTGAGATTGTCTATGCCAATTACTTTATGACCTAATCCCAGTAGTTTAATTGCAAGATTAGAGCCAATGAAACCTGCGACGCCTGTAATTAGGATTGTCATTCGGATTAATTATTTGATTCTTTTGTAGATACGTACCGGCCTGAAATATACTCCACAATCTAATAGGTGTGGTAACCTGGGATCGAAAAAACTGCACCTAAATTCCTTTATCAAGGTATAGTTGGCGGCTAAATAATCATAAAACTCTGTTGCTGTTGAACCGGCGGGCAACATACCTCCTTCGGGCTTAATATGGAACGAATGAGTGGTGATATAATATTCGGGGTTACGTTTTGCGAACAAATCTTTATTGTAGGTGTTAATCCAAACGTTTTCATAGGCGCTACCCGCAAAGTAATCGGTGCTGAAAATGTCCAAAATTTCCCTGCAGTCAGTAGTAGAAGTATTTGCCTTCATACGATACGTCTCACCTGTTCCACTTCCAAGTTTAGCTGTAATTTCACTTTTTTTCAGAAGTACATCTTTACATTCATTAACAGGCGGACCTAATCCATTCATAGAATGCGTTTCTATGGCTAACAAATCAGCAGGATTGATATTTTGAGCAATGTATTCGGCGGAGGAGAGTCGAGGATCTTTGGACGTAGTTATAGCATATAAAAAACTGAAACTAACAGTTGAAACATAGGCTAAGTTACATACTGCACAAATAATTTGTAAATGGAAATTTTTCAATTGTGAAATATATACGCAGCTTCCAAAGATAAATATAACAGATAAGGTTAAAAAATAATGAGTATCATGAGCGCTGTATAATAGGAGTATAGCTCCGGTGAAAATGATAAACAATAGTAAATACTTTGTTCTTTTCGTTTTAAAGAAAAAAAGAAAGAGGAAAATAATAATCACCGGGCCTAAAGCCAGAAAACAAACATTAGAAAAAAAGAACAGGTTATTCGTAATGTTATTGAAAAGTGTGCCTGAATGGAAAAAAGTCATTAAACGGGAGGAAATGACGGCTTCGAAGGATTTTGTAATGCCCAGATGGGCTGCAGCGGGAAAAAACCAGTTATAAAAATAAACTAATGGATAAAGGGTAATGATGCAATACAGGAGAACGCCTGACAGTATATAGACGAATTTTCTTTTAAGGTTATTTAGAAAATCCCTGCTGCTCATGTTAAAATAATTAAGATAGCAGTCATAAACAAAGATGGAGATAAAAAAAGCAATGAAATCAATTCTTACAGCAATGGCAATAAGGGAGAATATGTATAATTTTTTTATTAAATCTTTTTGGAGCAGGAAAAAGTAGGAGTAGGAATAGTTTAATAAAATACAGAAAGAGAGAAAAACGAAAGGGTCGTACTTAAGCCAATTATCGGATAATATTTCAACTGGATTAAAAAGGAAAGTAAGAGCGAAGGCCATTCGTAGGAGCCAATGCGTAGTAATTCTAGTGCAAAGGTGATACAATATAATGTTGCCAATAACACTAGCCAACAATGATAAAACTCTATAGGCAAAGATTATCTTTCCGTCCTCCGCAATCAAAAGGTCTACAAAAGAATTTAGATTTTGCCATTGGTGAAATAATTTCCCGATGATAAACATTATTCCCGTCCATAAACCAACTAACCAATCTACAAGATTAAAGGGTTGGGAGAAGTCGGCATTTTTATAGAGTAAAAGAATTTTTAAAGGATCTTTATAGACATAGGTTTCATCTGCATTCAATGAATAGGGGAGGCCGAAAAGTATTATTTTATATCTTACTAATAAACCAAGTACTAAGAGTAATGAAACGCTTAGTGTTTTTTTATGTTTTTTTACAAAGTTCATCTAAATAACATTCAAATAGCGCCCTCCGTGCCCTATTCTCCTCCTAATCCAAAGATAAATATATTTCAGTCGTTAGAGTAAAAGTTAGAAATGGGTTAACTCGTGTTTCTCTTTCCATGAAATTGTTCATATTGGCCAATGATATTTTCAATACTAAACAGGCGGAGAATATCTTTCTTTAGATCTTTGCCTAAAGATTGAATGTCAATTTTATTGTCATATATTTTCTCGAGAATAGCAGTTAATTCGTTTTCAAAATGAGTTTTCGAAATAATAATTCCGTTTTTGTTATTAATTATATATTCATCAAAATCCCCTACGTCTTGACAAACAATAACTGGTTTTTCACAAAGTCCCACTTCTTTGATTAAATTATTGCTTGCCTCAGATGCTGAAACATGTACAACTAAATCTGAAGCAGCGATAAAATTGATCACATCTATTTTATAGCCCAGCATGTAAATGTGATCTTGTAAATTATTCTCTGCAATGTAATTTAAAAGACGTAATTTCTCCCACCCATCGCTCAGTACTAATAATTTTACATCAATATTTTTATCGACCATCTTGCGTATTATTTTAAACAGGAGGATGTGTCTTTTTTCGGGAATTAATCTTGCCACTTTAATAAGTAAAAGGCGGCACTTGTATTTTTTTCGTATATCATTTACTGTAGTCAAATCCGGTTTTTCATAGTCTTCAAAGTTGTATGCATACCTGATCTTGTAAATATTTTTATTTCGAATTTTTTCTGTTTCTACCATTTGTGTATACACTTTTTGAGAAGGAACGAGAAATTCTTTTCCCAGCATGTTGATTATGAGATCAAAGTATTTTTCCTTCCAGTTCTTGTCCACATACGCGCAATCAGAATGATGGCGGCATATAATGAATCGCGCAGGAGACAGGAATTGAGAGAAGACGGAAATGATATTTGCAAGCTGAATATGAGAGTATACAACATCTATTTTATTTTTCTTTGTGAATGAAGCAAGGGTAAAAATATGTTTTAGATAAAAAAGAAAGAAAATGTCTTTTTTGATATTATAGGTAAATGTTTGTATGCCGTGTTTTTTTACATCAATATGTAAAGCTCCCTCTGGTTCATGGGTGAGTAAAGAAACGATATGGCCCTGCTTTTGAAATGCGATCATTAATGAGGAGAGCGCTACACTTCTTTCCCTGTTAGGATAGTAAAACAAAATGTTCATACCTTATTTCTGAAATAATTTCTTGGTCAGTTTGCCGAGCCACCAAACAGGGAGTAATGCTTTTTTGATAAGATCATAATTTTTTCTCAATTCCTGGTATCTTTCCATTTCAGCTAAAAATAATTGTGGATGAACAAGGGATAGCATAGTAGTGTCCGTAGTTTGATATTCTTTTAAAAGAATAGGATTATTATTAAGCAGGTCTTTTTTTACATAAAGAAAAATATTTTGGGCATACCAACATCCGACTTTAGGATTGTTCCAGATTTTTTTTCTTAAAGTGTCTATCAAAACAAAGTCGTGCTTATTGAAAAGGGTTGCCCAGTATTCCGGCCATTGTTCATTTACATGGTGCTTTCCTCCCTGGTTGGGTATTGCGGCTGAAAAGAGGACTGCGTTTCCGAGTTTTGTGAGTGAATTGATAAATGTTTCTGCATATTCTTTATGCAAATGTTCTGCAACTTCAAGAGAGACTACTAAATCAAATATTTTTCCTACTTCAATCGGTTTGGCTAAATCGCGCATTATAAAATTATCAGATGGAATCAATAGCATTTTTTTATCTACCCAATCTCCGTCTATCCCTAATATATCTGATACGCCGTGTTTTTTAAACACGGATAGCCATGTTCCAATGCCACATCCTACATCGACGACACTGTCTGTGCGTACGTATTGCAAAACAAGAGGCGCGACTTCTTCCGCTGTAAGTAAGGAGACGTTCATTTGATTTTCGAAAAATAATTTTGAATAATAATCTTTCATGGTTGTGCTATATTATGTGCTGAGCATCAATTTTTAAATTATAGTAAAATCTTAAAATCATTTGCAATTTCTATGAAAATCTCTTTGAAATTTTGAATAGCATTTTCTTCTGTATATTTTTTTATAACTTCTTTGCATTTTTCAGACAACATTGTTTTTTCCGATATTGGAAGATTGAGATACCAGATTATTTTTTCTGCAATGCGTACTTCGTCAAGAGGCACAACAAGGCGTACATCAACTTGCTCTACAATTTCCTTTGTTCCTGTCCATTCCGAAATGATAGGAACGACTCCAGCTGCCATTACTTCCATTGTTGTGGTAGGAAAAGCATCGCCTCTAGCGCAGTGAAGATAAATGGATGCATCGCCAATATAAGTCTCTAATTTATCAGTGTACCCTATATTGACAATATTATTTTTTGTTGAGGCACAATATCGATTCACCTGTTGGTTGAAAAGCGTATTATCCCATCGCCCAATAAGGATAAAGGTTGCATCAGGAATAGTTTTTGAAACTATATCAAAAGCTTTGAACATTAAATCTGTGCCTTTGTACCACGCCCTCCATTCCACATCCACATTCGAGATGAATAGGATTTTTTTTGAAGACAATGATTGCGAAGTAGATATTTTTTTTTGAAATCTTTCAATATTAATCCCATTATAAATAGTATAAATTGGAGGGCGATTTTCTTTTAGTATTTCTCTCGCAAGGTTTGCTTGCATTTTTCCAACACAAATAATTGCATCACAAGAACGCAAATATTTCTTCATAGCAAAAGAGGCGGTGCTAGAGTAATTTTTAGTATAAATGAAATACAATGCTTCATTAGCCATTAACGCTATTATTCTTTGTTCTCTATATAATAGCCCAAGCCAGCGCATGATAATAACCGGGAATCGAATACATTCTGTAAAAAAGATCGCATAGCTTTTTTTATTTGGGAAAAAGAAAGCACAAAGCAGCCAGCTTAAATATCTTCGGAACCGATTGCTGTTTGGTCTGTCATGCCAACGCAAATAAAAATCAACAGGATAAAAGTCAGCATTAATACTTTTTGCATATGCCTGATGGATGGGATGACCGGTAGGACGCCCATGAATGTACGCTACTTCTGAATGAATATTTTTATTCATTAGATACAGTAAAATCTGATTCTATTGCTTTATTTAAAATCATTATTTCGATTATCAATGTTGAGGAAATTGAAATACTGCAAAATGATTATGATATACAGCTAAATTCATTATCTATATTTTTTGAAAAGATTAGCTGTTAAGAATATCAAAATAAAACTGTTCATGTATGCTGGCAGTATTGCCTTGTCCATATTTTTCAAGTATTGTTACTCTTGCTTCTTTTCCAAGAGAATCTCTGAGGTTTTTATTTTCAATTAACAAATTAAGCTTTTCTGCTAAGTCTTCCGCATTACCGCATTTGAATAATAGCCCGTTCTTAGTATGTGTAATTATAGATTTTATTTCATCAATATCTGACGCAGCAATAGGCAGCTCCATTGCCATTTTTTCTAGTAAAGATAGTGGAAGTCCTTCTTTATAAGATGGAAAGACTGCAAT
>JAHEYJ010000094.1 GCA_023251675.1 Bacteroidota bacterium
TGAGTTGGAGTGCAAGCGCAATTAAAAAATAAATTATGATAAGTATAGTCATACCGGCATATAATGAAGAATCAGTAATTGTCGATACTGTTGAACGTTGCAGGAAAGTTCTTGCTGTCATAGGAGACGAAAATTCTGAAGTAATTGTAGTGGATGATTCTTCCCAGGATAAAACAGGTGATTTAGCTGAAAAAGACGGAGCGAGAGTTGTTCGCCATCCCCATAATGCAGGATATGGCCGTTCCCTTAAGAGTGGTATCCAAAAGGCTGTGAACGATATTATTGTGATCACTGATGCGGATGGGACTTATCCGATCGAAATGATCCCTTCCCTGTTTGAAGAATATAAAAAGGGCTTTGATATGGTGGTTGGCGCAAGAAAAGGAAAAAACTATGATGAGTCGTTCAAAAAGAAACTACTGCGTAATTTTCTGAAGTTTATGGTCGAATATACGGCCGGAAGAAAAATTGATGATATTAATTCAGGTTTGCGGATCTTTTCTAAGAAATCCATAGTGAAATATTTTGATACGCTTTGTGATACGTTCAGTTTTACAACATCAGCGACCCTTGCTTACATGATGACCGGTAAGTTTGTAAAATATATACCTATTGACTATAATAAAAGGGTGGGGAAGACCAAGGTGAGATTATTCCGGGACACATTGCGCACGCTTCAATACATTACTGAAGCTATTTTATATTACAACCCGATCAAACTATTTATTATACTTTGCTTTTTTGTACTGTTATTCTCCGCACTGAGTTTTGCTGCAGCTATTCTTTTACATTTTCATTCAGCGATGCTTTTAGGTATCGGTTCTGTTCTTGTTTCCGTGTTGATTTTTGGACTTGGATTGATTGCCATAATTTTAAAACAAATACTTTCTACCAATCGTTTTAAAAACAATGAATGAAGCTTCCCTGAAATCGCCTTTTAATAAAAGCCGGCTTTTATTTTATTTTATTGTGCTGATCGCTATCTGTTTAAGGATTAAACATGAAATTTATTTTCCTGTTGTGGAATCGGATTATGGTGTGCTGATAGAGGCAGCAAAGAATTTTCTGTATGGGAAAGGATTTACGAACAGCAGTGTAAGCCTTTCTGATCTGGGTAGTGTTGGTTATAACAATCTTACCATGTGGCCGGTTGGATATTCCATTTTATTGGTTCCGGTTTACCTGATCTGCGAAAATTGGTTTATCGCATGTATATTCTGGCAGTCTCTTGGCGCTTTGTTTCTCATATATAGTATGTATAAAATATTGAAATTATTCGGTGTTGAAAAGAAAATGCTTGCGGTGTTTCTTCTTTTCATGGCATTTACACCTACTCCTTTTTACTATTTGGGAACTACCGATATCCTGACGGCTGATATCTTTCTCTGGTGCACTTATATTATCCTGAAATGCTCCGTGAAAAATATTTTTAAATGGAAGCATTTTCTGTTAGTAGGAGTATTGTCTGCATTCAATTGCACCCTTCGTTTTGCATCGATCCCTAATCTTGTAATATTTCCTTTGTTCTTTTTATTGATCGGTTTCCTTCGGAAAGAAAAGAGACTTTATGGGGGCGCTTTTTTTACATTGACACTATCATTGCTGTTGGTATTGTTATTCTTTTCTTTTTTTAAAATTAATTCTGCCAGGACAAATTTTATGCAAAACATATATCATTTTGATTTTTATTTTAATCATATGAAATGGTTTGATTCATTTCCGGTCAAATCATTTTTTTATGCCCGTCCGCTTGAATTTCGTATTCCTGCAGGCCATCCCGGATTAATCATGTTGTATAGAATTGGCATGCATGTGGTTTCTGTTTTCTTTCTTTTCCTTCTTGCCTATCAATTTATTTTTAAAGAAAGAATAAATAATTATTTCAGGTCAGCTATTCCCGGTAAAAGAATAATATCTTATTATTTTTTAATTTTACTTATTGCGTTCATCATCGTTGTAGGATTTATTTCATTGCAATCATTAACAGTACCTCCTGAAGGGAATTCGTTCGGACCGGCCTGGATGCCTCATCTCTGGACACATGTATATTCTTCCCGTTATTTTATCTTACTGATGATCCTGCTTCAACTGGCATTTTTCCTTATGCTTTCTAAGCTCTCTTTTTTGTCTGAAAAGATAGTTGGTGTTATTTCATACAGTTTCTTCACTGTTTCATTTTTGTATGCAATAGGTTTCTGGCTATTGACAAACTATCAGATGTATGCGCCGGGCGGCAATGGAGGAGGCTCCTATTGGAGAAATTATGCAGACCATATTGACTATTTTAATGAAATAAATCAGATTTCGAATAAAGAAAATAAAAAGGTGGTATTTGCTTCCTATGATTTGGGTAAGAATTATCCTGCTGTGGTATATTCACAGGGTTTTGTTTGCCGTGATTATCAGGGGTTAATAAAAAGCCAATTGAATCACACATCGCCATTATGTCTTCTTATAGAAATGCCTTACGCTTCATCGGAAGACGAAAAAGTATTTCTAAAAAAATATTCGCCTGCATTGCTCCTGAAATTTAAAGAGTCTTTATTATACAGAATAGATCTGAAATGAAAATAATAGTTACAGGAGGTGCAGGTTTTATTGGCAGTCACCTGGTCACCGAGTTATTAAAAAAGAAGGACCAGGTGATCAGTATAGATAATTTCGACCCTTTTTATTCCAGGGATATAAAAGAATCTAATATAAAAAAACATTATCATTCGCCTGATTTTATATTTATTGAAGAAGATATTCTGAATACAGATTCAATTTATAAGAAAATAGGCAATGAGAAAATTGATTTGATAATTCACCTGGCAGCAAAAGCAGGAGTCAGGCCCAGTATAGAAAGGCCGCGGGAATACCATTTGGTCAATACAGAAGGGACGAAGCGAATGCTGGAACTTGCGGCCAGATTAGGTGTAAAAAAGTTTCTTTTTGCTTCTTCCAGTTCTGTTTACGGTGAAAACCCAAATACTCCATGGAAAGAAAGTGACACGGATCTTCGCCCTATCAGCCCATATGCCTCTTCAAAAATAGCCGCTGAAAACATAGGCAGAGTATTCAGTGAAACGAAGGGATTGGATTTTACAGCACTTCGTTTTTTTACAGTTTATGGTCCCGGCCAGCGGCCTGATCTGGCAATTCATAAGTTCTTCAGAAATATTATTGAAGGCAATTCAATTCCTGTTTATGGCGATGGAAGCACCAGCAGGGATTATACTTATATTGATGATATTATTTCAGGTATTCTTGGCGCGATCAACCTTGGTTTTAAACCTTCTTCATTTTCAATCTACAATCTTGGAAATTCCAGTACGGTGAAGCTTTCAGAGCTTATTTCACTCATTGAAAACATAACCGGCAAAAAAGCAATACTGGATAGAAAACAGAATCAACCCGGAGATGTGCGTCATACGAATGCTGACATATCAAAGTCTTTAAAGGAGTTAGCCTTTAAGCCTGTTACAGGTATTAGAAAGGGATTGCAGGAATTTTTTGAATGGTATATTGCGTATTATAAATTAAAATTGTAATTCTTTTTGAAATAATTATTTCTATTCATGCTGAAATTAGTTGGATATAGTTTAAGTAAAACAGGCGCTATCTTTAACAGGATCAGCAAGTTCTTTTATTATCTCGGGAATAAAACATATTCACCCGTTAAATCATTGAGTGAACAAAATAAGTTAAAATGGTACAGTATTAATGGTGACAAAACCCTGCGGGTTAATTATCCCCTTAATCTGGATTCAATTGTGTTTGATGTGGGTGGCTACGAAGGAGACTGGGCAGCGGAAATAGCTGCACGGTACAAGTGTTCAATCTATGTTTTTGAACCAGTAAAGAAATTCTTTTCAGGCATCCAGGACAGGTTTAAAAGTAATTTCCAGGTAAAAGTATTTCAATTTGGAATTGGGGCAAAAGATGAAAATCTCGAAATTGCTGTGATGGATGAAAGTTCCTCTGTTTTCCGAAATAAAAGCCAGCGGCATCAGGATATAACCAAGCAGAAAATAATGTTGAAGAGTATCAATACGTTTGTTGTAGAAAACAATATCTCGCACATAGACCTGATTAAAATAAATATAGAAGGCGGTGAATATGATTTGCTGGAAAGTATGATTTCATCCGGGTTAATAAAAAATATTTTGAACGTGCAGGTGCAATTCCATGATTTTGTTCAGAATGCCGGAGAGCGAATGAATAAAATTAAGAATAAACTCAGAGAAACACATACGCTTACGTACGAATATATTTATGTTTGGGAAAACTGGAAGCGGAAAACATGAACAGTTTAACATCTTAAATTAAATATGGACTTTGTATTAATTACAGGATCTGCCGGACTGATAGGGTCAGAAGCAGTAAATTTTTTTCATAACAAGGGATTTGGAGTGATTGGGATCGACAATGATATGAGAAGTTATTTTTTTGGAAAAGAAGCAAGTACTAAGAGTAATATTGATTTTTTTAAAGAAAAATATAAAAACTACAAACATTATTCTATTGACATACGCAATGAAAATGTCATCCGGGAAATTTTTCAAGAATATAATACAGACATAAAATGTGTCATTCATACGGCTGCGCAGCCTTCTCATGATTGGGCTGCTAAAGAACCTTTTACGGATTTTACTGTTAATGCCAATGGTACATTGAATATCCTGGAAGCGGCGAGGAAAAATTGTTTTGATGCAACTTTTATTTTTACCAGCACTAATAAAGTTTATGGGGACACCCCTAATTACTTGCCTTTGCAGGAACTGGAATTAAGGTATGAAGTGCAGTCCACACATCCATTCTATCGTTTTGGAATTGATGAAACAATGTCAATCGATAATTCGAAACATTCATTATTCGGAGCCAGTAAACTTGCGGCAGATATACTGGTGCAGGAATATGGAAAATATTTCGGTATGAAAACCGTCATTTTCAGAGGAGGATGTTTAACCGGGCCGGCACATCAGGGTGCTGAATTGCACGGCTTTTTAGCGTATCTAATAAAATGTGCACTACTTAATAAAAAGTATTCGATTTATGGGTATAAAGGCAAACAGGTCAGGGATAACATTCATAGTTTCGATTTAATAAATGCCTTCTGGTGTTTTTATGAAAAACCGCGAAAAGGGGAAGTTTATAATATGGGAGGTTCCCGGCATTCCAATATTTCTATGTTGGAGGCGATAGCTATGATCCGGCAGATATCAGGTCATCAACTTAAGTATGAAATTTCTGAAACCAACCGGATTGGCGATCATATATGGTATATCAGTGATGTGAGAAAATTCCAAAACCATTATCCCTCTTTTTCTTATTCTTATGATATGGAGAGAATCATGAAAGAGATGCTAATGACTGCTGAAAAATCATTATAAAATGATCCTTGTTCGATTAATGGGCGGATTGGGTAATCAGATGTTTCAATATGCGGCAGCTAAATCCGTTGCGGTAAGAAATAAAACCATTTTAAAAATCGATACAACGCTTTTAGAAGAAAACAAGAAACATCCTCATGAGATAGTTACGCATAGGGAACTTGATTTGGCAATATTTGATCTGCCTTTAATGAAAGCAACAAAAGAAGAAGTCGAATATTTTAATGGTAAAAAATATCGGTTCTTAATAGGCAAAATATATAATAAGATAGGTTCTGTAAAAAGAAAAAGGAATTTGATCATTGAAAAGGATAGGTCATTTAATAAAAATATTTTGCGTCTCGGCGATAATAAATGCATAGTTGGTTCATGGCAGTCGGAGAAGTATTTTAAAGATATAGAATCCGAAATAAGGAACCTGTTCACTTTTAAGCTACCTGTCCTTGATACATCAAAGGACTTTTTAAATGACATTAAAAGCCATGATTCAATTTGTCTGAATGTCAGGCGCGGCGACTTTGTAACCAGTCCGCTATACAGCAATACACTGGGTGCGTTGACAGCAGATTATTACATTAAAGCAATTGAGTATTTTGAAGGCAGAGTTACCCGTCCAAAAGTTTTTGTCTTTTCAGATGATATGGATTGGTGTAAAAATAATTTAAAACTTAAAATGCCGGTTTGTTTTGTCGGACATGAACATGCAGGAGAAAAGTTTGGTAATTATTTGCAGTTAATGAAAAACTGTAATCATTTTGTGATACCTAATAGCAGCTTTGGATGGTGGGGGGCCTGGTTAAGCAAGCATCAGGATAAAATCGTGATAGCACCCAAAAATTGGTTTAAGGATGCTGCAATGAAAGATAAAGACATAGTTCCTGAAAACTGGATAAGAATATGAAAGTCCTGATGTATTCCGATGTGTTTGGCGGCCCGACCACTACATTTATCTATAATGATCTAATCTCGCTTGCTCAATCGCATCAGGTAAAATACCTCTGCGTGCAGAGAGGAAGCAGCCGCATTGACTATAAAGATGTAGAGGTGGTTGAATACAGAGAAGGAAGAATTAAAAAGAAACTAAAATGGATAATGGAGAAGAACGGCTGGTACCTGGGTTTTTCAAATAAGCAGTTTTCTGAAAAAGCCAACGGGATTATATCTCATTTCAAACCGGATATTATCCATTGCAATTTCGGATATGAAGCTTTGCGGTTGACAGATAATCTTAATGAGGTAAATAAAAAGATACCCCTGGTAATTAATTTCCTTGGTTACGATGCTTCCTTTCATCTGAATAGGCCTTCTTATGTCCGGAAACTTAAAGAGATAACAAGAATGGCTAACGTTTATGCTACCTGCAATACTAATTATCTGAAAAATAATCTTGAGTCAAAAAAAATTCATTTTTGTGAGAACAGAGTAATATACACCGGTGTTCGCCTCGACTTTTTTGACAGGAAAGAAATTTATCCAGAGAAAAAAAAATGAATATACTTATTTGCAAATAGCCACTCTATCGGAACGCAAAGGACAGGAAATAACCTTGCTTGCTTTTAAAAAGCTTTTAGAATCATATTCAGGGGATATGAAATTGAAACTGATCATTGCCGGCGGAAAGGAGGATCAGTACGGAGAGAAAATAAGAAACATGCCTGCTGAACTGGGAATTAAGAATTCTGTAGAATTCAGGGACTGGATAGATCCTGAAGAAGCAAAAGAACTAATGATGCAAGCCGATTGTTGTGTCCATCATAGCAGAACCATTAACGGCCGGACAGAAGGAATTCCCACGGCAGTTTCCGAAGCAATGGCAATGGAACTTCCGGTAATATCAACAGTTCATGCAGGTATTCCTGAATTGGTTGAGAACGGGGTCAATGGATTTCTTATAAAAGAAAATGATGTGGATTCTTATGCAAAACGGATGCTCGAAATTCAATCCTGGGATTATTTAAAGATCAACCGGGATAAAGTAGCCGGTAAATTCAACATTACTTTGCGCATCGGATTGCTTGAGTCCTATTATAAAGATATCCTCAGCAAAAAAGTATAATTTCTTTTTTTTCTTATTCTCGATTTATTAGAAAGCGATGATGAATGGCATTTATTACATTTGTATAGAGAAACCGATTTATGATAAAAGGGAAAGGACTCATAGCCAGTACATTGTCTGATTTTGAGAATGATACTTCTGTTTTAATTTTTGCTTCCGGTGTTTCTAATTCAGGAGAAATAAGGGAAGAGGAATATAAAAGGGAAAAAGATCTGTTGCTGTCTGTTTTATCTGAAAAAGCCCGATTAATATATTTCAGCACATGCAGTGTGTTTGATAGATCGTTGATTGACAGCCGGTATGTGAGGCATAAATTAGAAATGGAAAAATTACTGGCGGATAATTCTAGTAACTATCTCATTATGCGGCTTCCGATCCTCGTTGGAAGAACCGCCAACCCAAATACATTTTTTAATTTTATCTGTGATCGTGTAAGAAGTAATGCAACTATTCAGGTGCATAAATATGCGTGGCGGTATTTATTTGATGCTGAAGATCTTAAAAAAGTATTTCCGATCATATTGCTTGAAACCCAAAAAGAAGACATAAGGCAGATAAATGTAGCTTTCAATAATGCCGCAAGCGTCCCCAGTATCGTTGAAATGATAGAAAAAATAACAGGAAAGAAAGTGAGAAAAGAAATTATTGAGAATGGAAGTAACTACGATTTTGACAAAGCGCCTTTTAATTTAATCCTCGAAAAAAATAAAATCGTAATTGATCTAAGAAATTATAATTATGTGGTTTTGAAAAAATACCTTATTGATAAGTAAGACTTAAATCAAGAAAATAATTAAAAGAATGTCCAGCCAATTAACATTAGATCAAATCCAGGATTTCAAGGGAAAATTTCCCAGACAGCTTTGGTATTTGTTTTTCTCCGAGATGTGGGAGCGTTTCTGTTTCTACGGTATGCGCGGCATGCTGGTGATCTTCATGGTAGACAAAGTGGTTGGACTGCACATGAAAGACGATGTGGCCAACCTTCAGTACGGAGCGACACAGGCCTTTGTCTATGCTTTTACTTTTATCGGCGGATTGTTTGCAGATAAGATCCTTGGCTTACGAAAATCACTTTTCTGGGGAGGTATCTTAATGATCGCCGGAAGTTGTATCCTGGCTGCAAACCCGCATGATTTTTTCTTTTTGGGAATCGGTTTTACAATCGTGGGTACAGGATTCTTCAAACCTAATATTTCTACTATGGTTGGTTCTCTTTATAAAAACGGGGATGCAAGAACGGATGCCGGATTCTCTTTGTTTTATTCGGGAATAAATTTCGGAGCGCTGGTAGGCGGATATGCCTGCGTTACTATTGGAAAATTTTATTCATGGAACCTGGCGTTCGGATTAGCTGCGATCGTGATGACAATCAGCCTGGTGACATTCGTTTTTACCCAAAGATCGTTAGGGCCTATCGGATTATCTCCATTAACCAAAAGTGAAGATGGAAAATCTAAAAACTGGTATGAATATGCCGTTTACATTGGGTCGTTATGCGTCATTCCATTGATCATGATCATGGTAGCGAAAACAGAATATACGGATATCTTCATGTATATCATCGGCCCTTGTTCATTGATATACTTGTTTTATGAAATGCGAAATTTTTCTGTAGTGGAGAATAAAAAACTTATTGCTGCTCTGGTATTCATAATCTTCTCTATTTTCTTTTGGGCGTTCTTTGAGCAGAGCGGAGGCTCCTTGAGCTTATTTGCGGCAAGCCATTTAAACGACCATGTCCTGGGGATTAAACTGGATCCCAACGGTGTTAATAATTCTTCCAATTCTTTTTTTGTAATTGTTTTTGCTTCGCTGGTTGGTTTAGTTTGGTTGTGGATGAATAAAAGAAAGATCGAACCGAATACGGTGGTTAAATTTGGGTTAGGGTTTTTATTTTTGGCCGGCGGTTTTTATGTGTTCTATTACACCCGTTTCTTTGCTGATGCAAACGGGGTTACTTCTTTGAACTTATTCACGTTCGGCTGGTTTGTAATTACTTTTGGGGAATTATGTTTGTCTCCGATCGGAATGTCGGCTATGACAAAACTTTCACCCCAAAAAACACAGGCGGTAATTATGGGCATGTGGTTCCTTGCCAGCGCCTACGGCCAGTATTTTGCTGGAATATTAGGCGCCGGAATGTCAACCGCAAATGAAAATGCATCGTTGACTGAAAAATTAATAGCCTACACGGATGGCTACAAGCAGCTTGCAATTTATGCGCTGATTGCAGGAATATTAATGATTGTCATTTCTCCATTTGTACGAAAACTTATGCAGGAAGTGAAATAACGATTGGAAAATCCAAAACTCAAAATGCAAAAAACAAACAAATTCCAATATGCAAATTACCAAAAACCAAACTGTATTATTTTGAGATTTGATTTTTTGGAATTTGATTATTTATTTGATATTTGATAATTGTTTTTTGGGATTTAAATGAAACTGACCTTGGATACATGAATGACTTTGTTTTAGGAAAAAAGGTTGACCTTGGTGAATTTACTCTCTCTGAACAGGAGATCATTGAATTTGCTAAAGCATTTGACCCGCTGGAGTTTCATACAAGCATCGAAGCAGCAAAGAAAACAATATTCAAAGGGCTTATAGCCAGCGGCCCGCATATCTTCCATTATATTTATAAAAAGGAATGGGTTCCGCGGTTTGGAAAAACAGTGATCTGTGGAACGGGTGTGAAGGAATGGAAATTCATCAAACCTGTGCGCCCGGGCCAGAAAATAAAAGTTGAAGTAACGATCATCGGAATGAAGCCGGA
Organism: Bacteroidota bacterium; assembly: GCA_023251675.1. GTDB lineage: Bacteria > Bacteroidota > Bacteroidia > Palsa-948 > Palsa-948 > Palsa-948. Next base: position 10,211 of record JAHEYJ010000094.1, read on the forward strand.
AGAGACAACCGGCGGCACTGCAATTAATTGGCTCTTTGAATTTAGAAATGAAAAAGGTGAAATAGTCCAGGTATTGCAGACCGAGGTTGTGCATAAAAATCCTTAACTTTACTCTGTATAATGAAATCTGTCTATATACTTCTGATCGTGTTGTTTTCCGGCGTTCTTTCGTTCGGATTTGTCCGTTTGAATGGTGAAGGAGAGAATGAAGCCGTCAAGTGGCATACGTTTCAGGAGGCTGTTGAATTAAACAAGCAGGAAAAAAAGAAAATATTTATCGATGTTTATACGCAATGGTGCGGATGGTGCAAGGTGATGGATAAAAACACCTTTACAAATCCTGTTATTGCAAAATACATGAACGAAAAATTTTATTGCGTTAAATTGGATGCTGAAATGAAAGATACCGTTGTATTTAATAATCATGTATTTGTAAATCCTAATCCTGCTGTTCTGCGATCAACGCATCAATTAGCTTCCTCGCTTCTTAATAATCAAATGTCTTATCCAACGACGGTGTATCTCGATGAAGATTTTAATTTGCTTTCTCAGGTTCCGGGATACCGGCAGCCAGCAGAGTTAGAACCCATATTAAAATTTTTTGGAGAGAATGCTTATAAAACATTGAAGTGGGACGAGTATTCTAAAACATTTGTTGGAGAGATCACTGCGCCTCCGCCACCCATTACTCCGCCTGTTCCACATTAAAACTGAATGGCAGATAAAATAAATATCAAAGAAAAGGTTTTACAGGTTCTTAAATTAAGCAACCATACGTATTCCGAACTGGCCGATCATGTTGGACTTACAGAAAAAGAACTGGACAGGCAATTTGCTGATCATACGCTTGAGGTCCGCACGCTTGAACTGATATCCAAAGCGCTTCGCATTCCCCTTTACAGCTTATTCCGCGATACAACGTATGAGATAAAATTTGACGAAGAACTTTATTACAATGTTGATATATGGGGGAAGGAGGGAGTGGAGCTAAGAACCACTTTGAAAAAAGATTCACAGGGCAACATTGCCGAAGGAGAAATTGAGAAGCTCCGTCATGAGCTTCAGGAAAAAGAAAAACTTATCCGGGAGATGGAGAGTAAGCTTAAAAAGAAATAAAGTTGTGAAAAAAATATTTTTATCCGCTGGTGTTATTGTATCCTTATTGTTTTTTGGGTGCGGAACTTCTCAGGAAAAAAAGCAGGAGGAGTCCATGCCCCCTCCGGATACGTCAAAAGGGGTTTCAGCCTCATCTTCAATCAAAGCCTCTGCAACGCTGATGGCTATGAATGAAGATTCAGAAAGAAAAAAATAGAATAGGTATAGAAGGAAGTAATAAAGCGAAAAGAGGGTGGCCAATGGGATTTGAACCCACGACCTTCTGAACCACAATCAGACGTTCTAACCAACTGAACTATGGCCACCGTAATACATTAAGAACTTAGGGCTGCAAAAATAATTATTTATTCGTCAGATGAGCATTCCATTAGCAGAACGTATCCGTCCCAAAAGCCTTGATGACTTCATCGGACAGAAACATCTTGTGGGTGAGCAGGCTATTTTACGTAAGGCAATTGAGTCCGGAACGGTACCTTCCATGATTTTATGGGGACCCCCGGGTGTAGGGAAGACCACATTGGCGAGAATCATCGCCACCCATCTAAAACGCCCCTATTATCAGCTAAGTGCGATTAATTCCGGTGTGAAGGATATACGCGAGGTGATTGAAAAGGCGAAATCCGACTCTTTTTTCGGAACCAATTTTCCTGTACTTTTCATAGATGAAATTCATCGATTCAGTAAGGCGCAGCAGGACTCGCTTTTGGGAGCGGTAGAAACCGGGACCATCACTTTGATCGGAGCGACTACAGAGAACCCTTCATTTGAAGTTATTTCCGCTCTGCTGTCGCGCTGCCAGGTTTATGTGCTTAAACCAATGGAAAAAGAAGAGTTGTTGCAATTGGCTGATTTTGCAATTCGTTCGGATGATGAGTTAAAAAAGAAAAAAATCATTCTGAAAGAAACCGACGCTTTAATCCGGCTTTCCGGAGGGGATGTGCGAAAGCTGTACAATGCGCTGGAGTTGTACGTTAGTTCTGTTTCTGAAAATGAAGTGGAAATTACCGATGAAAAATTGCTGAGTGTAGTTCAGCAGAAAATGGCGCTTTATGACAAGTCAGGAGAACAACATTACGATATTATTTCCGCCTTCATAAAATCCATTCGCGGAAG
>JAHEYJ010000095.1 GCA_023251675.1 Bacteroidota bacterium
ATACAGCCGGAACCTCTTTAGCAGCAGCTACTTCTTCTTACAGAAGTTCTACCGTTACCATTCCAAGCGGGACAACTCCCGGTTCCTATTACTTATTATTTTATGCGGATTATTCCAATGCGGTTGCCGAGAACGTAGAGACCAATAATGTGGTAGCCATTGCGGTCAGTGTGATCACACCGATCGTGGATCTGACGATACAAAACCAATCGGCTTCCACGGTTTCAGTTGCTGCGGGCGGCACTGTAAATGCCTCGTGTTATATTTATAACCAGGGGAATGTCCTGGTCTCCTCATCCAACGTCGGTTATTATCTTTCTGCGGACGCGATCTGGGATGCCGGAGATACGTATTTGAATTATACGGCCGGAACATCCCTGGCGGCAGGTACTACGGCATCAAGAAGTTCCATACTTACCATTCCATCCGGAACAACACCCGGTTCCTATTACTTATTATTTTATGCGGACTATTCCAATGCCGTGGCGGAAAATATTGAAACGAACAATGTGAATTATGTTGCGATCACGGTGGCGGCGCCTGTTATTGACCTGACCATCCAGAGTCAAACAGCTTCTCCTTTAACGATCGCTTCGGGAAGTACAACAAATGTTTCCTGTTATATTTATAACCAGGGCAATACCAGTGCCGCAACTTCCAATGTCGGATATTACCTTTCTGCGGATGCTACATGGGATGCCGGCGATACGTATTTGAGTTATACTTCAGGAAGCACATTGGCTGCAGCCACTTCTTCCTACCGAAGCACTACGCTGACCATTCCTTCCGGAACCGCCGCCGGCAATTATTACATTTTGTATTATGCCGACTATTCCAATGTTGTAGCGGAAAATATTGAAACGAATAATGTGAATTATGTCGCCGTCACGGTTGCCGCTCCGGTGATTGACCTGATCGTTCAAAGCCAGTCACTGTCACCGCTCACGGTTGCAGCCGGAAGTACGACCAACGCTTCCTGCTATGTATATAACCAGGGGAATACCAGCGCTTCCTCCTCCAATGTTGGTTTTTATCTTTCTGTCGATGCGATTTGGGATGCGGGAGATACCTATCTGAATTATTCTTCTGGAAGCACACTGGCCTCCGGAACTTCTTCCCTGCGCAGCTCAACGCTGACGATCCCATCCGGAACTGTTCCCGGCGCCTATTATATTTTGTATTTCGCTGACTATTCCAATGTGGTTGCTGAAAATATTGAAACGAATAATGTTGTTTCGGTTCCGGTAAGTGTAGTGGCACCATCGATCGACCTGATCGTGCAAAGCCAGACCGCTCCTGCAACAGCGGTAGCCGGGAATTCAATTTCCGCTTCGTGCTATATTTACAACCAGGGCAATTCGACGGCCTCCACTTCCAATGTAGGTTATTATTTATCTGCGGACGCAATATGGGATGCCGGTGATACCTATCTTAATTATACCGCAGGTTCAACGCTGGCGGCTACGTCCTCTTCTTACAGAAGTACAACGCTGACGATTCCTTCCGGCACCATTCCGGGGAACTATTACATACTTTATTTTGCGGACTATTCCAATACGGTATCTGAAACTGTGGAAAGCAATAATGTCGCTGCTTCGGCCATCACCATTGCGGCGCCAAGTATTGATCTTGTTATTCAAAGCCAAACGGCTTCGCCCTCTTCTGTTTTGTCAGGCAGTTCTGTTTCTGTTTCCTGTTATATCTATAACCAGGGCAATTCCACGGCCTCCACTTCCAATGTGGGATATTATCTTTCAACGGATGCGGTGTGGGACGCGGCAGATGTGTATCTCAATTATTCTTCCGGAAGCTCGCTCGGTGCAGCTACAAATTCCTACAGGAGCGCTTCGGTTGCTATTCCTTCCGGCACTACAGCAGGAAGCTATTACATTTTGTACTATGCCGATTATTCCAATACGGTAAGTGAAACTGTTGAGACGAACAATGTAGCTGCGTTTTCAATTTCTGTTATAACTCCCGGAATAGATCTGATCATTCAAACTCCAACAGTGAGCCCTTCCAGTGCTATCGCAGGGAATTCAGTGTCTGCATCCTGCTACATTTATAATCAGGGTAACTCTACTGCTGCTTCCGCCAATGTTGGATTCTATCTTTCAACAGACGGGGTTTGGGATGCAGGGGATGCGCTTTTATACAGTTCCATGGGCAGTTCACTCGCGGCCGCAACTTCTTCCTATAGAAGTGTTGCGTTGACGATTCCATCGGGAACAACAGCCGGTTCTTATTACATTTTATATTACGCGGATTATTCAGCAGCCGTGAGTGAAACCGCTGAATCGAATAATGTTTCTTCTCTTCCGATCACAGTTTCAGCAGCGGCCATTGACCTGGTGATCCAAACGCAGACCGTAACACCCACAACCATTTCTGCCGGCGGCAACATTGCGGCTTCCTGCAATATCTATAACCAGGGCAACTCAACGGCCGCTTCTTCCACGGTCGGATATTATCTTTCCACGGATGGGATTTGGGATGCAGGCGATGTATTGTTGAACAATTCAGCAGGGACTTCGCTTAACGCTTCAACCTCTTCAGTTAGATCCGCTACTTTAAATATTCCTGCCTCGACTCCGGCGGGACCTTACTATATAATTTTCTTTGCGGATTATTTATTATCGGTGAGTGAAACACTGGAGACAAATAATTATCAGAATATTCCTATTACAGTGACGCCGTTTACAAATATCATCCAGCTTCCATTAAGCGGAACCAGTCAGTATTCTATCTGTACCGGAACCATCTACGATGACGGCGGCTCAGCGGCCAATTACGGCAGCCTTTGCAGCGGAACTACAACATTGCTTCCAGCTTCTTCCGGAAATGTGGTGCAGCTGGTGTTCAACTCATTCGCGGTAGAATCCTGCTGTGATTATTTGCAGATCTACGACGGGCCGAATACGTCATCCACGTTAATAGGGACATTCACGTCTAATCCCGGAACCATTACAGCTACAAATCCGCAGGGCGCTTTAACGCTGCATTTTTATTCTGACGGATCTGTACAAATGGGTGGATTCGATGCGACCATTTCCTGTATTTCTGCGGGGGCACTGCCTGATCTTTCTCCGGTTTCATTGACCTGCGCTCCGTTTACTATTCCTCAAAATGGTTCTGCAAATGCTACCTGCCAGGTTTTGAACTCCGGAAGTTCAACAGCAGGAGCAAGTATTCTTGGTTATTATCTTTCTGCCGACACGGTTTGGAATGTCTCGGATGTCCTTCTTAATTCAGATGCCGTATCTACATTAACGGCTTCGGCAACGTATAACTCTTCCAAGAGCATCACCATACCCGGCAGCACCGCACTGGGAAATTATTATCTCCTGTTTGTAGCTGATACCGGGCTTGCGATTACGGAAAATGTCGAGACCAATAATGTAAAATGGCTGTCGATCACCGTGACCATCACCATTGGTGTAAGCGAGGTTGACGATAATAAAAATATTACGGTCTATCCGAATCCTTCAAACGGGCAGGTGAACTTTCTTTTCGAAGGAGAAACAGCTGCATCAGCTGATGTAAGGATATTTGATTGCGTCGGTCAGTTGGTTGATGCGTTTACTTCCGAACTATCCCCGCAGAGAGAGACCTTATCGTCACGAACCATTCAGGTGGAAGGTATTTATTTTGCAGAAATTAAAATCGGGGAGGCTGTTTTCTATAAGAAAATAATAATTCAATAACAATCCCGCTGCCGGATGCAAAAAGTATTTCGTTCTGTCATAGCCGTTCTTTTTTTAAGCCTGCTTTCGGATTTTTTATTTTGTCAGCATTGGGCGCTGGATCCTTTTAATCAAAAGGTTTTTGTTGAGAATAAAGGCCAGTTTTCATTGAACTTAGAGAAATGTAAATATGAAAAGTCTCCTGTTAAATATGCAGTTAGAACCAATGGAGTGGAAATGTATTTTACCGCTTCAGGGGTTACCTTTAAGCACGATGCGCTTGTGCCTTTGAAAGACCCCATAAAGAAGCGGGAACAGAACAGCGCTTTCAATAAAAAATCGAAAGAAGAAAATGAACAGCTGAAACAGTATAGATCCGAATTCCTTTCTGTACAATGGGACGGCGCCAATCCGGACCCTGAAATAGCCGGAGCGGAGCTTGCTAGGAATTATTTTACCTATCCTGACCTGAAAGACGGGAAGGGGAGTTCTGGCCTTCGCGCCAATGCATACAGGAAAATAATTTATAAAAACATTTATCCCCAAATAGATGTGGTGTACACGTTCCCTGAAAATGAGGAAGGATTCAAGTACTCGCTGGTGCTGCATCCGAATGCTGATCTGCATAAGGTTAAGATGAAATACAGTGGTGCCAAAAGTTTTTCTTTTGATGCTAAAGGAAATTTAATCGTCTCCTCTGTTTTTGGGGATTTTGTTGACCATGCCCCTGTTCTTTACGATGAAGCGGGTAAAATAATTAAATCGTCTTTTTCACTGGAGAATAATATCGTTACATTTCATTCTGAAAATTATGACTCCGGTAAAACAATTATCGTTGATCCATGGACAACCATTCCTGTTTTTTCCGGCTCACAGAAAGCCTATGACATTGATTGGGATTTTCAGGGCAATGTTTACATCTATGGCGGAATGTATCCCTATCAATTAATTAAATTAAATAGTGCGGGAGTAATTCAATGGACGTATACCAGCACTTTTATTGGCAATCCGAATTGCTACGGAGATTTTGCCGTAGACCGGAATACCGGGACTTCTTTTCTATGCCAGGCTTCTCTCTCAGCACCGGGTGCCGATATGCGAAAGGTGAATACGGCGGGCATTCAAACGGCGACTTTTCCGGGAGATACAAGAGTAAATGAGATGTGGAGAATCGCTTATAACTCCTGTACAAAAAAAGGGGTAATAGGATGCGGCAATACAGTTCAATTGTACCAGGCCGCCACTTTTGATACAAATCTTACAGCTATAACTCCCGTCAATGTAATGTCAACAGCTCAAAGCTATGTTGATATGGTGTTCCTTGCTATAGATGATACAAATGCTTACATGATGACATCTGAAAACGGGAGTACGAGCCTTGCAAATAATCTTATTAAATGCCCTGTAGCCACATTGGCTCCAACGGCCTATACCATAAATACAGGATACCAATTTCAAGAAGCCGCCAGTGTAACTTATCCCGGAAACTATACGAATGGTTTTAACGGAATAGCAAAAGATAAAAACTATTTATATACCTATGATGGAGCGACATTGAAAAAATGGAATCCAGTGAATGGGTCGCTATTAAACAGCATCTCCGTCAGTTCAAATACTTTTTTATGCGGAGGTCTAGCGGTAGATGGCTGCGGCGATATTTATTTAGGTTCCATTAATGGGATATTAAAATACAGTTCCAACCTGGTGCTTATTTCAACTTTTTCTACTTCCGGCGCCGTATATGATATTGCAATTGGTTCGTCGGGCGACGTATTTGCGTGTGGTAATGGATTTGTAATGGCTCAAAATTTGAACGCGTGCCCGCCAGCCGGTAACAATGTCATTGTAAGTTCTTCCAGTGTTTCCCTTTGCCAGGGAAATAATGTTACGCTTAGTGCTTCGGGTGGAAATACGTATACCTGGAACACGGGAGCCACCACCCCTTCCATTATTGTAACTCCTACCGTCACTACCAATTATACCGTTGTTGGTGTGGGCGCCTGCATGCGGGATACAAGTGTCATTACGGTTAATGTAGGGCCGCCTGTTTTTCCTGCGGTTTCTCCAAGTACTACTATTTGCAGCGGTAATTCTTTGACTTTATCTGCATCCGGCGGAGCCGGTTTTGTTTGGAGTACGGGGGAGACCACCTCTTCTATTGTGGTCACACCGCAGTATACCACCAACTATTCAGTAACAATAGCCAACGGAGCCTGTGCGGCTACGCGAAGTGTCACTGCTGGCGTGAGCCCGACTCCGGTTGTTTCTGCTTCAAGTTCTCCACCTTCTGTCTGCCAGGGGAATTCAATTCAGCTGAATACGCTCTTTCAGCTTGGATGCGGAACGCATAGTTCCGTTTGTTCCGGGCCGGTGACAACAGTGCAGATGGGCACTTTAACGACCTATACCAATACAGCGGGCCCAACTCCTTTTGCCGGGCTGACAACCAGTGCGAAGATGCAGTACTTGTATCTCGCTTCAGAACTGGCCGCTGCCGGTATGAATCAGCCTTCAACCATTTCACAGATAGGATTTAATATTCAGTCGCTGCTGGGAGTGAATGTATATCAGAATTTCACCATTAAGATGGGTTGTACTTCTACCAATACACTCACCAATACTTTTGAAAATGGATTGTCGGTTGTTTACAATCCAAAGAACACGCAAGCATTGGTGAACGGAACTAATTATTTTGTTTTTGATAATAACTATGACTGGGATGGCACTTCTAATCTTATCATTGAGATATGCTTCACCAACTCAACCGCTTCGCAGAATGCCTATGCGTACTATTCAACTACCGGTTTTAATTCCGTCACTGCTTTTACAGGTGCAAGTGTCTGCAACAGTGTTACGGGCGTTGCAGGAATGAACCGGCCAACCACTTATTTCAGGCACTGCACGTCCAGCACCGGAAGCGGATTTAATTATGCATGGACGCCGGCATCCACTTTAAACAACAGCACAATAGCCAACCCGGTTGCGACGCCAACTTCCACTACTACCTACACCGTAACGACTACGGATCCGGTTTCTGGATGTGTTTCCAATACCAGCGCAACGGTATTTGTGGGAACACCCTTTACGCTTAGTTCTTCGAATGATACAACTATTTGCCAGACAACCGGAATTCAGATATATACGACCCCTTCGATTCCCGGAGCATATACGTATTCCTGGTCTCCGTCCTCTTCACTTTCCAATCCGAATATTTCTAACCCGGTTGCTTCGCCTATTTCTACAACAACTTATGTGGTCACTGCACAGTTAAATGGCTGCACTGCGACGGATGTTGTTAAAATAAATGTTCCTTATTTATATAATTTTTTCGTTACCCCATCTGCTGATTCCATTTGTATCGGCCAGTCTGTTCCGTTATCCAGTATTCTTCAGAACGTATGCGGCGTACATAGTTCCACTTGTGCTTCGACCTATTCTGCCCAGGTCGGTTCTGCAGCGACAACCTCTGCTGCTGATAACATTACCACGTTCGTAGGTACGTATAACAGTTCGCGGTTCCAGTATTTGTACCGTGCCAGTGAATTAAATGCGTCCGGAATAACCGGCGCTTCAACGATCACACAGATCGGGTTAAATGTAAATGCAGTGACCGGCAACAATGTTTATCAGAATTTCACTGTTAAAATGGGATGCACAGGACAGAATTCTGTAACCGCCACTTATGTCAGCGGGCTGCAAACGGTTTTTAATACAAAGCCGCTTGTTATTTCAAACGGAATGAATTACCTGGTGCTTGATAATACATACGATTGGGATGGCGTATCAAATGTTCTAATTGAAATTTGTTTTAGCAATGCAGTCACGTCTCCCAGCTCATCGATTTATTATTCTGCCACGGCTTTTCCTTCCGGAATTTATTATTCTGCAAACACTTCGGCTTGTAATAATCCAACCGGAACTGCGGTTTCAACACGGCCCAATACTTATTTTAAATGCTGCGCAGGACAAGGGCTGAGCACACTCGTTTATTCCTGGTTGCCGGCTGCAACACTTTCAGATGATTCAATTCCCAACCCGGTTGCGTCGCCAACCACGATAACCACGTACACGCTGGTGGCTACCGATACGTTGACCGGTTGTATCTTTTCCGACAGCGCATCTATAACCGCTTCGCCGATCTTTACAACCACTTCTACTGACGGCGTTATTAATTGCACGACAACAGGAGTTCAGATCCATGCAAGCGCCTCTCCAGCCGGGCCGTATTCTTATGCATGGAGTCCTTCGGCCTCACTATCGAATCCGAATATTTCTAATCCCATGGCTTCTCCTTCAGTCACCACCACGTATACGGTGGTTGTCACATCCGCCCTGGGTTGTTCCGTGTCAGATACGGTGACGGTTTCAGTAATTGTTCCGGGGCTTTATAATTTCAGTGTGTTCCCGCATCTGGATACCATTTGTTCAGGTTCGTCGGCAATTTTGAACGCGCTTATTCAGAAAGGATGCGGGGTGAACGGAAGTGTTTGCGGCGGGCCCGTTACGGCAACACAAATAGGAACTGGAGTGTTAGCTTCTAATACAACCGGAATTACTCCATTTGCCGGATCCGTTAACAGTACACGATACCAGTATTTATACAAAGCATCAGAATTAATAGCTGCAGGAATGAACACGCCCACTACCATTTCCCAGATCGGATTTAATATTCAGTCGATCGTTGGCAGTAACTCTTATCAGAACTTTACGATAAAAATGGGATGCACTTCTTCCGCTTCCCTCACCACTACATTTGCCGGATCGCTGCCCACGGTTTATAATCCCAAGCCTACCGCCATTTTCAACGGCATGAATTATTTTCCGCTTGATAATTTTTATGATTGGGATGGGGTTTCAAATTTAATTGTCGAGATCTGTTTCAGTAATTCGGTAGCATCACAAAATTCTTATGTGTATTATTCTGCCTCTACCTATCCTTGTGTTTTATATTCAGCTGGAGTAGGCACGTGTGCCAATGTCAGCGGCATCACCGGTTTAAACAGGCCGAATACTTATTTCAAACATTGCGGAGCAGCGGGTGGAAGTAATTTTAATTATTTATGGTCGCCATCCGGCACATTAAATTCTTCCACCAATCCAAATCCGGTTGCTTCGCCCACCACCACCACCACTTATGTGCTTATCGCATCAGACACCTCTTCCGGGTGTACGATGACCGATTCATCCAAGGTGATTGTTCTGGGTACTTCGTCCGCACTTATTGACCTGGGAGTGGATAAAACAGTATGTCCCGGCAATAATGTAACACTGAATGCAGGTCCCGGATTTGCTTCTTATCTGTGGAATACAGGTTCAAGCGCTTCTTCCATAATTATTTCAACTCCCGGATCTTACTGGGTGACAGGTCTGAATATGTGCGGATCAGACAGAGATACCATCAGCATCAATTATTATCCTGTCAATTCGCTTTCGCTTGGACCGGATCTGAGTATTTGCGCAGGAGGAGCAGCAACGTTAACCGCCACGGCAACCGGGTTTACTTCCTATTTATGGAGCACAGGGCAATCGACTTCAAGCATTACGGTAAATACTTCAGGAGCCTATTGGGTTTCTTCAAGCAATTCATGCGGTGCCGCTTCAGATACCATTAAAGTATTGCCGTTGAATTTTCCCTCTGTCAGCCTTGGCAATGACACGGTACTTTGCGTTGGGAATAATCTTACGTTAAACGCCGGAGGCGGAGCTTATTCTTATTCCTGGAGCACAGGAGCGACCGGTTCAACGATAATGCCCGGCGCTGCCGGAAACTATTGGGTGGACGTGAGCAACCAATGCGGTGTTGCAACGGATACGATCGGAATAAATTATTATCCGGCCAATTCGCTTACATTGGGTTCGGATGTGAACATCTGTTCAGGAAGTTCAACAACACTTACGGCAACCACTACCGGGTTTGCCAATTTTTTATGGAGCACCGGGGCCACTACCACCAGCATCATTGTAAATACTGCAGGGAACTACTGGATCTCCTCCAGCAATAATTGCGGATCGGCTTCTGATACGGTGAAAGTGGTTGTCGACCTGATGCCTTTTGTAGCGCTGGGTAACGATACAATCGTTTGCCCGGGAAATACGTTAACGCTGAACGCCGGAAGCGGATACACCTATCAATGGAACACAGGCGCATCGGGCCAGACGATCAATGTTTCATCGGCTGGAATTTATTCGGTGACAGTCAATAATTCATGCGGGGTGGATTCGGATACAATCAATATTAATTTCTATCCACCCAATTCGCTTTCACTTGGTAACGATACAGCGATCTGTTCCGGTGATTCGGTTCAGCTGCATTTTACGGCAAGTGGCTTCACCAATTTTATCTGGTACAATGGACAAACCACATCGAGCGTTTCAGTTAATCAACCTGGAAATTATTGGGTCTCCTCAAGTAACATTTGCGGAGCAGCAACAGATACCATTCGCGTTTCAGTCCTTGCATTGCCAACGGTTTCCCTTGGAAATGATACGGCTATTTGCACGCCGACAATAATTTCTTCTGCCGCTACAAACACAAGCGGGTACGTGTGGAACTCGGGCGCAACCACCTCCGGTATTTATGTTACACAGCCCGGAACGTATTGGGTTTCTGTTTCCAATCAATGCGGATCGGATAAGGATACGATCGTAATCACCCTGGGTGTAAAACCTGCATTTACATTGGGCCAGGATACAGTACTTTGTTCCACCACGCCGGTTAACATTAATCTTTCAGGTGCCGGAACCGGATTTTTATGGCAGGATAATTCTACGTTGCCAACCTATACTATTTCATCTTCCGGAATATATTGGGTAGTGGTGACCAATGCGGCGGGCTGCACGAATACCGATACCCTTGCAGTGAACTTTGATTCGCCTCCATTCATTTTTGCCGGAAACGATACGATGATCTGTGAAGGCCAGGAAATAACACTTACTCCGGTCAGCAGCGGAAGTTATTTCTGGAATAATGGTACGAGCAATTTGCCGCTGGTGGTCAATACAGACGGCGTTTACACGGTATACACATCCAACTCGTGCGGTACGGTATCCGATGCCGTGACCGTAAGAACAGAAAAGTGTTCATGCAATGTGGATGTGCCCAATGCCTTTTCTCCGAATAGCGACGGCGTCAACGACATGTTTTATGTGCGGGGGGATTGTGAAGACTTTGTGCTCCGCATTTATGACCGGTGGGGGGAGAAAGTTTTTGAATCGAAACAGCTTTCTAACGGATGGGACGGTACTTTCAACGGGATGAAAATGAATTCCGGCATATTTGACTATTACCTGATCACTCGCCCGGATACAGAAGGGCAAAAAATAAAGAAAGGAAATATTTCGCTTATCCGATGATAATTAATATGAAAAAGGTTTACGGTTCTTCGTCTGAGGTTTTCGGGTTTCTTTCGGGGAAGGCCCTCATCATTGCAGTTGTGTTAACTATAAACTGCAAACTGGAAACCACGAACTGTTTCTCTCAAGACCTTCATTTCTCTCAAACATTCAACACGCCTCTTGTGCTCAATCCATCCTATTGCGGAGCTTTTGACGGCCAGCTGCGATTGATGAATAGTTTCAAATACCAGTGGAGTTCTGTTTCGGATAAGCCCTATAAAACATTTTTTTGTTCAGTGGATAAGCCTTTTTTTAATAAGAAACTTTGTGCCGGTTTGATTTTCTTTAACGATAAAGCCGGCGATTCGGATATGAGCACCACACAGGCCGAGTGGGTTGTGTCCACGCAACTGAAGGCGGCAGAAAAAGATAATGTCAGTGCCGGATTGCAAATGGGATATGGCCAGAGAAAATTTGACAGCCAAAACCTGGTTTGGGATAATCAATGGAACGGAGCAACTTTTAATGATCAGCTGCCATCGAACGAACCGGTTGCGTCCACCGGTTTTGGATATTTTGATCTTTCATCGGGCGTAAACTGGAACCATGCCGTATCGGATAATAATAAGTTCCGTATCGGAGTTGCGGCTTACCATCTCAATAATCCTTCTTTTTCTTTTATGTACGACAACAAAGAAAAGCTGAATATTAAATTTTCAACATCCGGAACATGGGAAGTAAAAAGCAAGAAACATTCCAATACCACCTATCTTTTTACTTCTGCCTGGTTGCGGCAAGGAACTGCCAATGAAATTGATATTTCTGCAATTGCCCGCCAGGAACTCGGACTAAATTCTCTTTACACCGGCAATAATGTTTCTTCTAATTTTTTATGGGGCTTTTTGTGGCGCTGGAACGATGCCGTGGCTCCGTACGTGGGATTTGAATACAAAAAAGGATTATCCGTAGGGGTGAGCTACGATGTTAATTATTCCGGATTGCATGTGGCCTCGTATGCGCGCGGAGGATTTGAAATTCATTTGGCTTACCGGCTTGTTAATCAGAAGATAGTCGTTGAGACTACAGCCCCCAGTTTGCAGCAATAAACAGGATCGGGTGTGATGGGCGCTACCGGTCAATCACAATTTTTTTAGTTGCACTTCCGGAGGAGGTTTTAACCTGGAGAAAATAAATTCCATTTATTAGTTCTGAAACATCCAGCGATTGCTTTCCATTTGCAGTAATTTTTGTCTCCCGGATAATTCTTCCCAGTAAATCATTAAAAGAAATATCCGCCTGCCCGAAATTGTCATTTCCAAAATCAAGGGTTATATTTTTGGAAGCGGGCATAGGATAAACAGAAAAAGAAGAAAGCGTTTCTTGCT
>JAHEYJ010000096.1 GCA_023251675.1 Bacteroidota bacterium
AATGCTGAGAAAGGTATACACGCGAAAATCCGATGGTCAGCGCAAGGGCGAACAGTATGAATTTAATGATCTTGTTTTCCGTCAACAATGCCAGGCAGAAAAAAGTTGTAAAAGCAGAGGTGCTGTGGCCGCTCGGAAAACTGTTGTAAAGGTAATTTTCATATCCCGGAACCAGGTTCAGGGTGTTCAATCCTTCAAAGAATTTTTTTGGCCTTACCACATCCGAATAAATTGAATGTTTGAGCGATTGCGTAATGAGGGCCGAAATACCATTGCTTACGGCTACCAGTAATGCGAACCTGTAACGGTACAGGCAAAGAAGTAAGGTGACGGCCACAACGGTTGTGAAATCGCCAAGGTAAGTAATGTAACTAAAGAAATAATCCATAAAACCGGAACGGTACTGATTCAGGAGGATATGCGCTTCAGCTTTTGAATGGATAGAAAGAAAAATGCCCGCTGTAATGAGAAATAATAAGTAGGGAAGAAGGAAGGCGAGATTCTGCCGGAGGTTTTTTTTCATCATTCAGCTAATTTGGTTCTGATAAAACTTCTCCCTCTTGATGATTTAAGTTCCTTTTCCCTTTTCAGTGCTTCTTTTTTCGAATCGAAAGACTCCGTGTAGGCAACCGACCACGGACGGTATTTATGAGTGAATCCCTTTTTTGAAAGTTCGTTGTGAGATTTCATCCTTTCCTGAAGATTCGAAGTGCAGCCGATATAGATCTTATTATGTTTAATTGAGTGAAGGGCATAAACTGTAAACATCAGTTTTAAAGTGTAAGAGGGTATTATATTTTCGAATCCAGCATAAGATCTTTGTAGCGAGGGAGGGAGTTGAACCCTCGTCCGTCAGCTGACGGATATGAATCCTGCGCTAGAGTTTTTGTAGCGAGGGAGGGAGTTGAACCCTCGTCCGTCAGCTGACGGATATGAATCCTGCGCTAGAGTTTTTGTAGCGAGGGAGGGAGTTGAACCCTCGACCTCAGGGTTATGAATCCTGTGCTCTTACCAACTGAGCTACCTCGCCCTATTTTTCTTCATTCAATCTTCTGTCGAGTTGAACCCTTGTCCGTCAGCTGACGGATATGAATCCTGTTCCGCCTTCGGCGGATACCTCGCCCTATTTTTCTTCATTCAATCTTCTGTCGAGTTGAACCCTTGTCCGTCAGCTGACGGATATGAATCCTGTTCCGTCCACTGACGGATACCTCGCCAAAAGGTGGCAAAGATATTAAAATCAATTACCGAAAAAAGTAGATTTTGTTGGCAGTAATAGATTTTTTTATACATTTCCCGCGGTTTACGAACAACTATGCCTAAAAAGAAAAAGATAAAGAATAAAAAACCTTCACCTAAGGGTAAAAAACCCATGAAAGTGAAAAAGAAGCTTGTTGCCGGAAAAAAAGCAAAAAAGGCAAAACCTGCTGTGAAAAAAACGCTGAAGCCGAAGAAAGTAATAAAAGAAAAAGTTAAAAAAGAACCAAAGCCTATTAAAGAAGCAAAAGTAAAAGCACTTCCTAAAGCACAAAAGGAAGAAAAGACCAACGAAAAACCTCATCCCGTAGTGAACGAAGCGGCTCTTGCCAGGGCAAGGCAAAGGGCGCTTGCAAAAGCACGGCTTGCTTTAAGAGAAAAAGAAAAGCAGAACACGCCTGCCCAGGCCACCGACCAGAAAGCCTATGAGAAGCAGTTAAAACTTGCCGAGCCCAAGCATAAGTTGATTCTTGAATACATCGTTCACGCTTCCCTTCCTTTACTCTTCGATTTTATTACTTCTCCCAGCGGAATGTCGGAGTGGTTTGCCGATGATGTGAATATTAGAGAAAGTGTTTATACTTTCCTGTGGGAAGGATCCAGGCAGGAAGCACGCGTACTTGCTGTAAAAGAAAATAAATTCATTCGTTTTCAGTGGGCGGACCGCATGCCCAATACTTATTTTGAATTTCGTATTGAAAAAAATGAACTGACGGAGGAGCTTTCGCTCATTATTACCGATTTCGCAGAGAGTGAGGATGAAATGAATTCGCTGGAAGTTCTGTGGCAGGGACAGGTTCAGCGCCTCATGAAGGTGATCGGTTCTAAAGTTTAGTTGGCATAGTTTAAAACTTTTATATCTTTGCTTCATATTACAATGAAAAAAATCTCAAATAACTGTGGCAATCCATCCCTTCGGGAGTGGTGGCTGAACACTCTTGAGTGAACAGCATTGTCATTGATTTGACTAACGATAACCGAAAGGTCTGCTGTTCTCAGCAGGCCTTTTTTTTTGAACCATGAATAGCTATAAACTACATACCCGGTTTAAAAAACTCCTTGCGGATACCTATACGCCCGTCGGGATCTATTTGAAATTGCGGGATAAGTTCCAGAACTGCCTGCTGCTGGAGAGTTCCGACTATCACGGTAACGAGAATAGTTATTCATTCATCTGCTGTCAGCCGGTTGGGGGTTTTAAATTAGAGAAAGACCTCATTACGTGTTCTTTTCCTGATCAATCGGTACATACTGAAAAAGTTGAAAATAAATTCCAGGTTCCGGATGCGCTGAAAACCTTTTCCGAAAAATTTGAAATGGAAAAAACAGATTCCAAATTCCAGGTCAACGGTTTGTTCGGATACACTACCTACGACTCTGTAAGGTATTTTGAGGATATAAAAATAAATCCGATAAAGAAGGCGGAGAAAGAAATTCCCGACATGATGTATTCCGTTTACCGGTTTGTCATTGCCATCAATCATTTTAAGGAGGACCTGTACTTGTTTGAGCATATTTCTGAGGGAGAAAAATCCGGGATCGAAAGTATGGAAGCCATCATCAATAACCGCAGTGTTGCACAGTTCGAATTCAGTGCGGTGGGCAAAGAAATTTCAAATCTTACCGACCGGGAATACACGGCAATGGTACAGAAGGGAAAAGAAGAATGTAAAAAAGGAAATCTTTTCCAGATCGTTCTTTCGAGGGAGTTCATGCAGCCATTCAGGGGAGATGAGTTCAATGTGTACCGCGCGCTGCGATCCATCAATCCTTCTCCTTATCTTTTTTATTTTGATTACGGCAGTTTTAGGATCTTTGGCTCATCGCCGGAAGCACAACTCGTCGTGAAGAACAACCAGGCGCAGATACATCCCATAGCCGGCACTGTAAAAAGAACAGGCGATGACGAGCAGGATGCGCAGAATGCCCTCGCGCTTACACAGGATAAAAAAGAAAATTCGGAACACGTGATGCTGGTTGACCTGGCGCGGAACGACCTGAGCCGGAACTGCTCGGATGTGAAAGTGGAAGTGTTTGCAGAGACCCAGTATTATTCCCATGTGATCCACCTGGTATCCAAAGTTACCGGTAAACTGAAAAAAGCGAATACCCTTCGTGTTTTTGCTGATACCTTTCCGGCCGGAACTTTAAGCGGAGCCCCGAAAGTGAAAGCCATGCAGATCATTGATGCCTGCGAAAAAGATGCGCGCGGTTATTATGGCGGGGCGATCGGATTTTTAGGTTTTAACGGGGATTGCAATCATGCCATCATCATCCGTTCGTTCCTCAGCAAGAACAACAACTTGTTTTACCGGGCCGGAGCGGGCGTAGTGATCGCTTCAAAGGAAGAGAATGAACTGCAGGAAGTGAATAATAAACTGGGCGCATTGAAAAAAGCAATTGAAATGGCGAAAGAAATATAACACTACGAATTACGAATGAACCCGAATTACGAATTCTGAGAATTATGTTTCTTTTATTGCATGAATAAATTGTTTTAAAATATAAATGGTCGGTATTAAGCCAAACAATGTTTTTAACTATTCGTAATTCGAAAATTCGTTATACGTAGCGCTATGAAAATATTAGTCTTTGATAATTACGACAGCTTCACCTACAACCTCGTTCAGTACCTTGAACGGGTGAAGGGAACTAACATAGAAGTTTTCCGTAACGATAAAATATCCCTTGCTGAAATTGACCGGTTTGATAAAATTCTATTATCCCCTGGCCCCGGCGTTCCGTCGGAAGCGGGAATTCTCCTTGAACTGATAAAAGAATATGCGCCGAAGAAAAGCATTCTTGGTGTTTGCCTCGGACAACAGGCCATCGGTGAAGTGTTCGGAGGGAAATTAAAGAATCTGGATTCAGTATTTCACGGCGTGGCAACGGAAATGGAAATAGTGAAAGAGGATGTTCTTTTTAAAGGATTGCCGAAAAGATTCATGGCCGGCCGTTATCATTCCTGGGTAGTAGATGAGAAGAATTTTCCAGAAGACCTGGAAGTGACGTGCAAAGATGAAAACGGTTTTGTGATGGGACTTCGCCATAGAAAATACGATGTGCGCGGTGTGCAGTTCCATCCGGAAAGCATTTTAACAGAATACGGACTTGAAATGATCACTAACTGGGTGAGGTCATGAAAGAAATACTGAATATACTCTTTGATCATAAAACGCTTTCGCGGGAGCAGTCGAAGCGCATCCTGACCGGTATCGGCAAGGGGGAATACAACCCGGGCAGCGTGGCCGCGTTCATGTCCGTCTACCTTATGCGGAATATTTCCGTAGAAGAACTGGCCGGATTCCGTGAAGCTTTGCTGGAACTTTGTCTTCCTGTAAAATTTGATACGAACGAAACGATCGATATCGTTGGAACCGGCGGTGACGGAAAAAATACTTTTAATATCTCAACCCTTTCCTGTTTTGTAGTCGCAGGAGCGGGAGTAAAAGTTACTAAACATGGCAACTACGGGGTAAGTTCGGCGAGCGGCTCTTCCAATGTGCTTGAAAAAATTGGCGTCACGTTCACCAATGATGCAGCTGTTCTCAACAGGCAGGTCAACGAAACCGGCGTTTGTTTTATGCATGCACCTCTTTTTCATCCGGCGATGAAAACAGTCGCTCCTATCCGTAAAGAGCTGGGTGTCCGGACCTTTTTTAATCTCCTTGGCCCGATCGTAAATCCATGCCGCCCCCGATATTTATTTCTCGGAACCTATAACCTGGAGGTGATGCGGCTTTATAATTATCTCTTGCAGGAAACAGCCCACGAATATTTTATTGTTCATTCCTATGATGGTTATGATGAAATTTCTCTTACCGGTAACTTTAAAGTAACATCTAAAAATTCTGAACAGATCTTTGCGCCCGGTAATTTAGGAATGACTTTGCTGAAGTAAGGGGATTTGTTTGGTGGTAATAATTCAGATGAAGCAGCCGGCCTTTTTTTGAAAATATTAAACGGGAATGGAACAAGCGCGCAGAAAGAGGTGGTGGTGGCTAATGCAGCTTTGGCGATCCATTGTGTGAATCGTGGCCGGTCGTTGAATGATTGTATTCTCCAGGCAAAAGAATCCCTTGATGGGAAGAAAGCCTTGTTGGTTTATAAAAAACTCATCCGTATTAATTAATCCTTTCAATGAATATCCTCGATCAGATCATTGCACATAAAAAGAAAGAAGTTGCAGCAAGACAACAACGGGTTGCTGTTGAAGAATTGGAAAGGTCGCCGTATTTCACCGCCCCTTTGATCTCTCTGAAAAAAGCATTGCTGAATGATGCATACGCGGGAATCATTGCCGAATTTAAACGCAAGTCTCCTTCGAAAGGGATCATCAATAAAAATGCGGATGTTGTCCAGGCTACTTCCGGCTATATACGATCAGGTGCCAGCGCGCTGAGCGTTCTGACGGATACGGAATTTTTTGGCGGCACTAACCAGGACTTTCTGAATACCAGGAAAGCAAATAAGGTTCCGATCCTGAGAAAAGATTTTATAGTGGATGAATACCAGGTCATAGAAGCAAAATCCCTTGGAGCAGATGTCATTCTTTTGCTGGCCAATGTTTTATCGGCCAGTGAAATAAAGCAGTTTGCCACTACTGCAAAATGGCTGGGAATGGAAGTCCTTCTTGAAGTCAGGAGCCGGCACGAATTAAAATCGGTGAACGTGCTGATCGACTGCATCGGCGTGAACAACCGCAACCTGAAGGATTTTCAGGTGAATGTTGACCGTTCATTTGAACTGGCGGAACTGATCCCGAAAGATTTTATAAAAATTTCTGAAAGCGGGATCGATTCAGCAAAAACCATTCATGCATTAAAAAAGGCAGGATTCAAAGGTTTTCTGATCGGCGAATCATTTATGAAAACCGAACATCCGGAGGATGCCTGCGAAAAACTTATTAAAGAAATAAGGGAATTCAAATGAAAATCAAAATCTGCGGAATGAAAGAGACCGGGAATATCCGGGAAGTGACAGCGCTTTCGCCGGGCTATATGGGTTTTATTTTTTATCCGATGTCGAAGAGGTATGTGGGCGCTGATTTTGAAATGCCGGAGATACCCTCATCCATTAAAAAAGTAGGTGTATTTGTGAATGATGCGATGAAAAATATTTCTTTAAAGGTTAAAAAATATAAGTTGGACCTCATTCAATTGCATGGCGACGAATCGCCGGAGTTCTGCAAAAGGGCAGGGGCAAGGGCAAAGGTGATCAAGGCATTTGGTGTAGACGGGGATTTTGATTTCACTGTTATATCCGACTATGAAGAATGCTGCGACTATTTCCTGTTCGATTCCAAAACAGCTGAGTACGGAGGAAGCGGAAAGAATTTTGATGCCGGACTTTTGAAGAACTATAAATCGTCGAAACCGTTCTTTATTAGCGGAGGAATAGGGGTGGAAGAAGTCCAACGTCTCAAGTCTCAAGTCTCAATGGCCTTTGCTATTGATGTTAACTCGAAATTTGAGATTGAACCGGGATTAAAAGACATGAACAAACTAAAATTACTTTTCGATGCGCTATCAGGTAAATAAGAAAGGATATTACGGAAACTTCGGCGGAGCATTTATCCCCGAAATGCTGGTGCCGAATGTGGAGGAACTCAGGAATCATTATTTGAAAATAATTTCTTCAAAGGGTTTTCAGAAAGAGCTCGGCAGCCTTCTCCGGAATTATGCCGGAAGGCCGACCCCCTTGTATTTCGCAAAACGTTTGTCGGAAAGATACAAGGCAAAAATTTTTCTCAAACGCGAGGACCTGCTGCATACCGGCGCTCACAAGATCAATAATACACTCGGGCAGATCCTGGTCGCAAAAAAGTTAGGGAAAACAAGGATCATCGCGGAAACAGGTGCGGGACAACACGGTGTGGCAACGGCGACCGTTTGTGCGCTGATGGGACTTGAATGCATCGTCTACATGGGTGAAGTGGACATCGAACGCCAGGCGCCCAATGTGGCGAGGATGAAAATGCTGGGCGCAAAAGTAATTCCAGCCAAAAGCGGGAGCAGAACGCTCAAAGACGCAACCAATGAAGCCATCCGCGATTGGATCAATAATCCGGTGGATACGCATTATATTATTGGTTCAGTGGTAGGGCCTCATCCTTATCCGGATATGGTGGCGCGCTTTCAGTCGGTGATAAGTAAAGAGATAAAGAAGGAGCTTAAGTCAAAATTCAAAAAGGAAAATCCGGATTATGTGATAGCCTGTGTCGGCGGAGGAAGCAACGCAGCCGGGGCGTTCTATCATTTTCTTGACAATAAAAAAGTGAAACTGATCGCCGTGGAAGCGGCAGGAAAAGGCATTCATTCCGGGCATTCAGCAGCGACCATGGTTCTGGGAAAACCCGGTATCATTCACGGAAGCAAGACCCTGCTGATGCAGACAGATGACGGACAAATCACCGAACCGTATTCCATTTCAGCCGGATTGGATTATCCGGGAGTGGGCCCGGTGCATGCCCATCTTTTCAAAACAGGAAGGGCAAAATTTGTTTCCGCGACAGATGAAGAAGCGTTGAAGGCGGCATACCTGCTTGCAAAGCTCGAAGGGATCATCCCCGCCCTCGAAAGCGCACACGCATTGGCATACCTTGAAAAATTAAAAGCAAAAAAGAACGAGATCGTTGTCGTGAACCTTTCCGGAAGGGGAGACAAGGATATGGCAACGTATATAAATAAAATGGAATAAAGTTTCACCACTAAAGGACACTAAGGTCATTGAGAATCACTTAGTGTTCCTTCGTGATCTTAGTGAAAAAAAATAATATGAACCCAATCAGCACGCTGTTTAAGGAAAAGAAAAATATTCTTTCCATCTATTTCACTGCCGGATTCCCGAACCTGAACAGCACGAAATCTATTTTGGATGCGCTTGTCGGATCCGGTGCCGACATGATCGAGATCGGGATCCCTTTCTCTGATCCGCTGGCAGATGGACCGGTGATTCAGCATTCGAGTGAAGTGGCGCTAAAGAATGGAATGACAATCCAGTTGCTGTTCCATCAACTGGATAAGTTAAAAGTCAAAAGTAGAAAGTCAAAAGTTCCTTTGATTTTGATGGGCTATTTAAACCCGGTACTGCAATTCGGAATGGAGCACTTTTGCAGAGAGGCGCGTAAAGCCGGCATCAGCGGAGTGATTCTTCCGGATCTGCCGATGGATGTATACCTTAGCGAATACAAACCTGTTTTTGAAAAATACAAACTGAAAAATATTTTTCTTATAACGCCCCAGACTTCTGAAAAGCGAATCCGGGAGATTGATAAGCGCTCTGACGGGTTTATTTACATGGTGTCTTCGTCAAGTACGACGGGAGCCCAAAACGGTGTTAATAAGGAAAAAGAAAAATATTTTAATCGCATCAGGCGTA
Organism: Bacteroidota bacterium; assembly: GCA_023251675.1. Classification (GTDB taxonomy): domain Bacteria; phylum Bacteroidota; class Bacteroidia; order Palsa-948; family Palsa-948; genus Palsa-948. Next base: position 8,638 of record JAHEYJ010000096.1, read on the forward strand.
TGAAGCTGAAGAGTCCGGTAATGATTGGTTTCGGTATTTCCGACAGGACTGGTTTTTCGAAAGCATGTAAATTTGCAAACGGTGCGATCATCGGATCGGCATTTATAAGCCATATTGAAAAAGGAGAGCCTGTAAATAAATTTATTAAGCAAATAATTTAATCGGATTCAAGCTAAACATTATATGAAGTATTTTCCTTCGCTTTTTCTTTGCGCTGTCTTTCCTTTGCGCGCTTTGCGAGAAATAGTTCACGCAAAGAACGCGAAGATTCGAGAGTTACCGGGAATCGCAAAGGAACGCAAAGAGTAAAATAATCCTGATAACTATGAAAAAAATAATTCTAATTCTTTCCATCGCCGGGATCTTGTTTTCCTGTAACCAGCAGGTCGCTGACCAGAGCGTGCGGGCAGAAAAAGAAATCATGCTGGCCGATCAAGCCATGAGCGACCTTGCTTCTCAGCAGGGATTTTCCAGCGCCTTATATCAATATGCCGATTCGGAATTGGTGAAGTTCAGTGACCGTTCGCTGCCGATTATCGGGAAAGCGGCCTATGCCGATTCCATTAAAGGAAAGAACGGCACAAAGGATCTTTCGTGGTCTCCTGTGCGTGCATGGGCTGCAAGATCAGGAGATATTGGTTTTTCCTGGGGCAACTGGAAGTTTGTGAAGCCGGATACAATTTACTATGGCTGTTATTTCACTGCCTGGAAAAAACACAAAGACGGATCATGGAAATGGGTGATCGATGGAGGAAATGATACGCCGGCTCCAAGAGTAAAATAGTCTCCGGCTGTTGACTTGTTGCTGAAAAAACGTTGCAGGTCTTTCTTTTATCTACCTTTCTTTAGATAAAATAAATTATCTTTATGTTATGAAAATGAAATTATTGCTTTTGCTTTTTTCAGGATGTTTTTCTTTAAATGCTTTCGTGCAATGTTCGGGCGGTACCGCGTTCGGAACGATTACTCCGTCAACCAGCTGGCAAACATTCGGAAATTTATATGCCGGGCAGTACCTTGTGTTCAACGGGACGGCCGGTTCGGTTTATTGTTTTTCGCTTTGTTCTGTCGATGGCGGCTCTGCTTCGTATGACTCGGAGATAACTATTTTAGATAACAGCGGAAATTATGCAGGTGGTTATAATAACGATTCCTGCGGGCAGCAGTCTTTTGTAAAATGGAGTCCTGCCTCAAATGGAACGTATCGCGTGCTGATCAATGAGTTTAGTTGTTTGACAAACACTACATCCACTACTCTCGCTTACAAAATATTAGTTCCTCCGCCAGCACCTTGTTATTCTGTAAATTCTATTCCTTATTCCGCTGAGCCTGATACGGGCTCATCTCTTCTTGTTAATATTGATGATAGCTGGTCAGGCGTAATTCCGATTGGATTTAACTTTTGTTTCTTTGGAACGAATTACTCTCAATGCCTGGTAGGTTCAAATGAAGTGATCTCATTCAATATCGCAAATGCAAATGCCTTTAACACGTGGGCGATCACCGCTGCTCTTCCTTCAGCGGGTACAGCAGATATGTTAAATACGATCATGGCCCCGTGGCAGGATGTGGACCCTTCCCTTACTGGCACAATAAAATGTTATAATGCCGGAACAGCGCCGTATAGAAGATTTGTCGTGACTTTTAGTTCGATCCCAATGTTTCAATGCAATACTTCCATATCAACCAGCCAGGTAGTCCTTTACGAAACTTCAAACGCCATCGAGATACAGCTGCTGGATAAACCCTTATGCGCAACCTGGAATGGAGGTTATGCCATAGAAGGAATTCAGGATCCGGCAGGAACAAGTGCTTTTGTTGTTTCCGGAAGGAATTACCCAACACAATGGACGGCCACCAGCGACGGATATAAATTTGTTCCAACCTGTCCGCCTTGTGGTGTCGCAACGTCTATGGATGACGCATCCGGTTGGGCTAATGAAATTTCAGTATTTCCCAATCCGGCAAGCGGGAAATTTAATTTGAAAATGAATCAATTTGAAAGTTGGAGGATTGAAGACGCTGCCGTTTATAATATTTACGGCGAAAAAATTTATTGGGCGGTCGATTTTCAAATCAACAGATCGTCGGATTTTCAAATTGACCTGAAGGATGCGCCCACAGGCATCTATTTTCTTCGGTTAGAAACCGCGCAGGGAATTTTTACAAAGAAGATGGTCGTTTCTAAATAAAAAAATAAATATTCGGTTTAATAACGGATGGAGTTGAATCGTTTCATGCCGATCAGCATGTCGTAATTACTGCTCATGGGCTTGTAATAAACGTAAATGCAGTAATCATTTTCTGTTTCATAATGCTGCCCTTCAATAACAGTTTCATCGCCGCATTTTTCATCATCTTTTAGAAAAACGTACTCGTAATTATAATAACCCTGCTTCAGGTAGAGCGTCGCTTCGTATTGGGAAAGTATTTTGTTGTAATGCATTTTATTCTCATTCGAATATTTCCAGTCAGTGAGCGCGCCGAAAATATAGAGGCTGCCGTCTTCAGCCGGTTTTTCCATCGGAAGAGTGAAGTGTACCGTTACATATTCGGCTTCCGTTACGCTGGCTGCCGGAGAACTCTCCTGCCGGGTGATCTTATATCTTCCGTTGATGTCTTTATCCGAAAAATACTGCAGGAAGTTTCTTTTCTTGCCGGGGTAAAGATAAACCTGGTAGTTCCTCAGGGAATCATACATAATGTATTTGACAAATTCCGAATTCCAACGCAGGCTTTTGATATCAAAATTCCGGAATTCATTGCCGCCTGAGAAAACATTGTCCTGGTCATAATCATAAACCAGTTCATTGTCTTTAACATAAAGGGGTTTTAATTTTGTGATCGCATTGTCCCACCGGTCGTTCTGCAACAGGACCACTTTTAAGTCATTGTACGGATTGATGATCTGGTATCCGGGCGTCTGAATGGAAAAGTCTATTTCCTGTTTATAGTTATAGTCGTTGATGATCGTTGCATGATGAATATCGGGAAGTATGTTTATTTTTTCATCGATCACCATGAACCGTTTGGTGAGGACGACGTTGTTCTGATCATAATCCAGGAAAACCTTCAGCAGGTAATTTCCTGACTTGGATGGTTTCAGGTTTTCGGTTGGGAAGATCAGTTCATAGTGAACGTATTTCTGAATTGTATTTTTTGAATACTGGTAGTCATTGATGTTGTCGTCAAAAAAACCGTTGATGTATTCCGACTGCAGCAAGCGGTCGGTCGGGTTCCATCTGGCATCGCAGTGGATGATGGTGAAACGGTAGTTCTTTGATTCGCCGTCAAGATCATCGAACATCAATTTTAATTTTTCATCAGACCCCAGTTTGATGACCGGAGCTGAGAATTCCCAGTCGCTTTTCTGCAATTGAACCGTTCGGATGCTTTTCTTGTAAATGAAATCATCATACCGGATGAAATTGGAATCGTAATACAAAGAGGAATCCTGCGAAAAAGAAGGGATGGCCAGTAAAGAAATAAAAATAAATAAAATATTTTGTTTCATTTCTTTTCAGTAGGGGGTTCGTCCTGCTTGTCCATGGCGATAACGGTCATGCGGCCCAGGTGCCAGGCAGGGTTAATGCTTACATTATCAAAGAAGAGCACTTGGGAGAAACAGGAGAAGGATTCATTGATAGGCATTTGCTGAAGGCCTCCGCGCATAGTGAAAAACACCACCGGGA
>JAHEYJ010000097.1 GCA_023251675.1 Bacteroidota bacterium
GTGCACCGCAAATGTGCCGCCCCTCGCCGAAGTGAAAAACTATCCCGAAGCGCAAGTTGGTTACGCAAACAGTAAAGATTATTTACATTGAAACAAGTTTGCGGAACGGATCTGGGGACCGGTCAACGACGGGGTTTCTTTCAGAACATTCTATTCTCGCATGAAGCCAGGGTTCTGCACATATGGAAAAAAATTAAATTTTACTGAACTACAACTTTCTCCATAAAAACACCCTCCTCGCTTTGAACTTTCAGGAAGTAAATCCCTTTTGGCTGCGAACTCAGATCAATGGCTGATTGGTTGATTGGTTGATTGGTTGCGCGGTAAATAACCTGGCCCAATTCATTGTATATGAAAATTTCACCAGTAGTGTTTTCAGTTAACTGTAAAGTAAAAATGCCGAAAGATGGATTGGGCATGATATTTATTTGAGGCGGAGCATTATTTATAATTTTTTCAGGAGATTGAGAAAAAGACGAAACGTATGGATGTATTGTATTTTTTCCTGCATCAGTATAATAAACATAACTTGTTGGCATATTATAAGTCCTTGAAGTGGGTTTAGATGAATCACTTGCCATGCGAGAATAATCATTGCCGCTGCAGTGAAAGGGGTCAATGTAAGCTCCGAAATCAGCGCCTTCATCTACGCCAAAGCCGGGCAGCAGCGCAATCTCTTCTCCGGCCCGGTAAACCACATCACCATTTGTAAAATAGTTATTGCCAGAATTAATATGGTTGCCTGCGGTAATAGTATTGAAAGCATCAATCTCTTTCGGATTAGCTGTACTGCCCTCATAAGCTAACAAGCCGTGGGGAAAATCAATCGTAACCATTTGATCCATCTCATTATAATAGGATGTTAAATAATCATCATTAGCAAGGCAATACAGATTAAACAAGAGCATATAATCAAGCCCGTAATATTCTCCTCTTGTCTTATCTCCATCAGGATAATCTCCCCTGTTCTCAGGATCTTTAAACCTGTGAGCAGATGACCAATCATCTCTTGCGTTAATAGGATGGTTGCTCCCTCCAAAATTATAAGGGCCAACACAAGGCGCCCTGTCTAATAAATTTTCATAAGTGCTGTTCGGAACAAGGTTGCCGCCTCCATGCAAAACCTGCCGTAGCAATGGAAGATATTCCCTATCATGGTAAGTAGTGAAAAATAATGACAAAGCTTCATTTGTTGTATTAACTACAAAGGGATAACCTTCATACCAGGAATTGCCGCATGCGGCTAGTATTCCTACGATATGGTCATTATATCCGCTCCTTGCAGGCGAAATTGCTATTAGTTCAAGAGGGCCTTGCAATCCGTGAAAAAAAACAAGATTCGCATCTGTAATTAAATCGTGATACTCATTGCATGTACGTCCGGTTATTGCATGTGTGCCATCATTTTTTCCTGTTGCCTTGCATGCTGCTTCTGCAAAGCCATAAGCCATTAAATACGGGAGACCTCCATCTTCTAATGTTTCAACATGATGTGTGACCGGGTTTTCAATAGTCCAGTTGTGATCTTGCATCCAGCTGATAATTCTATCTGTAATGTTATGCGCCTCGTATAAAATATCTGTTTCTCCATCCAAAAAAGATTTGTTGTTATATGTTACACCCGCATCAAAACATCTATTCACTAATGATAATCCTATCAGCATATGAATTGCCTGGTCTTCGCTTTCTACTGAAGGGTAAGGATTAGGGTGTGTCCCATATGTAGGCAAAAAATCTGAATGTAATTTATCAACCATACTTGTTGACGCTATGCCCTGATTAAAATGCTCCCTGTTATGGGGATGTTCAGGGGTGTTGTCAAGAAAATCAGCCGGAACATCATCAGGAATAAACCATCCATTTAGGTCGCCCGGCAGGGGATTGGAAACCGGGCATGGCAAGGGTGAGCATCTAAAATAAGATTCAGCCGTGTTATCAAGCCTATTGAATGCTTCCAGGGCATAATACAATTCCATTAAAGTGGTATCTGTTGGCTGGCTGTTATCCCTCAATAATCTATACTCCGTTGCAAGCACACCTATGTACCATCCCAAATCTGTAGTTGCATCGCCCCAATCTAATTGATGTTCTTCACTATATGGAAAATTTTGTCCTCGTACATCTCTTTGAGCCGCAGGAATACTCATTCCTTGTCCTTTTCCCAGCAGCATAAAATCATTTTTCATCCTAAACCTGTAATACCAGTATTTATGCATGTTATCAAATTCGTTTTGTGCATAAGAAGATATACTTATTGATAACAAAAGAAAACAGAAAATATTTTTCATGGCTTTTCGGATACTTTTTTTAATTTCATGTAATAATTCTTATGAGAATAGGCATAGTTATAAGAAGGATTATCAGAATTCATTTTCAACCACAATTCTTTGTTAGTTAAACGCTGAATATCCCATATTGCACCATTTCCGTAGGCTCCAATTGGGGTAAATCCACCAAATAATGTTGCATACAACCCGATTGATGTCTTCTTGTCACTCCATCCCCACCAACCATTATCCCCCCCACAAGAACCAGGGGATGCCGAATTTCTAAAAGAAAAACCATATGCAACCGGGTGTGATTTATTACTACTATTAGAAAAATAATATCTGCAATAACAAGGAGATGATAAAACATAGCTTGTAGAATCAATGCCGTTTGCTTCATAATACTCCACATCCCACACGCCTGTTATGCGAGCCATTTTTGTGCGCAAACTTATTGTGGGCCCCTCAGGGTATTTTTTGCAATCGGTAATGCAAAAAGCAATGAACAGAAAAACAAGTAAGTATTTTCTTTTATAAATCATTTGGTTTTAAATTTTTGAATCTCATTTTTAAGCTGAACGTTTGTTTCTTTCAGCAAGTTTATTTCTTTTTTCATTTCAACAAGATATAAAACCATTTCTTCTATTGATTTTTGCTGCAGCCTGGCGATATTCCCTAAATCAAGCCCGTTATCAATAATTTCCTTTTCAGCAGGATATTCCGGCAGGTGCTTGTTTTTAGTATAGTATTCTTCTACTCTTTCCAAAGACATAAGCTGATAGTCGTTATTAAAGACAGCATCCTGCCAGTTGCTCACCGTTACATAAGTGGATTTGGAAACTATTTTCCCCGCTACTGCCAGCTGGAAATCGCTGTGTGCATATGGATTTGGTATGGTCTGATTTCCTATGACTACCTTGCCATGGAAAGTTGCATCACCTCTGGTAATAATCATCCCAGCAACAGATAAAAGCCAATCGCGTGTAGTATTTGAATAATTTCCTACCATAACATCATTGCCAGAATAATTTAACATCAAGGGAGCACTTCTCCCGATGGTGTTACCGGTCTCAATCCCCTTATCAGAAATTGACATATAATAAGAATTAGCGGGGTAAGGTGTTGGCGGATCAGATCCGATTCGTACGTTTCCATTTACTGATAATTTTTCTAAAGGATTGGATGTTCCAATACCCACATTACCATCATGTGTAAGTCTTAATCCGCTTGTTGTTTCTCCGTCCCAAGGGCCAATTACAAATCCCGCCCTCTGGTTATGCCCGCCTGCTATACCATCCGTCCAAAAAATTCCTGCATCATCCTGCGCCGAACTATTGTTATAACCGTATCCTGACAAATGAGGCACAACAAATATTTTTCGCGCAGAATTTTCACTAAAACTTGCTGCTATTTCATTAATGGATCCACTACTTTGAACTTCGAATTTTACATTTGGGGCACCTGTTCCAATTCCTACATTCCCATTCTGCCTAATAATCATTTTTATCCCGGTAGCAGATGTTCCTGTTCCAAAAAGGATGTTAGATGGGCTATGTAATTGTACAATTCCTGAAGACCCATATCCTCCTAAAACTACGTTACCGCTTGTTGTGTAAAGCGAAATACCTCCATGTGATTTAATAAGCAATTGATTCTGTTCTTGTAATTCCAAAAAACCTGCAGTCCCGCTTAATCCCATAAGCAGCCCATTAATGCTTTGCACTCCGGTGGAGTTGTTGGTAATCTGAAAAGTTTTGTAACTCTGTTCGGTCTGAATTGGCTTCGGGATATAATTTCCTAAACTGTCAAAATTCAAGGTTGAATCCAAAGGCAAAAGCCTTGATGCATCACCGCCATTCGGATCAAAACTATTCAGATGCAACTGATGTTGAGGATCCGAAGTGCCGATTCCAACATTGCCGTTTGCAGTAATACGCATTCTTTCTCCTCCATCAGGGTCATTTGCTGCATCGGTTTTGAAAATTAAATCGGCTGCATTTGTTGATCCAATAAAAGGATGACAATTAGTTCCGCCAGGTAAATTATTACCACCTGTTTTCCAATACGTATCTAACCCTATGCAAGGAAAAGGAAGTTCAGGCTGGATTTTCAAATTTCCATTCGCATCTACGTAAACCTGCCGGTCGCCTGTTCCTGATAATCCAGCAATCTTTACACTGTCAAAGATCACAGGTATATTTCCCGAAACACTCAGTGAAGTAAATTTCCCTTTTCCACCATTAATATTCTGAGTGTATGCAAATATTCCTGTAATCATGATAAAGATTGAGGATAAATATAATTTTTTCATGCTGTTGATTTTTGAATATGGAATGTGTTATGCTACTTTGGTTATTTTATTTTTTTCTTTCCCAATATAAATACATCTTTGGGAGGATTTTTTTCTATGTCAATTTCGAGTGATTCCTTACTATCTAAGTTTTTTTTATGCTCCAATTTATATTTTGGGTTAATGGGATGGACTTTCAGCGTGTCCGTAAACATAACCTGTGAACTGGATTTGGAATTCTTTTGTGCAAAAGAAGCTGTTGCAAGGAAGAATAAAAAAATAAAGGCGATAAACGCTAAAAGTGACTTTCTCATGAAGTGATTTATTTTTTAAGTACGAAGATGGATAATGTTCCTTGCAAAGTGTTTGTGCTATCTCCACCAACTAATGCAGAGGATCCAAAAACACGTTTTACCCTCACATCAATAATGTGATTCCCTGCAGCAAGGTTTGCTACTTTAGTTAATGCGAAATTGGTTCGGTTTTGCACCACACCATATGTATTAGCAGCAACATAGGTTAACCACGCTCCGTTGGATGGCGCTGCTCCATCAATAAAAATTGCTACATCAACGGCCGTTACTCCGTTCGTTGAATAACTGGTTGTTTCAAATCCCCCATTGGTACTGATTTTAAGTACGCAGTTGGCGGGAAGATTAATGGTTTGCGTAAGCCCGGGAATTATTGTGAATGTGGTAGAGGAAAAATTAGTTAGCGCACCTGTACCATATGCGTCAAAAGCATCTTGGCCGGTAGTTCCTGATGGTCCTGTGGGGCCAGTGATTCCACTTGCACCAGCCGGACCAATGGCCATTGTCCAGGCAATACCATTATAATAGTTGAACTGATTCGTTGTTGTATTATAAATAAGAAGACCGGTTGCAGGGGAAGCAATTGCGTCCCGTTGGATCGTTGTCATCCTGGGCACTAATGCTCCTTTGTTGATTGAGATAACATCCAGCATAGCGGATGGATGGGCTGTAGTGTTTTCGTCATTGCTTATAGCTAATCCCGTTTGAGAATAAATAGGACTATTGCACATCATTGCACTCGCAATGAAAAGAATGATTCTTAATATTTTTAGCGAAAGATTTTTTTTCATGAAGATTATTGATTTATAAACATGAATTATTATTTCTCAAAAGACAAGCGATATGAAAATTGAATTAAACCATCAGAATGCACATTAAATAAAAAGAGCGTGCAAATATTTACAAGAAATTTTGAAAGGTATTTCTCCTCCATCAAATTTTTCCAAACACGAAATACAGTATGTGAATTGTTTTTGAAATACGGCAACTTGGTTTTAAAACCGAGCGCTATTCTTGAGAACCGGGCACGAGGGATAAAAACCGTTTGAAAAATTCCGCCTTTCTTCTTTTGGCAATGGGCACAATGGTTCCGTTCTGCATAAAGATGAACCCCTTTCTTTCTTTCTGCACTTTTTTAATTTTATCCAGGTTTACGGCATGCGAGGTATGCACCCTGACTATCAAACCGGTCTTATCCAGCTCTTTGCAAAGACAGCCTAAGTTGCGGGAGCAGCCAAGCCGTTCGCCGGAACTGGTGAGAATGCTGGAACGCATTCCTTTTGACTCCACATGCACAATTTCCGTAACCGGAATTTTTATAATTACCCGGTTATCAGAAATAACCAAAAAACCTTTTTTCATCGGCATGAAAAATTATGGGCTTCAAACGATGCCTGCGGCTAAAATAAAACAGGTTTTTCCAAATCCCACGTAAATTATAATTTATTATAATGCCGCTTCTTCCCTGAAAAACGTGTGTATCGATCCGCGTTTTTGTTTCTTTCCCGTCCTGTGGTAAAAAAATATCCCGGAGAACAGGGCCGCCTGCTTCCGGGATCATTTTCTGCCCGCTTTATTGCCGCGCCGGGAATCGATTTAACATTTACCTTTTTTTATCTTCAGCTTTACATTTCCTCCAAGCGCGTGGATGGAAGGATACCGCGCCGGTTTCACGCCGGATAAACCTTCAATGACCTGGTTCGGGCTTTTTCCGTGAAGGGCGTTCAGCGCGTCCATGGCGCGCCGGATGTCTTTTCGCGCCTGGCGGTCTTTCCTGCCCAGGCCGGCCATGTGGTTCAGGATGGTGGCCGCGTGTTTAAAATGAGGATCGCTCACCGGCTTGCTGCGGTTCTCCAAAAATTCCGGAACTTCTTTGAACAGGGCAACGGCCGCTTCTGCAACCTCTTTATTCTGCAGCGCGTGTTTTAAATAATGCGCGTTGCGCTGCGCCAGCTGCCACCACGGAGAAAGCCCTTGATACTTTTTCATTTCCTTATTTCTGAAATCATGCATCGACTTCATGCTCTTTTTGGAAGACGAGGCTCCGAAGATCGCATCAAATAGGGCCTGCACCACTTCTGCCGGGCAGCCTGGAATTTCCTCGGTGTTAATGGAACCGAACAGTTCCCAGTCGCCGTTATCATTGGTCCACCGCTGGCGCAAGGCAACGGGATTGCCGGATAAGAGGGCGTCGCCTGAGAACTTCCACACCACGGAGCCGATCATATCGTCCGCGTTGATCCAGCTCCAGAAATTTTCAAAAGCATTCTGCTGGCTGACGATCGCGTTTTCTATCTGCGACTGGATCTGGCTGGTCATGTTGTTGATGTCGTCATCTGAAATTTCCTGGTTGAAAGCGCCCAGCGTGGGGATCAGGCTGTCGAGCGCATTTTGCACCGCCGCGTTCAATGCCTGGTGGCCCGCTTCGGCGCCGGCATCGGATACATTGTCTTCTTCCATTAATATGACAATGCATCCTGCCACGGCGGGCGCATCATCGGTGCCCAGTTGTTTTACAACCTCCGGGACCGGGATCGGCGTAAGGATCATGTCCTGGAAACCAATGGCGGAAGGAACCGGAACGGTATCTCCGGCATCCACATCGGTGTTGCCTAAATTTCCGTGGCTGCCCGGGGTGGTAAACACGGTGGCGGTTCCTTCCAGCATCAGGGATTCATTCAGGCGGCAGGTGGCGCCGTCTATTTTGAAGAACACCGTCCACATATAGGGCTCGGCATTTCCCCAGCCGTCTGCTTCATCGTAGCAGCATAACCGGTCGAGGTCGAAGGTTACTTTTAAATTGTTTCTCATGGGATTTGATTTAACTATTTTGCCTACTCTTTGTCGGATTTTCGGCTTGCTCCGTTTAAATGGGGGGATTTATTTCCTGCGGCTGATTCTTCTTCTGGAGAGGAAAGGGATACGCAGGATGTTTATGAAAGTCAGGTGAGCGGCAGGGGGATATTTGTTAAAGCGGGTTTCATTTCATTTGTACCGAAAAACGATGGCGGTAAATAGTTTGCATACTTTTAAATCATCAAAATCATTTTTTGAAAAGCTTGCTTGCGCCCCCGCTTGAAAAACAGGGCTAATGTATTGCAGTACGCAGAAAATTATTCCGAACTTATAATTTATTACGGGGAAGGAAGAAGGAAGGGAATTGAAGGGGGGGGTGCTTTAAAATAATAACCCCGGCGTTTTGCGCAGGGGCTTTCATAAGTAGCGGGGACAAGATTTGCTACACAGATCTTTTCCGCTCGTTCAGAGAAAGCACTGAGCTTACCATTGTCGAACGGAATAATTCAAAAATTCAAAAGAATCTATCCGTTAAAGCCACTCATTCCCGTTAGGCCCAATTGCCTGTCGAGCAGATGATTCTAATTAATGCTTACCTCTCTTTTATTCTTATTTCATCAATACTATTTTCCCTGTAGCGAGCATTGTATTATCTGAAATAATCTGCCAGTAATAAATGCCGTTCGGAAGGGAGACAGAAATATTTCGTTTCCCTTCCGCTCCTGTTATGGCTGATGAATAAACCATTCTCCCTATAACATCTGCGATTTGGAATTCTGATCTCACATTTGGAAGCCGGTATTCCAGCGTAAAGCACCCGTTATTGGGAACCGGGTAAATGTTTGCAAAAGAGATTTCAGCATTTATCTGGTTCACCCCGGTTGCTGCAGGGGCAATTACATTTACAGTTACAATATCATTTGCCGCAGGATCGGAATTTTTTTGAACGGAAGCTGTTCTGCAAAAAGTACTTGAACAGCCAACCGCATCGGTGATCGTGAGGCAGATGGAATACACTCCTGCATTCGCGTAGGTATGCGATGGATAGGCGCCTGCAGAAGTTGTGTTATCGCCCCAGTTCCAGCTATACGTTATGGGAGGATTGCTGCTGGTTGCATAATTAATAGCCCAGTACGTGTGCGGCAATGCAGTATCGGGATACATATAGAAATACGCCTGGCAACTGTTGCCGGTGGATGTAACTGTGGTTGTGCAGCAGCCGGAACAGCCATTCGCATCGGTAACACAAACAGTATAGGTTCCCGGAAATAATCCGGTTGCAGATGGAGTATTCTGCACAGGATTTGTGCTCCACGAATACGTATAGGGGGCAGTTCCATTCGATGCGTAGGCATGAGCAGAGCCATCGGCACAAATGGCGCAGGTAGCAGCGTGATACGGGTAGCAGGAAACATTCAGGTTACAACTTACGCTGTAAGTAATATTCACTACACAGCATGCCGTGCAATTATGCGCATCGGTGGCGCACACGGTATACGTGCCGGGTAAAAGCCCGGTAGCAACAGGAGTGGTTTGCACAGGATTTGTGCTCCACGAATAAGTATAAAGTGCAATTCCGTTAGATGCATACGAATGCCCGGTTCCATCAGCACAGGTGGAACAGCTTGCGTTGTGATATTGGTAACAGGCCATTGTAATATTGCATGCGGAAGTATCGGGAATAGTTGTTGTGCAGCAGGCAGTGCAGTTATGCGCATCGGTAACGCATACGGTGTATGTTCCGGGTAAAAGCCCTGTTGCTGTTGAAGTGGTTTGCCCATTACTCCAGCTAAAAGTATAAGGCGAAGTCCCGCTGGATGCGTAGGAATGTGCAATTCCATCTGCGCAGGCAGGGCAGCTTGCAGGATGATACGCGTAACATCCGAGCGTGAGTGTACACACAGATGAATCGAGAATTGTTGTAGAGCAGCAGGAAGAACATCCGTTTGCGTCAGTAGCACAAACAAGATATGTACCCGGCAAAAGCCCAGTGGCTGTTGAAGTGGTTTGCACAGGAGTTGTATTCCATGAATAAGTATAAGGTGCCGTTCCTCCGGAAACATACGAATGCCCGGTTCCATTCGGGCAGGCAGAACAGCTTGCGTTGTGAAAAGCATAACAGCCTACAGTGACAGAGCAGGTGACCGATGTAATGGTTGTCACACAGCAGGCAGTGCACCCGTTCGCATCGGTTGCGCATACAGTATAAGTTCCGGGTAACAATCCTGTAGCTGCAGAAGTGGTTTGCGCAGGGCTTGTGCTCCACGTATAGGTATATGGAGCCGTTCCGTTTGATGCATACGAATGCCCGGTTCCATCGGCGCAGGTGGAGCAACTTGCGTTGTGATACTGGTAACAACCAATGGTAACACTGCATCCGGTAACAACAACCGTATCGCAGAAATAACTACTGCACGAAGAAGTGGAATCAGTGATGTGCAAACAAACAGTATAAGTTCCGGCTGCACTATAGGTATGCGAGGGATTTTGAGCAGTACTTGTATTGCCGTCTCCAAATCCCCAAGTATAATAAGTGCTTGAACTTGTGCCTGTGGAGGTATTTGTAAAACTGAGGGCATGATTAGAGGTGTGTGCTTTTGTAAATCCCGACTGGCAAGCAGCGTATAAATTTGCATTTGTCGAAAACAATGTACAAAATAATGCTAAAAATAACTTTATTGCTTTCATGTGAGATTTTGTTTGTACTGGAAAGACGCAGAAAACAAAAAAGGTTGCTTGAAAAATAAAAAATATTTACTACGTAACAAGGCAACAAATTTAATTATGTCAAGACGTCACGCTTTTTTGAAACATAATTAATAAGATCAAGGAAAGGGCCTGTCATAAAAGTTGTTGTCAAAGCCATTAACACCATAATGGCAAATATTTCAGGTGAAAGAATTCCCAGATCATATCCGATATTCAATACAACAAGTTCCATTAACCCACGCGTATTCATAAGCGCACCTATCGAAAGAGAGTCTTTCCAACTTTGCCCCATCACCTTTGCCGCTGCTGCACTGCCCCCAAACTTTCCTATTACAGCGATTAAAATCACCACTCCGCAGGCTGCCCAAAGGTGACCTTCATTTAATAAACCTATTTGAGTTCTCAGTCCTGTAAACGCAAAGAATATAGGAAGTAAAAGGAGAACGCTAATGTCCTCAATCTTTCCTGCAAGCAATTCTTTGAACTTTACATTTTGCGGCATTATTACTCCTGCTAAAAAGGCTCCAAATAATGCATGAATGCCGATCACTTCGGCAAAGTAAGCTGATAAAAGAAGAATGAAAAAAGAGATTGCTATTACTGTTTTGTTAAGGTTTTCCTGTGAGACAACCTTGGCGCTTATTTTATTTATGTATGGGCGAATAACATACAACATAATTAAAACAAAAATTACAGCAAGAAAAATAGTAAACAATGCACTTACAATACTTCCTGCTTTTACAATTGCGATAACACAAGCTAACATACACCACGCAGTAACATCATCGGCAGCGGCACAGGTTATAACCATAGCACCAAGCGAAGTTTTAGTTAATCCGCGCTCCTGCACGATCCTTGCAAGAACAGGAAAAGCGGTTATGCTCATGGCTATTCCAAGAAAAAGAGCAAAAGACATAAAGTTCACGCCCGCAGATGCAAATTGTTCGTAGATGAAATACGCTAATGTCACTCCTAAAAAGAAAGGGAATATTATGCTGGCATGGCTAATTACAATAGCGTTTTTAGTTTTGTGTTTTAGTTTCTCAATGTCGAGTTCCATACCAATAATAAACATAAAAAAGGCTAAGCCGATCTGGCTGAGAAACTGCAAGGTCTTGAGAGAGTCTTTTGGAAAAAGAAAATTAGAAAAATCGGGAGATAACAGCCCCATAATAGATGGCCCAAGAAATATACCCGCTATCATTTCACCCACAACAGAAGGTTGTCCGAATTTGGAGAAGACAATTCCAAAAAATCTCGAAACAACAAGAATAACTATGATTTGCAGAAGTAATAAACTTAAAGGGCTTTGTATGTTATGTAAAAACTGCTGCCATACACTTTCGTTCGAATTAACAATAAGAGCTGTTGATTTTGGAAGTGATTGAGATGAAGCAACCAATTCAGTCGTGTTTTTTTTATCACTTTTAATTGTAAGATTTTTCCCTTTATCAATGACAAACCAAATTAAGAGAGCAAACACTCCTATGGTTAATGGATAAAATAAAAAACTCTTTTTCATAGTAATGGGGGTTATGAAAAGACAAATATAATTAAATCAATCTAAGGATATATTAAATGAGGATTATCTGGGTTCGATTGTCTTATCAGGGTAAAAAATAAAGCCCTTACTATTCAAGGGCTTTAACTTGTGTAGCGGGGATAAGTCCCGATAGGGATTGGGACGAACTTGTTGTGTCCGTCAACTGAAGGATATGAGCCCAACGCTCTTTTAACATTTGAAATTTGAATTCCTAAAATGAAAAAAGCGATACATTTCTATATCGCCTTCTCTTTGTAGCGGGGACAAGTCCCGATAGCTATCGGGACGAACTTGTGTCCGTCAGCTGACGGATATGAGTCCAACAAACTTCTAAAATTT
>JAHEYJ010000098.1 GCA_023251675.1 Bacteroidota bacterium
TAAGAACAGCGAAAAGTTTTTTTCCTTTTCTTTTTGCGTTGATAATTATGTTATAAATGTTCTTTTTCATTTTACAAATGGTACAGATAACGGATGCATACCGGTTTTCGGATTACAGCCGTCTGTAGATCCGAAAAAAACAGGTTATCTGTACCGCCAAAAGTACTAAACCTCATTTACGATATAAGCCAGCATGTATTTTTGGTCATCCACTTTTATCGATTCATAGTACAGTTCAAACTTCTTATTCATGGCAGGGTGATGGATCCGGGCGAAGATCTTTCCGGTTTCTGAATACGCAAACGGTTCCACAAGCAGGTTTTCTTTGAAGGTCAGTTCCTTTTTTCCATAATATTTGTACAGTGATTCTTTTACACACCAGTAAAGCGTGAGTTTCTCAGAAAGGTTGTCTGTTCCGGCTTCCTTCAGTTCGCTACCACTCATAAATTTGTCTTTTATCAGAATTACTTTTGGCTTGACCCGTTCAATATCAATTCCGGTCTCGTTCTTATCTATTATAATCGTAAGAAGCTGGTGGGAATGGGACAGTGAGATATGAAAGGCAGATCCTTTCAGGAACGGCTTGTTATGTTCATTATATATGATCCGGATATTTTTCTCCCCGGTCATTTGTTCGGCAAGGATCCGTGAGACGAGCCATTCTTTTTTCCGGTTTTCATAGGAGAATGCGGCCAAAACACCAAGGTCTTCTTTGGAAAACGATTTCATCTTCAGCAATTTATCCAGCGTTTCAGTGATGATCCAGATGCCCGGCTGTTCTAACTGAAGACCTTGTATATTTTTTAGTAATCCCATGCTGTAAAACTCTGAAAAATCAAGAAAAAAGCACCTATTTTTTTCATCTAATTTACGTCGTTCATCATAATGCTGGTTAAGAAATATTTTTACCTTCGGCTTCCAAACTCAAAAAGAAATTCTATGGCAACAACTACAACAGCAAAACCAAAAGCAAAATCAAACGGGAGCAGCAAAGTGGAAAATGAGATCCACAAGTTCATGGCGAAAATCAAGGCAAAAGATCCTAACCAACCTGAATTTCTTCAGGCGGTAATGGAAGTTGCGGAAGCCGTTATTCCGTACACTCTTGAAAACCCAAAATATGCAGACGCAAAGATCCTTGAGCGTATTGCAGAACCGGAACGGGCATTCCAGTTCCGTGTGCCGTGGGTTGATGACAAAGGACGTTTCCAGGTTAACCGCGGGTTCCGTATCCAGATGAACAGCGCGATCGGGCCTTACAAAGGAGGCCTGCGCCTTCATCCTTCGGTGAATCTTTCTATTCTTAAATTCTTAGCCTTCGAACAAGTATTTAAAAACTCGCTTACTACGCTTCCAATGGGAGGAGGTAAAGGAGGTTCTGACTTTGATCCGAAAGGAAAATCAGACAATGAAGTGATGCGGTTCTGCCAGTCATTCATGACTGAACTCTCTAAATACATCGGTGCGGATACGGACGTTCCGGCCGGTGATATCGGGGTGGGAGGGCGCGAGATTGGTTTCCTGTTCGGACAATATAAAAGATTAAGAAACGAATTCACAGGCGTACTTACCGGAAAAGGACTTTCCTATGGCGGAAGTTTGATCCGCCCGGAAGCAACCGGTTACGGATGTGTTTATTTCGTTCAGGAAATGCTGGGCGTTAAAGGCGATTCGTTCAAAGGAAAACGCGTGGTGGTTTCCGGCTCCGGCAACGTGGCGCAATATGCCATTGAAAAAGCCACTCAACTCGGAGGAAAAGTGGTTACTGCTTCCGATTCTGAAGGATATATCTATGACAAGAACGGGATCAATGCAGAAAAACTGGCGTTCATCATGGACCTGAAAAATGTAAGACGCGGTCGTATTAAAGAATATGTGAAGGAATTCAAATCAGCAGAATTCATCCCCGGAAAAACGCCATGGGGTGTTAAGTGCGATGTGGCTCTTCCTTCCGCAACACAAAATGAATTGAACGGAGCAGATGCAGAAATGCTGGTGAATAACGGCTGCATTGCAGTGGGCGAAGGCGCCAACATGCCAAGCACACCTGAAGCAGTAACTATTTTCCAAAATCACAAGATCATGTTTGCACCCGGCAAAGCATCGAATGCCGGCGGTGTTGCAACATCCGGATTGGAAATGTCGCAAAACTCTTTACGTTTATCATGGACGCGCGAAGAAGTTGACCAGCGATTACACGGTATCATGAAGAGCATTCATGCTACATGCGTGAAGTACGGCAAAGACGGCAATCATGTTGACTATGTAAAAGGCGCCAACATCGGCGGCTTCGTGAAGATCGCTGACGCAATGCTTGCACAGGGAATGGTATAAGGTAAAGACTTAAGAGAATTAAGTTAAAAGTCACAAGTAAATCCCGTAACGAAAGTTGCGGGATTTTTTTTGAGAAAATTTGTTAAGATGTGATTTGCCTGGCTGTCCCGATAGTTATCGGGATGCCTACTGCAACTGCTTCCTGCCATTGCCACTACTTCCCTCCCGTCCCCTGCATCTTGCTCAGCTCATTCAGTACAATTTCATAAACCTCGTTGAGGAGTTCGGGATGATCAATATAAAAAGCCATGCTCGTATCGTACTGCGCTTTGGTGATCTGGTTCTTATCAAAAATTTTCTGAAAACTTAATTTTCCTCTCGAAGTGGAGTCAGGAAGGGGTTTCATGCTTGTTTCTGCTTCAGCAATATGAATATCGGCAACCACGGCGGCCATTTTTTCTTTGGGAAGAACATCCGAAGGAATAACAACTTGTTTCTTTGCCGGGCTACCGCAGGAGAAGAGAAATAGCGAAAAGTAAATAGCGATTAGCGAACAGAATTTTCTGTAATGGGTCGTGTTCCCGGATTCGTAATTCGTTTTCATTCGTAATTCGTAGAGTGCAAAGGTACAAGAAACAGAAAACAAAAATTACCTTACATTTGTTCCGGTTTTTATAGAAATCATAATGAAAAAACTTTTATTTACTTCTGTCTTCTTCCTTTTTACTTCTTACTTCCTGTTCTCCCAGGTAGACATGGGCATTCCGCCTTCCACCGGCATGGGCGGAGTGGCTAACGGCGTGGTGAAGGACTGGGAATGCATCGGCATCAATCCCGCTAACCTCGGCTGGAAAAATAACTACCGGTTCTCCATCAGCACCATGATAGTTGGACTTAGCGCGCAGTCAGGCGCCATGGATTACGGACAATTGAAAGAAGCCATTCTTCATCCCAGTGATACCTTTTCAACTGCCGATAAAAAAATGTATGCCGGAATTTTTTCCAATACCGAAGGACTGAACCTCAACGTGAACCTGACCTGGCTGACGTTTTCTTTTAAAGTTCCTAAAGTGGGCGGATTCGCTATGAACCTTCGCGACCGGACTTTCGGTCATATCAAGCTGAATCCGAACGCAGCGGAAATTCTTTTCATGGGGGCACAAGCACCAATTTTTCATGACTCTGCTTTTTGGAATCAACCTAATCCTGAAAAAACAATTTCCCATGTGTTCGACGGTTCAAAAATCGGATACATGCATTACCGCGAGCTCAACCTTTCCTACGGCACCAAACTTTTTGGCATCGGCGGAACACCGGATTCAAGTGCAGTCACTTTTTACGGAGGAGCCGGCATAAAATATTTATGGGGAATGGGCAATTACGAAATTGTGGCGGAGAACAGCATTCTGACCGGACATTCTGCATTTGCTTCCAGCTACGGAATTAATTATGGCAGCATTAAGAATTTTACTCCTGATGCAACTTCCGGCCTTTTTGCCGGAGTGGGGCATGGAACAGCCATTGACCTGGGAGCAGGAATAGGATTTAAAAAAATAAAGATCACCGTGTCTGCCGTTGATATCGGAAAGATCACTTGGAATAAAAATGTTTTGATAGCGAGTGATACTATTCTGGATACAGTATACACCGCAGGAATTAATTCATGGAACCTTGCCAATCAGGCGGACCAGATGTTCAGCGATACGGGATTTATTCACTATAAACCGGGCAAGCCTTACGATACCAAGCTTCCTTCAAAATTAAGGGCAGGGATCGGCTGGCAGGCAACAAAAAGAATCATTGTTGGCGCTGACCTTGTTATGCCGTTGAGCGACAACCCCGCCAACCTCGAAGGCGCTTTTGTAGCCGTGGGAACCGAAATGGCTTTGGCAAACACTTTCAAGGTCAGTTTTGGCATTGCAGGAAATTCGGTATATAAATTTTCGATTCCTTTTGGAATCACGTTGGGAAGATTCTTTAAGATATGCGAACTGCGACTGGCCACTAATGATATCCTGACCTACATTTCCCCGGGTAAGAACCCGAATATTTCTCTTTCATTTAGTCTACTTAGATTTAACTTAGATAAAAAGAAAATATGAGTTTTTTCGAAAATAAAGTAGTTTGGATCACCGGCGCTTCCTCCGGTTTAGGAGAAGCCATGGCAAAAGAGTTTGCTTCTGAAAAAGCAAAACTGGTTTTATCCGCCCGCAGAGAAGCGGAGCTTCAGCGTGTGAAAAAGGAATGTGCTAAATTCATTCCTGAGGAGAATATCATGATCATCCCTCTGGATGTTACGAGCCTTACCGGCATTGAGAAGGAGGTGGAGAATGTGATCCGGAAATTCGGAAGGATCGATATTCTCGTCAACAATGCAGGCGTCAGTCAGCGTTCAACCATTCTCGATACGCCTATTGAAGTGGAAAGAAAAATAATGGAGATAAATTATTTCGGAGCGCTTATCATGACCAAAGCCATTTTGCCGGTGATGCGAAAACAGAAAGGCGGCCACCTGGTGGTGATCAGCAGCCTGATGGGAAAGTTTGGTTATTACAGGCGTTCTTCCTATTGTGCTTCCAAGCATGCGCTGCACGGATATTTTGAAGCGCTACGAATGGAAGAGCTGGATAATAATATTCATGTTTCAATTATTTGTCCGGGATTTATTCATACGAATGTTTCTTTTAACGCGATCACTGAATCCGGAAATGGTTTCGGCAAAATGGATGATGGCCAGGAAAAAGGAATGAAGCCGGAAGTGTGCGCGGGAAAAATTCTCAAAGCCATCCGGAACAAGCGCGTGGAAGTTTACATGGGCGGCCCGGAGTTAAGGGCGGTGATCGTAAAGCGATTCTTCCCCCGGTTTTTCTTCAGAAGAATAATGCACGTAGGTCCTAAATAACAACAATAAGTTCCCGGTTATCGTTTGCAGCAGGCACGGAATTGCATCATGCGAATTACAAACTTTGAACTGCAAACAAAACAAAATGGCGAAGAACATTACAGGAATTCAACAGATTGGAATTGGAGTCGCGGATGTCAATGAAGCATTCAGCTGGTACCGGAAAAATTTCGGTATGGATATCAAGATATTTGAGGAGGATAATGAAGTGACCCTCATGCTTCCGTATACCGGAGAAAAAATATGGAAGCGTCATGCCATTCTTGCAATGAACCTGAACGGAGGCGGAGGCGTGGAGATCTGGCAGTATAAGAACCGTACACCGCTGAGCGCACCTTTCGAAATCCAGGTCGGCGATCTTGGAATTTTCTGTGCCAAGATGAAAACCACGGATATACAAAAAACATTCAGCCAGTTTAAGAAAAAAAATCTTGATCTTTTAGGAAGTGTATTGAAGGACCCATCGGGCCATGCGCATTTTTATGTGAAGGACCCTTACGGAAATATTTTTGAATATGTGCAGGAAGAGGAGTGGTTTGGAAAAGAAGCATTCATGCTGGGAGGCGCCGCCGGCTGCACGATAGGGGTTTCCGATATGGATAAGGCAAAAAAATTATATAAAGATATTTTAGGTTATAATGAAGAGGTGTATGATAAAGAAGGATGTTTCGACGATCTGAAAGCGCTCCCGGGCGGTACCAGTAAGATCCGCCGTATTCTTTTAAAGCACAGAGCGTCACGCAATGGCGGATTTTCCCGTTTGTTCGGTTCAACAAAAATTGAATTGGTGCAAGTATTGGACCGCACGCCGAAAAAGATCTATGCGGACCGGTTCTGGGGAGATAAAGGTTTCATTCATACGTGTTTTGATGTTACCGGCATGCCTTCACTCCGCGAGGAATGCCGGGCAGGAGGATTTCCGTTCCGGGTTGACAGCGCCAGCAGTTTTGACATGGGCGAAGCGGCCGGCCATTTCAGCTACATTGAAGATAATGACGGGACCCTTATTGAATTTGTGGAAACCCATAAAGTCCCTATCCTGAAAAAACTGGGTATCTATCTTAACCTGAAAAACAGGAACCCGCAGAAGAACCTTCCCAATTGGATCGTACGGTCTCTTTCCATGATGCGGGTGAAGGATTAGAATGCGGCAGAGATTCCTACCATGAAATTAAAGCTCTGCGTGGGATAATTATTCCAAAGCTCGTAGCTTTTAAATCCAAGGTTGTTGAAATGAAGGAACGCAGAAAGTTTTTTGCTGTAGCGGTATTCCAACCCGATGTTTGCATCCAGGATCGGTTTCAGTTCAAAGATGCTGGTTGAAACGACGGTGATGCCGGGGCCTTCACCGCGTGCGGTGATGTAGGTGGAACGGCTTCCGTAAACAAAAAGATCAGCGGTGGCTACAATTTTATTTTTCAGATTGTAAGTAACCGCGAGCGTGGTCTGCCAGAGCGGTTTATGCCAGGGCTTGAGTTCCGTGTCCATCGTGTATTTATTATAATCGCCCTTTGCTATGATCTTTATTTTTTCTGTATACTGGAACTGCATTTCCCCGTGCACATTCCAAAGGGCGGAATTGTCATACACAATGTTAAACCCGGAAGTGTACGGATTCGTATTATCACTCACAAAAAAGTACAGGTCATCAAATTTGCTGTAAGAGGTGTGGGCGTTGTACGATAAATTCCTGCTGATACTTCCCCTGAGGCCGGCATAGAGCTCGAATTTTGTATTGGTGTTTTTTATTTTCGGGTCCGGAACAAGAAAAGGATTTTCATTCGAAAAATTTTCAAGGGAATTTCTTTTCAGCCCGCCGGT
This sequence comes from Bacteroidota bacterium, assembly GCA_023251675.1. Taxonomy (GTDB): domain Bacteria; phylum Bacteroidota; class Bacteroidia; order Palsa-948; family Palsa-948; genus Palsa-948. Next base: position 6,998 of record JAHEYJ010000098.1, read on the forward strand.
AATGCCGGCATACGGAACGATGATGTTCTCCACCACGTTGTAATTGAAGTCAATGTTCGGGGCGAAAAAGAACCGGCTTTTATCGTTTTTATTCCCTTCCAGTGCGATCGCCACTCCAATGCGGGTGTTCCACTTATCCCCGGATGCGGTGATGTAAGGTGAAAGCCCGATGATGACGGAGTGGGCGGTGTCGGCCTCGGATTTAGTATTTGAATAATCCACAGATACAAGTGCGTGTACCAATTGTTTTTCGTAATACCCGCTTAGATCTCCGTTCACAATAAAAGCATTTTCGGATGTTTTGTAGTAATCGCTGATATTAAAATATTTCATCTTCAGCAGGTAATTGATCCGTGAAGAATCGGTGTAATGGGTCTGGAACTCAGCGTCGCCTCCGATCCGTGCATACCGCTGCTTGATCAGGTTGTTATCGGCCAGGTTCTTCACAGCAGCGGTGTCGTAGTTGTAATAATGGATCACGTTGCGGCTGTAATCCATATTTCCGGATAAGGTTTCTTTATGCAGAAATTTTTTTCCGTAGATCCCCACTTCATTATCACTGAATCCGCTGAAGCCTTCATTTTTCAGCGTGCCGTTCCAGGAAAGATGCCGGGCATGGGCGCCATAGGAATATTCTTTTGAACGCAAGCTGTTGAAGAACCCTTCTCCATATAAATAAGTGCCGGCGCCGCCTTTTACCAGCGACTGGTAAAGTTTTGTCAGCGGCTCGCCGACCATCTTAGCGGATTTAATAGGTTCAACGGTATAAGGCGTGAAAACTTTTTTTGAATTGATCCCGTAATTTATTTTCGGAACAGGAGGAACCGAATCTTTTACAACGGGCATGTCGTTCATCTTGTAAGCATCGGCAATCGTTGGCTGAAATTGTTTTACAATGACAAAGGTGGTGTCTTTGAGGATCTTCTGCGCGATGGCCTCACCCCCGGCCCCTCTCCGGAGGAGAGGGGAGAAATACAGCAATAGAAATAACAAAATAAGTTTTATGATTTTCATATTATATTCTTTTTCCTCACCTGCTCAACTGCCTTTTGACAGTAAGTGCAAATGAGGGCCTTTATTTTCCTTCTTCTTTATATAAAATCGAATCTTTCGGATTGTCCTGTTTGAACTGTATCTGCGTATCCGGCTTCTTTTCTTTTTTGGACTCCGCTTCTGCTTTCGTTTTTTCTTCCGCTTCTTTTATTTTGTTCAGTTTTTCTTTTGCAACAGCCGAGAGTTCCGCATTGGATGATTTTTCGATCAGTTTCTCCAGGGTAAACTTGGCATTGAACAGGTCATTCATCGCTACATAATTATCCGAGAGAAGAATGAAGCCTTTTCCCACCCAGTAATCGTAGCTCGGATCCTGGTTGATCAGCGCAAAAACCGTTTTTTGCGATTCTTTGTATTGTGATTGTAAGTACTGTACATATGCGAAATAAAATTTTGCTTCCGCGTTCTTCTCGCTGGTGGTGAGCGAAGAAACGGAAGAAAGCTCACTTGTCGCCAGATCATAATTCTTTTTTTCAACGGCCGATTTTCCGATGATGAGATGGGCTTCCGCTTTTATCTCGTTAGTGATCTTATCCAGTGCCAGGACTTTTTGCGCAGCTTCGGAAGCCAAGTCAAAATTATTTAACACCCACTGGCAGCGCATTTCTCCGATCCTTCCTTCGCTGATGTTAGAAGGGTATTCGGCCACTTGCGCAAGCCGGATGTATTGTACGAGCGCATTCTGATAATTCTTGTTTTTGTAATTGAGATAAGATGCTTTCAAAAGGGAGGATTCCGTGAACTGGCTGTACGGTTTATCGATCACATATTGATATCCGCCAAGGGCCAGGTCATAGTTCTTTTTGCTGTAATCGCATTCGGCTTTGTAATACATCGCATGGATGATGAAAATACCATCCATGTATTTCTGAATGTATTTCAGGAAATATTTCCCGGCATTCTCGCAGTCGCCTTTATCGTAATAATCAAAAGCGACATCGTAATTGCTGGAATCCAAAGAGGTCAGCGATACCGCAGCGTACGGAATGTGTTTCAGCTTTTCTTCGTAAGCATCCATGTCGCTTTTCGAGCGGTAGATATCTTTCATGGCGCTGATGGCTTCAAACGCTTCCGTGGTTTTTGGATAAGCGGCAAGCACTTTATCCAGCGTCGCTAAAGCACCGTCGTAATTTTTTTTCTTTGACTGAATCAATCCCGTTTGAAGCATGGCCCGGCCGGTATAGGAACATTCGGGATGTTCATTCACTACTTTATTATAGTAGAACAGCGCGTTATCGTCATTGTCAAGCTGGAGATAGGTATTGGCCAGTTCGAACATGGCAGCCGCTTCGTACTTGGTTTTTCCAGCATAATTTTTCAGAAGGTCGGAGAGTGCGACGGATTTAGCTTCTTTCTTTCCTGTCAACCCAAGTGCCAGTGCTTTCTGATAAAGGGCGTAATCGGCATCGCGGTTTCCGGTCTTTAGCGCTTCATCGTAATAATCCACCGCATTGGGATAATCTTTTGTCATGAAGAATCCGTCACCGATTCGCAGGTAAGCGTCGTTCATCTTCTCTTTTGGCTCATTGGATTTTAATCCTGCGTATTTCCTGAACCATATATTCGCTTCCGTGTAATTTGCTTTCTTGAAATTCGCATAACCTAAGTTATAATTGGCTGCAAAGAATTCATTGTTGTTGATGGCTCCCGGAGAAGCAAGAAATGTTTTATAAAACGTAATGGCTGAATCCAGGCCGAAAGTAATTCCTGTTTTTTCCGACAGGTTGTAATACGATTCTCCTTTCCAGTAATTAGCCAGCGATGCGAAATTGCTGTTCACGCGATAGATCAGGGACTTGTTCAGATAGACAATGGCTTCCTGCAAGTGATTGTCTGTATACAACTGAAGCCCGCGCAGGAACGCAATCTTCTGGTAGGCGGTCTTCATTTCCTCGCTCATGACTTTTATGCTTTCGATCGACACCATTGCTTCCCTGTAGTTCTTTGAAGTAAGATAAACGTTCACCAGGTATTTGTAGCACTCATCCAGTCGCGGCGAATTCGGATATTTTGAAATGTACGAGTTCAGCGCCGTGATGGCTTCGTTGAACGGGCTGAACGAAAGTTCATAGCAGAGTTTGGCGTAATTGAACAACGCATCTTCCGTGATCTGTTTGTCAAAGTCAAGTTTATATGCCTGCTCAAATGAATTCTTCGCCTGCATCTTTGAAGAAGTACCTCCCGAAAAAGGGGATGGCCTTACATAACAGTCGGCCAAGTGGTAGTAGGCATTCTGCGCCAGCGAGTCGTTGCCTCCGGTTGCATTTTGAAAACAATAGATAGCGGAGTTGTAGATCTCATTTTTGTAATAGGCAAACCCCAGCTGATACCATTCGGGGCGTTTGAGATAACTGGCGTAGCTCTTGAATTTTTCAAGATAGGGAAGACATTCTTTATAACGGCCGGTGCGGTAATACGATTCGCCGATGATCTTGGTAAGTTCGAGAACCCGCTTGGTGGTTGAATCAAGTAAAGGAGTTGCATAGGCAATGGCGCTGTCGTATTTTGCCTGCACGTAATAGATCTGCGCTATATAATAAGGAACGATGGGCCCGAAATTCTCATTTCTTTTTAGTTTGTTGAAATGCTGCAACGCGGTCTGGTAATTTTTTTCTGAATAGGAAATATGCCCGTAGTAGTAGGTGGCGGGCGCTGCGTATTTATTGTCAATGTCTTTTATTTCGAAGAAATCTTTTTTAGCGCGGTCCATGCTGTCTTCTTCAAAATAGCTGTAACCCCGTTTGAAATAAAATTCTGAAAGTTCTTCGTTGTTCAGGTCATAGATATCCACTTTCTGAAACCATTCGATGGCTTTGTTGTATTGCTTCTTGCGGTAATTGTATTGCCCGAGGTGGAAATAAGCCGATTGAACCTGCGGGCTTTCCGGGTGGTTCTCAATGAATTCTTTCAGGAGCAGTTCCGCGTCTTTGTGAAAAAGTTCCAGCGCGCAAAGGGCGGAATAATATTCAGCATCAATGCGGGTGAGATTTTCCGGATCCGCCGCGTAGCGTTCTTCGATCTTTGAGAATTGTTTCTGCGCAGAACCGTATTTCTGTTTCTGGAAAAGTTCCAGCGCGGTTTTGAAATCAGCATCCGGGTTGTTGTAGATGGCGGTCTTCTGGGAAAATACGGCTATGCACACCAGGAAGAAAATGCCGAATAAAACAATGTATAGGGAGGTTCGTTTGTCCATATTCCTGCAATGATATAATAAGGTATAAAATTAAGGAGGGAACAGGAAAGAATGGAGTGTCGAAAACCTACTTATTAACGAGGCATTGTTAATCTACGAATTATGCCGAAGGCATCCCTTCGGGACGAATTTTTCCGAATTACGAATGGGTAAGGGCTGAATCGCCATTTGACAAAATGAAGTTCAAGGCATTTCTTGTTACAGAACTCTGTTCGTATTTTTCGTACCGTTTCGCTTTTCGTTGTTTAAAGGTTTCTACTTTTGCTCCATGGCGCTTGACACCATCATCGAATTGCAGAAGGCTTCTATATTCCAGAAACATAATTTGGTTCTCACCGATGTTTCACTGACAATTGACAAAGGAGAATTTGTTTACCTCGTTGGAAAGACAGGAAGCGGGAAGAGCAGCTTGCTGCGAACCCTGTATGCGGATATCCCGCTGATCCAGGGAGAGGGAAAAATTGCAGGATATAATCTGAAGAAAATAAGATCTAAAGAAATTCCTTTCCTGAGAAGAAAACTGGGCGTGGTCTTCCAGGATTTTCAGCTGCTGCCCGACCGGAGCATCAATGACAACCTGCTTTTTGTGATGAAAGCCACCGGGTGGAAGGACAAACCCGATATGCAGAAACGATCACAGGAAGTACTGGAGAAGGTGCATCTCGGAACCAAAGGATTCAAGATGCCGCATGAACTTTCAGGCGGTGAACAACAGCGGGTCTCTATTGCCCGCGCGCTGATCAACGAACCGGAAATCATTCTTGCCGATGAGCCCACCGGAAACCTGGATACTGAAACGGCCCAGGAAATTGTGGGGTTGCTTTATGAAATCAGCAAGTCGGGCAGGGCGGTACTCATTGCCACGCACGACTTTCACCTCTTCGAATATTTTAAAGGAAGAACGATACGGTGTGAGGGAGGAAGGATCAGTGATACGAAAGTAGCAGCCGGTTGACAGCCGGTAAAATACGAGTCAATCAGCCGGAGAGAAGATCAGGGAA
>JAHEYJ010000099.1 GCA_023251675.1 Bacteroidota bacterium
TTAATAATTGTACTATTAACTTAGTTGCTTGCCCTTACTAATTGTCGCGTTTTGAAAAATTGCCGTTAACGTTTTTCGCATTGCCGCCTCGGGCGGGAATTGAAACCGAATCATTGTCCCCCGAGACACAATAAACTTAAGAAAAATAAACTGTCTGCTCCATTTCAGATATTCAGCATCGGCAAACATTCTTCCTGCAAAAGTTCCTTTACCTGGCCGGGCTTAATAGTTCCGGCTTCTATCTTTTCAATGGCAGTCCGTATCAAACGCAGCGTAGGAAATCCAACGGCGGCGGTCATTTTACGCACCTGCCGGTTCTTTCCTTCCTGTAAAGAGATTTTTATAAATGAAGTCGGAATATTTTTTCTGAAACGTATCGGGGGATTTCGTTCGGGCAGATCAGAAGGTTCAGGAATGATCTCGATCTTGCAGGGAAGCGTGTTATAGATTTTTCCTTCAACGGAAATGGGAACTCCTTTCTCCAGTTTTGTTTTTGCTTCTGCAGAAAAAATTCCTTCCACCTGCGCGAGGTACGTGCGCGTGTGCCTGAACTTCGGGTCAAGGAGTTTATGATTGATGGATTTATCGTTCGTTAAAAGCAATAATCCTTCGCTGTCTGAATCCAGCCGGCCAACTGGGTACGCATCTTTCGGGAAATTATATTTCAGGTCAGCAAGCGTTTTGTGATCGCCTTCTTTCGTGAACTGCGAAAGCATTCCGAAAGGTTTGTAAAGGATGAAGTACCGGCTCATAATGGTGATGCGAAGATGCACAAAAAAAAGAGGGAAGCAACGGCCTCCCCCTTTTTCAAACAAACAAAATGAAACATTATTTCTGTATAGTGATCTTCCTGGTTACGGAACCGTTGCTGTTTTCAAAGGTCAGGAAATACAAACCGCTCTCTACATGGGTGAGAGAAATTGTTTTGCTCTGATCATTTGGATTCAGCATATCGGAATACACTTCTTTGCCCAGCACATCCACAATTTTAATAGTGGAATTTTCTATATTGATCAGTGAGTAATTAAGATCAAACGTTCCGTTGCTCGGGTTGGGATAAATCTGCAAAGAGTTGCTCATTTCAATATTGTTCACAGCGGTTGATCCGATGGTAACGTTGCTTGTATAAGTTGTTAAATTAAATCCGGTTACGGTTAATGTGGCCGGAGTTCCGATTGCAAGGGTATGCGGGATGGCCACATTTCCGGACGCATCGGTGAGAGCTGAAAAAGGCTGGTTCGTACCATCCCAGATGGATACCATTGCATTTTGAAACGGGCTTCCGCCAACAGTGATAGTCGTTTGGTATGTCCCCACAGGTACATTTGGATTAGAAATGACCAGCGCCTTCGGAGCATCCGTTCTTACTTGTAAAGAAGGATCGCCAAAGATGGTCCAGGTTTGTAAAGTAGCCAGTGCGGACGTCATTTCTGCCAGCATTAATACGTCTCCGTTTAGAGTAATAGCGCCGAAATGCGTTTTACCATGATCGGTATTTGTTCCGGTTCCGGGATTTGTTGCGTTGTTGGCATACGTGTATCCGCCGGTCAGCATGTCATTCATATAATCCTGCCCTACCATGGGTTCTACCCAATCCTGGTTGATGGTCGACATCAATGTCGCGATGGCTCCTCCATTCACTTTACGGAGCCAGTATTCTGCAAAACAAGTCGTAGTATGAAATTCTCCATTCACACAGGCAACTGAAATGATGAACGGAAGCTTGTCGGCATTGGTAAGGCTGCTGACGTTGGTGCTGCTGAAGCCTGTAGTTACAAACTGGTTATTCGCTCCATGACCGCAGTAATTGATAAGACTTACTCCAGTATTCACGGCTGTTGAAACCATAGCGGCTGTTGCTCCCGGATCGTAGGCGGTATTATTAGTGGTATATGTGAACTTGCTCAATCGGCCTGTCCAGATGTTTGCCATATGGACTTTATCCATTTCGCCGTCATCTCCGGCACCTGCACCCTGATCGGAACCAATTCCCAACGCTCCTTTATACCAGGTGCCGCTCGGTTGCTTTTCGTAAGTAATGGTTTTATTGACCTGTGTCGTCACATCAGTGGTTGATCCGGCAGAAAATCGTCCGACGGAAATATCCGGGTAGTTATCGGTACCGACCACACACCCCAGCATCGGATCGGTAGGAGCGCTGTTACTTTCCAGGTCACATTTTATATCGGCCCAGTCACCAACCAATAAGACATAAGCAATATTGTTATTTGCCGCATACGCGGTGCTGATGGTTGTCTTCACATTGGTTCCGGTGGCTACCTGCTGCTCGGTGACTTTGAAACCCATTTGTTTTTTCCAGTTGATATAAGGTTTGATGACGGTTGCATCACGTAACGTGTAGATCACAAGGATGTCACCATATTCTCCTACTTCGTTGGCCCAGACGGACCTTTTATTGTAATTGATAAATAAGGATTGATAGGTACTAAACATTTCCGGGTCTACATATTTTCTAAAATCGACCAGGGGATTTGTAGGTTTCGAATCATTTTCAACAAGCTTTACACTTATTGAGCTATAAACTCTTACGATCTTTTTTGCCGCGTTATATAATATGGGGTGAACATACACATTCGTTCCCCTTACATCTCTTAAAATAAATGGATCCGTAGAAGTGGCAAGATCAGCAGGATACCATTTGTCAACGATGGAAGCAGGATCAATTACATAAGGAATGGTCGCAGGATCCTGGTTGCGAAGGATCCGTCCTCTGGAAGGCAAAAGGGGGTAATTCAGGTTATACTCTGTGTAATTTTCATTCGAAGTTACAAGAGAAACATTCTTGTCAGGCGGCAATTGAACGGTTGCACTTATAATAGGTAAGGCAGCATATCCTTTATCCTTTGTCAAAACATAACCATTGAAATCAATTTGAGAATACATGGTTCCGTGAACCGATACATCAGAAAAATTAACATTGTCAATTTGAAAATTTAAATTGATCTCGTCGCTTCGGGTCTGGTTAAAATCAACTGTAAATCCTTTGTTCTTGGAGTTGCCATCATTCTTTGCATGTACAATGATTGCAAATGCAAAAATCAAGGATAGGGTAAATAATTTTTTTTTCATGGGATGGAAATTTAAATTGGTAGAGCAAGATTACACCATATAAAACTTTTTTCCAAACATTTAGAGCGATTTTTTTCAATTCCTCAAAATTTTGACTTAAACCCACTTCCGGAGGATATTCATATGAGCTGAATAGTTTTTATTCCATGATAACACCCAATTTATTTTTACCTGGAGAGGGAATTTGGAATTTATTTTTTTTAAATTTTTGACTGACCGGACTTTTTTTGTTTTAAAAATTATTGTCAGTTAGTAATAAATATAAACCGGCGGAATTAGAAAAATCATAAAAATAATTTTTAATATGCACTTTTTTCAAAATAGCAGCAATATGGTATTTATGACGAGCATCATGTTTTTGAATGATTTAGATCATAACTGAATATATTATATGGTAGTTTCTTTGTTCAAAAGAATTTCAAGATGAACTCATTAGAAAACATCCTCAGGCAATGCGAAGAACTTGCCTTTGATCTCAATTTTACACGCGCAAAAAAATGGAAAGCAGAAGGGAAAGGGAGGGTCCTTGTCGGCTATCTTCCTATTTATATTCCCCGTGAGATTATTCATGCAGCCAACGGTTTGCCTGTCGGGATCATGGGAGCCGGTGACCGGAAACAGATCATCAAAGGAGATGCGTATTATCAGTCGTACATATGCCACCTTCCGCGCGGCATTATTGAAATGGCGCTTGACACCAATCTGGAAAATTTTGACGGGTTTTTGTTTCCTGCCATCTGCGATTGCGTACGCAATCTATCCGGCATGTTCAAGCTGACCAAGAAAGGAAAATTCCAGCGCTACTTTGATTATCCTCAAAACTTTGAACCGCAGATCGGGGGTACTTTTTATAAACAGGAGCTTGAAAAAGTGATGGACGACATTTATAAAATAAATGGAGTGAAGGTGACGGCCGAAGCGCTTAACAAAGCCATCAAACTGTATAACAAGAACAACCAGCTCATCGAAAAAATATATTCTATCCGCCAGGAATTCCCCTGGAGATTATCGGCGGTTGAAACGTATCACCTCCTGCGGGCAGGCATCACCATTCCGGTGGAAGAACATAACGAAATGCTGGAACAGGTGGTAGTGCACATCAGCAAGGAACGCGGTGAGCCGATGGATAACATCCGCGTATTGGTAACGGGTTCGTTCTGCGAACAGCCCCCAATTGGCATGCTAAAGTCGATTGAGATGGCAGGCTGTTATATAGTAGAAGATGACTTTATGCTCGGTTCCCGCTGGATCCAGGGAAATATAAAAGACAATACCGCCGATCCGCTGGAAGCGCTGACGGATGCGTACCTGAACCAGAGCACCTTTGCGTCCTGCTATTACGATGTTGGAAACCCCAAAGGAAAAAGACTGGTTGAGCTTGCCAAAAAAAGAAATGCCGACGGAATTGTTTTTTGCGCGGCAAGTTTTTGCGATCCGGCTCTGCTCGATCGCCCGCAGATGCAGCAGGAATGCGATGCAGCGGGGATTCCTCACATCAATTTCCAGTTCCACGAGAATACCGGCCAGTTCAAAGTCATCAAAGAACAGGCAGGAACGTTCTCCGATTCTATCAAGCTCTGGGCATAGAATCAGTAGGCAATTAGCAAAAGGCAAAAAATAAAAATATAAAATATGGCAAACCCCAAAGAGGCAGTAAAAGAAAAGAGCATGGTCATTCAGAAGGACATGCTTGCCAAACAATTTCATGACCTGAGCAAGGCAAAGGAACTGGGCAAAAAAGTGGTGTACACATTTGTCCCTGGAAATCTTATTGAACTGATTCTTTCCTTCGATATGCTCCCGGTCTATCCCGAGATCAACGCCCTTCAGTCCGGTATGCGGAAAAAATCCGGGGGCTTTATAAAGGATGCAGAAAAAATGGGCCATTCCGAAGACGTCTGCACCTATGTGAAATGCGATGTAGGAATGATGCTGAACGGAAATATCGGTCCAACGGGAGAAAAATTACCGGACCCCGATCTTCTCCTTCTCAGCTATACAGGATGTTTCACCTTCCTGAAATGGTTCGAGAACCTTAACCGCTTGTATCCGAATGCCGAAGTGGCCATGCTTCACACCCCTTACCAGGAAGACGGAAAAATTACAAAGGATCAGATTGAGTACATGGTGAAGCAGCTCAAAGAAGAAGTGATCCCGAAAATGGAAAAAGTTTCCGGGAAAAAATTCGACCAGTCGCGCCTTACCAAGCTTCTCGAGAATTCAGTAAAAGCCGAAGATTACTGGGTGAAGATCCTGGAAATGGCAAAAAACAAACCTTCCCCGATCGATGCCTATTTTGCAGGCGTATATTACATGGGCCCTATCAATACGGCATTCAGAGGTTCAGACGAATGCGTGGCGTATTATAAAGAACTGCATCGTGAAGTGGCCGACCGCGTGAAGAATAAACTTCTTCCTGTAACACCTGAAGGAGAAATGAAAGAGGAACGCTTCCGCCTGGTGGTGGAGGGCCCTCCCAACTGGACCAATTTCCGCGAGTTCTGGAAAATATTTTACGACATGGGCGCCGTCATTGTCGCCTCTACCTATACGAAAGTGGGAGGGTTATATGATACGGGGTACCGCCAGGATCCAAAAGAACCGCTCGAAAGCCTCGCAACCTATTGCATGGGATGTTATACCAACATGAATCTTCCACAGCGGGTAGAACTGATTGAGAAATATGTGAAGGAATACAAAGCCGATGGATTCCTCATCAACTCCATCAAATCGTGCAATTCATTCTCTGCAGGCCAGCTGATGATCATGCGCGAAATCGAACAGCGTACCGGCGTTCCGGTAGGTTTTATTGAATCCGACCTGGTCGATCCGCGCTATTTCTCCTATGCCAACATCAAGAACCGCCTGGAGTCTTACTTCCAGATGCTGGCGCAGCGAAAAATTATTTTGAAAAACGAAGGCGTAACCGTTTAACCAATATAACTGAAAACGAAATGAGTAAATATTATCTAGGAGTCGACCTCGGCTCCACCACTTCCAAAGCCGTAATCATTAACGAGCAGGATGAAATCATCGGGCGCGGTATCACCAATACACGGGCCAATTACTCCGTAGCTGCCGATATTGCACGCGACGAGGCCATCTATAATGCCCGTTTTTCCGTGCTCAAAAAGAATCTTGAAGGTGATCTGAAAGCGAAACCCGAGTACAGAAAATATATTTCCGACCTGGAAAGCGTTTTTCAGTATGAACAGTTCAAAGTGAAGCTCGACAAGCTGGGAGAGGAACTGGTAAAAACCTGCAATGCTTTTTTTCATGATGAAAAAAAGAGGAACGAGATACTGGGGCATTTGCGAAATATCCGCAGGACTTTCAAACCGGTTATCAAGCACGATTACCTGTACAATAATCTGGGTTCAAGAAACCAGTTCTTTCGCGATATCGTATCTGAAAAATACAATGAAGAAGTGAATAAGCTGGACATGTCGCTCTTTGAACCGCTTATGACCGTATGGGATAAAAGCATTTCTCCTGCAGAAAACGAACGCATCTTATTTAACTTTAAAGAACTCGTTCACAAAGCGATGGATGAGCTGCGCGAAAAATATAAAAACCTTCCCGATCAGACTTCTGCAAGCAAAACGTTGGCTAGCGGAGTGAATTTTGATACGGAGATGCGGCTTTTAAAAGGAAACTTTGATAAAGTTTCAGAATCGCTTCGTGAACACATTGACGAAATCGCCGACCTCGAATTCAATATAGCAAACATGACAGGAACCGGTTACGGAAGGGCGTTGCTTCCTTTCCCGCAGGAATGTATCCGTTCAGAGATTTTATGCCATGCATTCGGGGCACACGCCATTTTTCCTGAAACACGAACGGTACTGGATATTGGCGGACAGGATACCAAAGCCATCCAGGTTGATAAATACGGCCTGGTGACCAGTTTCCAGATGAACGACCGTTGTGCGGCAGGTTGCGGAAGATACCTGGGTTATATTGCAGATGAAATGAGCATCTCCCTCAACGAACTCGGGCCGATGGCCATGAAGGCGGAAAAAGAAGTGGTTATTTGTTCTACTTGCACTGTATTTGCCGGTGCAGAATTACGGGAGCTCACGAATCTCGGAGAGAAAAGAGAAGATATTTTAGGCGGCTTGCATAAGGCCATCATCATGCGGGCCATGTCGTTGATCGCCCGTTCCGGAGGTGTGTTCAATGAATTCACATTTACCGGAGGAGTAGCGCGGAATCCAGCCGTTATCAAATACCTTACGCAACTGGTAAAAGAAAATTACGGCAATAAAATTACGATCAACGTCCACACCGATTCTATTTTTATGGGCGCACTCGGTGGAGCCATGTTTGCAAGAAGAAATATGGCGGCTGACCTGCCCAGCAGCAAAAAAACAGCAAGTGAATCAAAATTACAATCAACACGATAATTAACGGAAAATACCATGAGCGAAGAATATTCCTGCCTGACCTGCCCCAATAAAAATTGTTTCATCCAGCATTGCAATGCAAAAGACATTGCTTATTTCAACCATAAAAAAATAGTTGAAGTATTTCGCAGCGGGCAGATGATCATCCTGGAAAACACATTGGTAGAAAATATTTATTTTGTTTTATCGGGAAAAGTGAAGGTTTACAGCACGGGTGTATTTGGCAAGCAGCAAATCATACGCTTTGCAGGTGCCGGAAATATTATCGGCCACCGCGGCATCAATAGAAAGAAATGGTTTATAGCTGCTTCCACGCTTGAAGATACCAAAATTTGCAGCGTTTCGATTCAGGACTTCATGTGGCTATTTGAAAATAATGCGCAGCTTTCACGTTCCCTCCTATTATTCTTCTCGGATGAACTTTATCGTTCAGAAATGAAAGTAAAGAAACTGGCGACTCTTTCTGTACGAGAAAGAGTGGCCGATGCATTGGTCCAGATAAAGGACGTTTTTTCTCCTTTTGGCAATAACCTGGGGGTTGAACTTAGCCGGCAAGACATTGCAGATTACGCCGGGACGACAAAAGAACAGGTTTCAAAATATCTTTCAGAATTAAAAAACGATAAAATTATTGATCTTCAGGATAAAAATATTATCATTCTTAACAATGAACGCATAAGGGTCATAGCTCATTTATCCGGGCAGGAGCTTATCCGGCAATAGGCATTCCTGGTTCTGACATCCGTCAGGTAAGCTTATACTATTAAATACCTTTTTTTTACCTTGTTATATCAGGGGAATCAGTTATATTCGCGTCCCATTTTCAAAAAAAGGGATAGAATAAAATAAATCAACAACCAACCGCCAATGAAAACGAAAACGAAAACAAAGCCGAATGCGAGCGTTCACACTACTTATGAAAAGGCAGAGAAGATCAAAAATAAAATAACAAGCTTTGCCGAAAAGTCAAAAGAAACCATACGTGAGCTGATCAATGCAAATTCAAAACAAATGGAAAGTGCAATGAACAACAATACGAAGATCTTTAATTCCATCAAAAAGAAACTTGATATTAAAGAAGTAGATGGAAAAGTTACCGAAACGGTCAACCACACTTTCCTGAAATCCATGGAACTGGCAGAAGATACGTTTGACACGATCATTAACTCCTACACCCGCCAGATGAAACATACGGTTGACTTCAACACGCAGCTGGTAGAAGCGGTAAAAGAATCAAATCCGAAAAATGCAGACAAATTTTTAGAGTTGATCCATGAGAATTTTGATCGCTCTCAGGAATTGAACAGTAAGAATACAAAGGAAATTCTTGATGTTTACAATAAGCACACCAATCTTACCCTGAACTTCAACAAAACATTTTCAGAGAATGTAAACTCGCAGGTGGAAGCTATGTTTGAAATTCAAAGCAAAGGATTCGACCGTTTCAGCGACTGGGCCCAGGATTGGTGGAAGCAAGGTTCAAATAAAAAATAAAAACCAAAACATAAATTAATTTAAATATCCAAAAAATGCCTACAAAAATTTTTTCAGAAGCAACAGAACGTGTTCAGGAAGCAATCAAAGAATCTTCAGAACTCTTCACCAAGACAACAGCATCGTTAATGGATGCATACACAAAACAACTCAGCACCGGCTATGAGTTTTACAAGAAACTTGCAGAAACAGCACAGCATGATGGCAAAGGTCAAATGGCCGATCTGATCAAGGAAGGAACGGCTTCTTATCAAAAAGCGGTTAACAGCACGATGGAACTTTCCAAGGAGATCCTTGAAAAGACATTTTCTGTTTTTTCTGAAAAAGAATGGTCTCCGCTTTCTAAAAAGAGCGCAGATGCGATTTTGAATATATTCATTAAACAGGCTGAACAGAGCCGTGATTTCGGAACGCAGTTCCTGAACTCACTTCAGAAGGAAGATATACTTAATCCTGAAGCATTTAAAAAACACGCTGCACGATTTAACGACATGATGCACGATAGCATCAAAGGTTCAGAAACTACGATCAAAGGACTGATCTCTGCGTATAATGATCAGGCTACCTATACACAGGAAGCGGCAAAAAAATTATTGAATAAGATCCAGCAGCAAACAGATGCGCTTGCTAAAATGCATGCTTCTTTTACTGAAGAGCTGATGCATACCGTGAATAACAAAAAATCAGCAGGCGAATCAGGAAAACGTTCAAAATAAAATATCAGTAAATAACATTTAACACTACTTCTTGCCATGGCAAAGAAATCAAAGAAAGGTTCCGCTCCGAAGGAGTCCACCCGGAAAAACGAAACCAAATATGAGTTTTCGGAACAAATGGATGCTTTGAGAAAGCAGCTGGACGGTGCAACTAAAAATGCAAAGGAGCACATCCGCACCATTATTGCAACTTGCACCAAGAGCTATGAAAAAGCAGTGGCTGCAAATAAAAAATATGTGGATGAACTGCGGGAACAGCTGGAAGAGCAGCATATCGACACTGCTTTCATCGATGAGATCACCAATGCATTCTCCAGTTCGCTGGAAGTATCGGATGATGTGATCGATACCATCATCGATTCGCACATGCGCAGAACCAGCCGTATAGCTGATTATCACAGGAAAAACCTGGAAGCGCTCAGCAAAGCCTATGGAACCGGTGATATGAACTATGAGGAATTCCTTAAACTCTTTCAGAAGAATTTTGAAGAGAGCATTGAGCATTCAACGCAGGATATGAAAAAGGTAGTGGATGTTTACAACCGGCACCTGAACCTGACCGTGAACTTCAATAAAAGTTTTTCCAAGAACATTAATTCACAGGTAGATACCATGGTAAAGCTTCAGACCAAAGGCTTGCAGGCGTACAGCAACTGGGTGGCTAACTGGTGGGAAAAGGATAAATAATCTTTATGCTTGCGGTGCATGCCGCCGGTTTATTATATGACAGTACAGACGTATTAAAAAAAACTCTGATAATGAAAACATCGGAGTTTTTTTGTTTTTATTTCCGCGGTGTTGTTTTCTCCGAATTTATTCTCCGAAAAAAATATTTAAATTATGAGCAAAGAACAAAAAAAGGATAGTGACAAGACAACAGATTTCTTTAAAGAGATGTCGGAAGTCGGCCAGCGGGTAGCCCATGCGTATATGAACAGCTTGCCCGGCCTGATGAACTCAAGCAAGGACATTGCTGAAACCTGGAGCGCTTTTAGTAACAACATGGCTTCCCATCCGGATAAATCCGGAAAAAATATACAGAACAGTTATTTTGACTTCTATAAAAAGCAAATGGAGCTATGGCAGGAGATCAGCAAGCACTTGCAAGAAGAAGGAGATCAGCCGATGCTTCCGAATGGGGACAAGCGTTTTAAGGCTCCTGAATGGAATGAATCACCGTATTATTTTTATTTCATCAAACAAAGCTATCTCCTGGCTTCTGAACTGATGAACAGTATTATCGAACAGTCGGATATTGACGAAAAAACAAAAAAGAAACTTAAATTCTATACGCAGCTTTTTATTGACGCATTATCTCCCGCTAATTTCATTGCCACCAATCCGGAAGTGATAAAACTGGCGCAACAGACAAAAGGAGAAAGTTTAAAGAAGGGATTTAATAATCTGCTCCATGATATGAAGCAGGGGAAAATCAGCCAAACGGATTTCTCGGCTTTTGAAGTAGGAAAAAATCTTGCAACAACAGCCGGAAGTGTGGTTTTTGAAAATGAGATCCTGCAACTAATCCAGTACAAACCGCTCACAAAGAAAGTTTACACAACACCCTTACTGATTGTTCCTCCATTCATTAACCGGTATTATATTCTTGACCTGGAACAGCATAACTCTTTTGCCCGTTTTGCGGTGGAGCAGGGATTTACAACGTTTATGATCTCCTGGCGCGTACCGAAAGGAGATATGGGTAAATACACTTTTGATGATTACATCCAGAAAGGCGTGATGGATACCATCACTGCGGTCTGCGAAATAACTGGGGAGAAAAATATTAATGCACTTGGGTACTGCATCGGCGGCACCATCCTTTGCACAACGGCTGCCATTCTTGCTGCAAGAAAAAAAATCAATCTGAACACGATTTCGTTCCTTGCCTCCATGCATGATTTTTCAGACTTTGGTGACATGGGCGCATTTCTTGACCTTGCTTATGTCGAAAAATTAGAAAAGGAAATGGGCAAAGACGGCTTATTAAAAGGCAACGCAATGAACAGCGCCTTCTCGCTGATCCGGGCTAACGATATGATATGGAATTATGTGGTAAATAATTATTTAAAAGGAAATGATCCGACGCCGTTCTCGCTCCTGTATTGGAATAACGACAGTACCAACCTGGCAGGAAACATGTATATGTATTACCTGAAGAATATGATCGTTGGAAATCAGCTAAGTAAAAAAAATGCATTGACCATTTGCAACACGCCGGTTGACCTTAGCCTGGTCAAAGTTCCGGCTTTTGTTTTAGGAACCGCCGTGGATCATATATCCCCTTGTCATACGGTGTTTACAACGACACGGCTTTTGGGCGGTAAAGTAGAATTTGTAATTGGCGAATCAGGCCACGTAACCGGTGTTGTGAATCCTCCGTCTGAAAATAACAAATACGGTTATTTCATAGGAGGAAAATTGGGAAAAGACCTGGCTCATTTTAAAGAAACAGCGCAATATCATAAAGAAAGCTGGT
>JAHEYJ010000220.1 GCA_023251675.1 Bacteroidota bacterium
AAGGCCGGGAAGCGCATTGATAGCGAGCGGATCCCCATCGGAAGTTTTAGTGAAAATATTTGGAACAGCGGTGTTTGAAGAAAAAAGTTTCCACGCGTCGTAGCTTCCGTCAAAACCGGTAGTCGCATCGCTGAGGAACCGGATGACTGTTTCATCGGAATAAGAACCTTTTTCAATTTTAATTTTAATTGCGTTGGTGATTGCGAAGGAATTTCCGAAGAGGAGAAGGGCAAGCGCTGCAGCGGCGATTTTTTTTGCGGAGAGAGATTTCATGGTTGGGTGTTCTTTGTGTTATTTTCTTTACCAAATGTATATCGCCACAACCGGAAAAAATACACGAGTTGAGTAACTCCTCTTACACGTGTAAGATTTCTAGTGAATATGTCATTTAGGTAGTTATCTGTAAAACATACCGTTATTTGGTATCTATTAAGACGGAAGACAGGAGACGGCGTAATTCGTATTTTATGAGGAATTGTTATTTTTGCGAAAGAATAGTATTGAAAATGGCGCATTTGAGCGAAGTAATAAGGAACATGGCGGAGGAGGATGCACAAGAATTCTCTTCTTTGCTGAAATCAAATAAAGGCGATAAGTTTTTACTGCTTTTCACCTTATTAAAAGAAGGCAACCTTCAGGATAAGGAAATAGAGAATAAA
Source organism: Bacteroidota bacterium (assembly GCA_023251675.1). Lineage (GTDB taxonomy): Bacteria > Bacteroidota > Bacteroidia > Palsa-948 > Palsa-948 > Palsa-948. The sequence continues at coordinate 660 of JAHEYJ010000220.1, forward strand.
CTGGATGCTAACCCGGGGTCCTATTATACTCTTAAATCAAGGCTGCTGGAAAAAGTTCAGAATTATCTTGCCGACAAGGTGCCTTTGCTGGAAAACACGGAAATTGTAAAAAACCTTAATAATATCCCCCAGCTTATTTACAGCATGCCACGTGAGACGGCAATCACTTTATTGCTGAAAATGGAAAAGGAGTGTGCAGAACACGACCGGCCCCGGTCGATGGCTTTTATTTATCATGCGCTAAAGCAGTTGCATATTCATTCTTCAAAATATTATGACTTTGATCAGAAGTATAACAAGCACCTTGCCTATTCTGTCGCCATTCAAAAAGCAGAGAACATTCTTTCCATGTTTGTAAAAATATTGGGAGAATATTTGTTGTCAAGGGATAAGAAGCACCTGGATCTATTTCCTATTTATAAAATGCAGATGCAAACCAATGCGTCGCTTTATCCGTCTCATCATTTAAAAGTGTTTGAAAATCTTCTGAACATTCAATACGCCTTGTTTCTTCCTTCGTCTGCAGCAACGGGAAATGACAGGCCGGTGGATGATTTGCTTATTGAAACAGAAAAGATCTTTTCCGAAAATTCAAAGGAACCTCCCTATAAGTACCTGCAAAGCGCTATCGATTTTTTCTGGCTTGAATTTTATATGCATCATGGGATGGAAAAGAAAGCGGTTGTTTTTTATGAAAATGTCAGCCACAATGCGGTGGTTTTTTTACGAAATAATTTCATTGCTTTTCCATCTGCTTTTCTTGATTCGAAAATTGCATGGCACCTTATTTCCGGAAGTGAAGAAAACCTTTTAGAAGAATGCAGAATTCTTTCTGCAAAATATGCCCCCTACAAAGAAGATGTGCCCGGGTATGTAAATTATGAAAAATTCAGAGCCGTCTCTTTTTACTATTCAGGAAAATGCAGTGATGCGGTTAGTGTGCTAAATGAGTTGTTTAAGGAGGTGTCTTTCCTTCACTTACAGCATGCGGAAATCGAATTAAGATTATTCCTTGTTATTTGCTGTTTATTGGCAGGTAAACACGAAGTTGCTGAAATCATTCTTACAAATGTTCAGCGGAAATTAAGGGAAATGAAAAATACAGAATATGAGAATGCTGCCGTATTAGCAAAAATGCTGGCGTTCCCATTTAAGCTGAAAGAAAAAATTGAAAAAGAAAAAATGCGGATGCTTCGGGATCGATTTCTGCAGTTGAATAAAGGAGTTGCAAAAATGCTTGATTTCCTTCGTATGGATGATGCCTTTATTGCCCGGCTCTTGAAATCTGTAAAATAGGATCAGAGTGATGCCAGCAATTCCTGCGTAAGCGGCTTATTGACAAATTTTATAACCCGTTTGTATTTCTTTGCTTTAATCTCATCGTCAGGGTTGAGCGATGTGGTGAGAACCAGGAACGTAGTGCTTTTTTTAAAAGCATCTGAAAATTTTTCAAACTCATCGGCAAACTGAAAACCATCCATTACGGGCATATTAAGGTCAAGAAAAATAATACTAGGAAAAAGATTTTTTCCTGCATCTCCTAGCCGAATTAAGTTTTGAAGAAATTCAAGTGCGCTTTTGCCGGAAGTGTGGACCTGAACGTTTTCAGAAAAGTGACACCCTTCGATCATTTTCATATTGATGAAGTTGTCGATATCGTCATCATCTAACAACATTACTGCAGGGTATTTGAATTTCGGTTTTTTGATAGCCATGTTATTTGTTTTATGAAAGATTGCTGAGAGAAAAATGGTCTTTTATCCTGACTCCCTTTTCGGTTTTCTGAACCGTGCAGCATTCGATCTTCGGGTCGTGTTCAAAAAACAGGATATCGTCTTCTTCAGCCGCTTTGTTCAGGAATTTTGCTTTTTCGTCCAGTGTAAGAAGCGGTCTTGTATCGTATCCCATTATATAAGGTACCGGAATGTGGCCAGTCGTTGGGATCAGGTCTGCTACATATACTATTGTCTTTCCTTTATATTTTATCCGGGGGTGCATCATGGCTTCGGTGTGCCCGTTAGAAAACATGAAAGAGAATCCCGGGAGGAGTTCCATTCCTTCTGTTGCCCATTTTAAATGGCCGCTTTCCTGGATAGGAAGAATATTTTCTTTTAAAAAACTTGCTCCTTCGCGTACATTTGGTTTGATCGCCCAGTTCCATTGGCGTTCATTGCTCCAGTAGGTTGCATTCCGGAAGCTCACATCCAGCTTTGTCCTGTCCGGATTCCATTTGATGCTTCCGCCGCAATGATCAAAGTGAAGGTGTGAAAGAACAACATCGGAGATGTCATCAGGAGTGAAACCGTGCTTTGCCAGCGATTTTTCTACCGTGTCCTCCCCGAAAGGAAAATAATAGGAAAAAAACTTCGCATCTTGTTTGGTTCCCATCCCGTTGTCAATGAGGATAAGACGGTTTCCCTCTTCCACAAGCAATGCCCTCATGGCCATATCGATCATGTTGTTTGAATCGGCAGGATTGGTCCGGTTCCAGATGGATTTCGGAACTACGCCGAACATGGCGCCGCCGTCGAGCTTGAAGTTGCCGGTGTTGATGGAATATAATTTCATGCTACTGCAAATTACGAATACAATCGAATTACGAATTATCCAAAGTTAAAAACTAATTTAACTTTCTTAATTGATATTCGTAATTCATGTAATTTAGTAATTCATAGTATGAAAGTACACTTTATCGCTATCGGAGGCGCCGTCATGCATAACCTCGCCATCGCCCTTCATAAAAAGGGTTATGCGGTTACCGGTTCCGATGATGAAATTGTGGAGCCGTCCAGAACCCGGTTGGAAAAACTCGGCCTTCTTCCGGTTGCAATGGGATGGCATCCTGAAAAGATCACAAAAGATATTGATGCTGTAATTCTCGGTATGCACGCGCGGCCTGATAATCCTGAACTGATCCGTGCACAGGAACTAAAGCTGAAAATTTATTCTTATCCGGAATACATTTACGAGCAGGCAAAAGAAAAAATAAGGATCGTCGTGGGAGGAAGTCACGGCAAGACGACCATCACCGCTATGATCCTTCATGTGCTGAAACAATGCGGGAAAGATTTTGATTACCTGATCGGCGCGCAGGTGGACGGATTTGACACGATGGTGAAGGTAACCCACTCCGCTACAATTGCAGTTTTTGAAGGAGATGAATACCTCGCTTCTCCTATCGACCGCAGGCCTAAATTTCTTATTTATCATCCTGATATAGCCTTGCTGAGCGGAATCGCATGGGATCATATTAATGTATTTCCCACTTACGGAAGTTATGTTGAACAGTTCAGGAAATTTATAGACTGCATTGAG
>JAHEYJ010000221.1 GCA_023251675.1 Bacteroidota bacterium
ATCATCTCCGGCACTCTTCGTCCTGGGTGGAACGGCTTGGCGACGGAACAGAAGAAAGCCATTCCCGGATGCAGAATGCACTTGGCGATCTTTGGCGATTTACCGGGGAAATGTTTGAGATGAATGAAGTCGATTCCATTCTTATTAAAGAAGGCATTGCGGCTGATCTTAATTCGATAAAACCTCAATGGGAAACCAAAGTAAAGGAAGTGCTCCTCCGTTCTACTTTAAAAATTCCGGAGAATACTTTTATGCAAAGGGGAAGCCGCGATGGCAGACATACCGAACACCTGGGATACATTCTTGCTGAGATGCAGTCGTTGCCCCGATCGATGCCTCATGCGAAGTGGTGAATGCCCTTCCCCGTCCCTTCCCTTCAGGGAGAGAAAAATTAAATGTTAACACAAAAAAAAATATTCTCCCTGCTATCCGAAATACCGGATCCTGAAATTCCGGTAATTAGTATTAGTGAATTAGGGATAATACGAAATGTTAATGTAACTGGCAATGCTGTAGAAGTAGTTATCACGCCAACCTATAGCGGATGTCCCGCAATGAAACAGATTGAATATGATATTGTTTCCCTCTTGAAAAAAAATGGAATCAAAAACATTGAAATAAAAATGGTCTATCACCCGGCCTGGACCACCGACTGGATCTCCGATGAAGCAAAAGAGAAACTCAGAAAATACGGGATTGCTCCGCCGGAGAAATCTTCTATGGACAAAGCTTCACTCACCGGAAAAAAGAAAAGGTGTCCGCACTGCAGCTCATCAAATACAGAAATGATCTCACAATTCGGATCGACGGCGTGCAAAGCTCTTTACCGGTGCAAAGAATGCAAAGAGCCTTTTGACTATTTCAAATGCCATTGAGATACTGGGAAAGCAGATATAAACCGGTTTCGCTTATTAAATTTTCAGACCGATCACCAGCACGTCATCAATCTGTTCAAGATTTCCTCTCCATCTTTCGAAGATTTCTCCCAAAACCTTCTTTTGCTCATCCATTGGCAGTTGATGGTTCTCCAGCAGTTTTTCTTCCAGCTGTTTGTATTTGAATTTTTTCCCTTTCGGGCCGCCGAACTGATCGGCATAACCGTCCGTGAAAGTGTAAACAATATCTCCTTTCTGCAAATCAACGGTCTGAAGCGTGAAGGGCTTTAACTCATCACCGTATTTTCCGACCGGTATCTTATCAGGTTTATATTCATCTATTTTACCATTACGAACAACCCATAGCGGATTGTTCGCCGCTGCAAACTTCAACTGCATATTTTCAAAATCATAGGCACAAAGGACACAGTCCATGCCGTCTTTTGCTTCTTCTTCACTTCCTTCCGGGTTAAGAGACGAAATAATCGAACTCCGCATGTCGTGCAGAATTTCATTAGGATTAGAAATATTTTTTTCAATGATTGCTTCATTCAGCGAAGCAACACCAAGCATGCTCATAAACGCACCCGGAACGCCGTGACCGGTACAATCGGCTGTGCACAAGAAGAACCGTTCGGTTTTGCTTTCAGGTCCTTTATGTGCCTGGGCATAATAAAAATCACCGCTTACAATGTCTTTTGGCTTGTAAAGGATAAAGAAGTTCTTGGATTCCATGATAATGTGAATTTATAAATTTTTTGATAATCGCCTGATTGTTTTATCAATGTATTTTTCAGTAGGCATTAAAGCGGTCTGAATTCTTTTTGCATAGCGAATTGAATCTAATATCTCGGTCTGTTTAGCCTCTACCACATGCTTCTGATGCTCAATGATCTTTTTCTGATTGCGCGTAACTCGCAAAGAACGCAATATGAATCCGGCAAATATCAATACCAGAAGCAGAACACAGGAAACAAGTATCAGAACAATGCGCTGCCGTTGTTTATCAGCAGCAGCAATGGCAGCCTGCTTTTCATTCTCCGCTTTTGTTGCCGTTTCCTTCTTATCAAACTCATACTGCATCTGGGTTTGCACTGTCTTTTTTGTGTTTTCCTCATTCACCAGGCTGTCGCGGTACGCGATGTAGAATTTATAGTCCACATACGCCTGCTTGAAATTCCCCATAATACTGTCGGCTTCTGCAAGATCATAATAGGCCTGTTTTACAAAATCCTTGTTTCCGATCTCCTTCACCATGATCAATCCGTGTTGCAGGTAATCCATCGCCTCTTTCATCTTACGCTGCCTTCCGTATATCTGTCCTAAATTCAAATACGTGCCCGCGATAAATTCATCGCTCCGTAAGTCTTTAAAAATAGCTAACGCCGCCAAATAATTTTTCAGGGCGCCGTCATAATCCAGTTTGTCAAAATAAACCACACCCAAGTTATTATACGAGAATGCAACGCCAAGCGTATCGCCAATTTCTTTCTCTATATCCAGTGATAAAGAATAATTCTTCAATGCTTCATCGTACTTGTGATCGCTCTCATAAGCGTTGCCGATGTTGTTGTATGCCATCGCGATATCCTGCCTGGAATTCATTTCCTGATAGGTCGCTAAGGCTGAAGAATAATTCTTCAGCGCATCAGCCGTGTTGCCCTGGTTCTGGTAAATGAGTCCGAGATGATTGTAACTGTCCGCTACCGATGATTTCATCCCCAACTCCTCATATATTTTCAATGCAGTCAATGCCTTTTCCAATGCCAGGGGATAATTGCCCATGTGCCGGTAGATCACACCCATGTTGGCATTTGCGTACGCAATCCCTCTCTTGTAGGATAACTTCACCGAAAGATCGTTTGCCTGAACTGCATACTTAAGCGTCAGGGAATAATTTCCCTTTTTCCAAAGCTTCCTGCAAATATCATTTAACGAATTTACCTCATTCGTATCCTCTTTTGCATTTTTCAAAAATGAATCCAATGAATCCATACTGATGGATTGACATTTGACAGACTGCAAACTGCCGGATACAAAGAATAGAATGGTAATTAATTTTCTCATTTGCTAATCTACATATTTTCAAATGTGTTTATCGCAATTCATCAGGCGATTTAAGGATTTATCAATATACTTTTCTGTAGGAAGCAACGCCGTCTGGATCCTTCTTGCATAATGGATCGAATCAAGGATCTCTTTCTGTTTCTCTTCAACATGTTTCTTTTGTTCTTCAATAATTCCTTTCTGCTGGTTCGTTATGCGTAAAGCACGGAACACAAAACCGGCGAAGATCAAAACAAGAAACAGGACACAGGACACCAATATCAGGACGATGCGTTGCCGTTGTTTTTCTGCCGCTGCTACGGCGGCTTGCTTTTCCTGTTCTGCTTTTGCTGCTGCCTCCTTCTTCTCAAATTCATAGTTCATTTCTTTGCGGGTGATCTCTTTATTCTTTTCTTGACTAAACAAAGTATCCTTTAATGACATCGCCTTTTTATAATGCTCCAGCGCCAGCTGGTAGCGATTGGTTTTCTCATACAACTCGCTGAGTGACTCCTCATCCTGCCTTTCATAATCCGGTGCTCCTAATTCCTTATCTGCCTTTAATGCATCTGACAAATATTTTTCTGCCTTGCTTGCCAAAGCTCCTTTCTCCGTACCGGCGGCGGCGGCCATCATTGAGGTATACAGGGATCCAATGTTGCCTAGCCATGCATTAATATTAATTTTACTTTCAAGTCCCTCAGCTATTTTCAACGCTCTGAAATAATAGTCAAGTGACTTGGAATAATCGCCCTGCTCCTGATAAACACCTCCAATATTACCGAGATTAATAGCCATATTGTTTTGGTTTCCCGACTCTTCATCCATCTTTAATCTCCTGAAATAATAATCCAGGGCCATGCCATACAAGGAATCTCTCCTGCGCAATTCGGGGCCACCCTTATTGACAAGTCGGCCAGCTTGCATCTGATAAACAATTCCGATGTTGCCGAGTTGGATCGCAATTCTTCCTTTATCTCCTATTTCCTCTCCAATTTTCAATGCTTTGAAATAGTACTCCAACGCTTTTTGGAAATCCTTTTGTTCAG
>JAHEYJ010000222.1 GCA_023251675.1 Bacteroidota bacterium
CAAATTCAAATTTGCCGGTGGACGGAACCGCTTATTCTTCCAGCACAACGTTTGGTTCGGGCGATGCGCTCGGCTCTGCTTCTCCCTATTCCTATGTTTCTTATATATCTTCTGGAAACTCAGTAGCGGTTATTGGCTGCACACCCGGCACTGATTATGTTGCCAATTGTGTTACGTATAATGGATTATCTGGAGCGCAGAATTATTATACTACCGGTTATCCATCGACGGGATTCACCACACTTCAGGCCCAGCCGACAGGGAATTGCACCTATTCTTATTTTACGGATGTGACTGAAAATGCAATGACCGTGCATTGGGTACGCCCGGTTACCGGTGCGGGCGCCAATGTTCTGGTTACTATGCGAAATGCAGCTGCGGCTGATCTTCCTGTGGACCAGAATAATTATACAGCCAATGCGGCTTTTGGAAGCGGCTCTGCGATCGGATCGTCATTTGTTGTTTATGCAGGCACAGGAAATACGGTACGGGTTACAGGATTGTCGGCCAACACACTTTATTATGTTGCGATCGTTGAATACAATGGAGGTGTGGGTACTTATAATCCAACAAATAATTATGCTTCGTCGTATCTGACAGGCAATAAATACACATTACCTGCGGAACCTACTACCAATGCAAGCAACCTTGTGTTTTCCAATGTGCAGACCAACCAGGTTACGGCAACGTGGACCAGCGGAAACGGAACGGACCGGATCGTGGCTGTTCGTCCGTCACGGATTCAAACGGCGCTGGCTTTTGACGGAACGAATGATTATGTAAGTGTTCCGTATAATTCTTTGCTCCAGCCAACTACGGCATTGACGGTAGAAGCCTGGGCGTACAAACCCAGCTGGTCTTCAACAACAGGATGGCAAACCATAGCAGGTAATTTCAGTTCAAAAGGATATGAGCTGTTCAGTTATTATAATACCATCTATTCGCTGATCTATGCAAATGGAACCGCCAATTATCTTTCCTGCGATGTTTCCTTTCTGACACCGGGCTGGCATCATTTTGCCATGACCTACGATGGAGCCGTTCAGCGTGTATTTGTTGACGGTGCGGAAAAAGCAACGAAAGATTTTGGAGCCACAACCTATCCGCTGGAATATACGTACTCGAACAGTTTTATTATCGGGGCGGAGGCCGGAACGGCAGCCGTTCCTTCGGGAAATTATTTCAACGGGTACATTGATGAAGTCCGTGTATGGAATATTGCTCAGCCGGTGATGACGATCCGATCCAACATGAACAGATCCATGCTTGGAAATGAAAGCGGACTGGTTGCCGCATGGAGTTTAAATGACGGATACGCTGCTTCAACAACCGCTGAAAACAGTTCGCTGAACACGACTGTATTACAGGGAACACTTACAAATTTTAATGCGACAACAGCGGCAACTGCTTTTACCGCAACCAGCGGCTGGATCAAATCCGGCGCTACGGTTGATCTGCCTCTTGATTATACATATTATACGCCTAGTACACTTTTTAATAATGGGATACAGGTAGTAAATAAATATTATTCGGTTTACTGGGGAACAGGAACTTCGGTAACGGTAACAGGGCTTTCTCCTGGAACCTATTACGATTTTGTGGTGGCAGAGGATGCATACCCCTCTAATCATAATTACCAAACGTCAACTTATTTAATGGGGGATGTACTCACAGCCTCTCAACCGCTGCCGGCCATCACTTCATTTTCTCCTTCCAGCGGGCCGGTAGGAAGTATCGTCACCATTACGGGAACAAATTTTGACCCGATCACTGTTAACAATACCGTTTATTTTGGGGCAACAAAAGCTGCTGTGATCAGCGCCACTGCAACGCAGCTGGTCGTTCTGGTTCCTTATTGCGCCAATTATGTTCCTGTTTCTGTTGAGGTCAACACCATGACGGCGCTGTCGAGAAATCCGTTTGTGGTCACTAATTCCTGTTCATCGGCTATATCAGGATCCTCTTTCACCGCATCCACCTACACGACCGGCTCAGCAAGAAGTGCCGTAGCGGCTAAAGATATCGACGGCGATGGAAAATCCGATCTGATCTATAATGACAAGAATAACAATACGTTCTCGGTGATCCGAAATCAAAGTTCGAACGGTGCGGTCAGCTGGGGAACGACCACTAATTTTTCAACTAACTCGTTGCCTCTGCACGGGCTGGCGGCAACCGATCTGGACGGTGACAACAAACCGGATGTTGCCGTTTCCTGTTATCTCTCAGGAACCTCCACACTGGAGATATTCAGAAATACCAGTGTGTCGGGTTCTGTTTCTTTTGCAACAAAAATTCAGATTCCTTCCGGCGCCTATCCTACGCATATACGTACCGCCGATCTTGATAATGACGGAAAAATGGACCTGGTGGTCGGCCACGTCAGCGGAGGAATTGTTTCTGTCTACAGAAATACAAGTTCCAAAGGGTTTATCAGTTTCGACGACCGCATCGATCTCCCGGCTTTGGGTGATGATTTTTCTGTTGACGTAGCAGACCTGAATGGTGACGGCAAAGTGGATATTATCGCAGGCGACCGTACAAATAATAACATATCCGTTTTCCAGAACACAAGTACGCCGGGCGCTATTTCATTTGGAGCCGTTATCAATATCGCGGCAGGAAGCAGTCCGGAAAGTGTTGCCGCCGGAGATATGGACAATGATGGCAAACCCGATATCTGTGCAGGGCTGACGAATGGAACGATCCGAATTTATAAAAACAGTAATTCAGGCGGAGCAATTATTTCGGGCAACTTTACACTGCAAACAACCTTAACGGCTCTCGGCACCGGAATTTATGGATTGCTCATTAATGACCTGGATGGCGATACAAGAAATGACCTGGTGTGCGGATACAATTCAACTTCTTCCATTTCCATGTTCGAACAAACCGGAACTTTTGTTTTCTCTCCCAAGGTTGACTTTGCCGGTTCGGGAAGCTATTCTTATTTTCTTTGCGCTGATGATTTTACACTGGATGGAAAAACAGACATCGTGAGCGCTAATTACAATACCACCCTTTCGGTTTATAATAATGGAATGAATGCACTTGCCGCCGAGCCGGTAGGCGCTCCTTCTGCCGTAACTATTTCCGGGATTTCACAGACTACGGTTAACATTACGTTTACCGCTGGCGGCGGCACAAACCGGATCGTTGTCGTAAAACCCTCAACGGCGGCGCTGGTTCAGCCGGTAGATGGAGTGGGGTATACCGCAAATTCGGTTTATGGTTCGGGGACGGATCTGGGCGGCGGTAATTATGTAGTGTACAACGGGAACAGCAATTCAGTGGCAGTAACCGGATTGCTTTCAAATACAACTTACAATGTATATGTGTATGAATATAACGGAGGCACTTGTACTGCCAACTATTTATTAACGCCGGGTTCAAATTCTGCAACTACACTGAATACGCCTCCTACACTGAATAGCATAAGCAATCCGGCTGCAATGTGCCAGACGGATGGAACGAAAACGATCGGGCTGACCGGAATCGGAACCGGAGCCCCGGGCGAAACGAATCAGGTGATAACCGTTACGGCATCTTCCGGCAACACAACGCTGATCCCTTCCGGCAGTGTTACGGTAACCTATACCAATCCAAACACAACGGGTTCTCTTTCATATACTCCGGTAAGTACGAAGTCCGGAATTTGTGTGATAACGGTTACGGTGAACGACAATGCATCCAACAATAATATCATTCAAAAAACTTTTACAGTAACCGTAAATGCAATTCCAACTGTTGCAAATGCAGGGACGAACACCTCCATTTGCGCTTCGGCAACATCACTGGCAGGAAACACGCCTGCGGTTGGAACCGGGTTATGGTCTACTGTTTATACTTCCAACGGCGCTATTGCCATAGCGACACCGACCTCTTCTGTTTCCCCGATCAGTAATTTCAATATCGGGGATTCTGTAAGGCTGGCCTGGACCATTTCAAATGCACCCTGCAGCAATTCG
>JAHEYJ010000100.1 GCA_023251675.1 Bacteroidota bacterium
TACATCGGCCGGAATGGCAATCTGCTCTTTCGCATTTTTACAATAGGCAATATATAATTTTGTCTTTTCAGTTTGTTTAGCGCTGGGTTTGGAATCAAGGTATTTCTGAAAGCTGGCAAGGGCATCGTTAAAAAAATAATTGAGATGTAATGCGCGGCCATAATAATAATTCAGATCAGGTATCGGCAAATTCAGTTCAACTGCTTTTTTCAGATTTTCCAGCGACTTTTCAGGGGTTTCGCTTTTGGATAAGTAACAAATTCCAAGGCGGTAATTTAAATAGCCGTCGGCGGGATATTTATCCGAAAGGAGCTGATAAAAAGGAAGTGCGTCCAGGAAATTATCATCCTGCACATGTGTTTCTGCTTTTTCAAACAGCAGTTTATCTCCTTTATCAGACAGCAGCTTTGCATTAATCAAGGAAGGGCCCGTTTGTGCAAAAAGAAAAGGGCCAAAGAAAATAAAAAGGAAGTAAAAAAAAACAAAACGAAACTTCATTCAGCAAATATAAATATTTACAACATCATTCCAATGCTTTTAATCGCTGCAGAACGGTGGGGTGCGAATAATGTACGAAAACATATGCCGGGTGAGGTTTAAGATTGCTCAGGTTATCGGAAGAAAGTTTTTTAAGTGCGGTACCCAATGCTTGCCCGCTGTATGTTTCTTTCGCATAAGCATCCGCTTCAAATTCATGTTTGCGGGAAAAAATATTTGAAACAATTCCGATCACTTCAGAAAGCGGCGAGTAAAGCAAACCAAAAACAAGGATATCCATATGAAAACTGCTGCTCTCCGCTCCCAGCGCATTGGCCAGTGCCGGGTTGCCTAAAAACAAAGAGAGAATAAAAAGCATAACGCCCGTTTGTATCACGCCCTGAATGGTCCCGATGAGCGTATGTTTCTTTTTGTAATGCCCCACTTCATGCGCCAGCACGGCAACCAGTTCTTCCGTGCTGTGCTTTTCGATCAGCGTATCATAAAGCACAATCGTTTTCTTGGCTCCTAACCCGCTGAAGTACGCATTCGCTTTGGCAGATCGTTTCGATCCATCGATCACAAAAAGATTATTGAGCTTAAAACCGACTTTCCTGCAATACGCTTCAATCGCCGTTCTTAACTCGCCTTCAGGAAGCGGCGTAAGCTTATTGAAAATAGGTACAAGAAAAGTGGTGTAGAACATGGTTATGAAAATCATAAAGAAGGAAATGAGCGCCCATGCAAACAGCCAGAAATAAATTCCTGTCGTCTGATAGATCCAAATGATCAGCGCAAACAACCCGCCGCCGATGATCAGCGCCAGCAAATAGCCTTTCAGCTTATCCAAAATAAAAGTTTTTAAAGTGGTCTTGTTAAATCCGAATCTTTCTTCGATGACAAAAATTTTATAAAGAGAGAACGGCCATCCCAACAGATCCGAAGCAAAACCGAGAATTCCAAAGAAGAGGAGTGCCATCAAAATCGGATTATCGGTGTATTTCCTGACCCATGAATCCGCATATGCAAAGCCGTTCAGGAACAGCATAGCGAGCATGGCGGCAAGACTGATCGTGCTGGTGAGCATGGAAAAATTATGGTTGACCTTGTAATATTCCTGCGACTTCCGGTATTTTTCTTCGTCGTAAATGCCTTTCGCCTCTTCCGGAAGTTTCGGAGATAAATTTTTAAGATTAAGAAAATCGAGTGTCTTGTCGAATATGAATCCGGCAATTATTATTGCAACGATGATTATAAAAAGCAGGTTCATATTCTTTTATTCGTCATTGCGAGCAAAGCGAAGCAATCTCCTGATTTCGGAAGATTGCTTCGTCTCCGTCATCTGACGGATCCTCGCAATGACATTTCATTAATACGCTCCATTGATTTTTCTCATAAACCATTCGATCGCCAGTAACGCCAGGATCAAAAAGAAAATCCATTTCAGCGAGATCAGGTCCGAAAGTTTTTTCTCGCTGTGTGAAACCGGTTTAATATCCTCCCGCTTGTTCAGCCGTTCCGCAAGTTGATCCATCCGGCCCGGATAGACCATCTCTCCCCCGGTCTTCTTCGCCAGTGAAAACAACAGTGCGTGATCCGCAATGGTATTGGTTGTCTCCACCTGCAGCGCCGCCACACTGAACTCGCCGTGCTGGCTATACATTTTTGCTCCGACTTTAACTTTCGCATCATACCGGTAATTTCCCACCGGGAAAAGCCCCGCATCCAGCCGGTACGCATTGGATGTTTTATTAAAAGTGAATGGAAATTTTTTACTGTCTGTATTCGTGATGGAGATATTGACTTCCGGATCATTTATAAGCTCATAGCTGTCGTTGTACACTTCCGCTTCAAATTGCACGGTTTCATTTTCATAGAAGTTATTCTTTGAAATCACTTTAAAAAAACTTTTATCGATCTTGGCGGAAAGGTATTGAACGGTTTTGTCTATAAGTTCGTTGAATATATTCTGGCTGTTGTGTTCTGAAAAATCCTGCAGCCGCCATCGCCATATGCCTTCACCGCAAATAATACCCTCTTTTCTTTCGCCGGTCTGTGCAAAAAGAAAAAGCGGCTGTTGTGTTTCAACCAGGCCTATCTTCTGGCTGAAAAGCACCGAAGCGGAGGAATTTATTTTATAATTCCCGAACGGGCACTGAAGCGGGGAAAAGGAGGAAGAATAATTCCGCAAAGCTTCAGACAAAGTGAAAAGCGAAAAGTCTTTAGAAATAACAGGAAGCGCATCGTTCAGCTTTCCTCCGGATGCAGGAATGCTCAGATCACGTTGGGCATTGTTAAAGGCAGAAAGCGATGACTGGCTGCCGACGACGTACAGAACAGGTAGCATGGCTTTATCCATTTCGGCAAGAACTTTTGGGATAGGGTTTTTGGATGAAGGAACCTGGTGCAGGATCACAAGATTATATCCCGCAAGTGAAGAATTGAAAGCAGCTGCCAAAACAGAAGTCACTTCATAATTATCATTGTTCTCTAATGCATTTTTGATTGCCGCCACATCCGGATGCGGCGCATCGGCAAGGATCAGCACTTTCTGCCTGCCGTCCAACACATCAATGAAAATATCTTTTACATTATTCGCCGTACTTGCTTCCCCTGCAATTTGCGATAGCCGGATGGTGTAACGCTGGAGCCCTGTTTCCTTTGCCTCCAGCTGAACAGGGATAGAGGCAGAAAAATTATTCCCGCTGATCATTACCTGCTGGGTAAAAAGAACCTCGTTTCCTTTCGAAACCGTACAAACAGAAGTCTTGCCGGAAAGCTGCCTGGCCATAACCTGGATCTCGACAGGAAATTTATTTCCCAGGTAAGCAATGCGGTTGGAAAGGACTTTAGAAAGAATAAGGTCTTGACGAACAGACGTATCGCCAAGCGCAATTGTATAAATCGGATATTTATTTAGCCTCGATGAATAAAGCGGATTCTGCCCTTTGTTGTACAATCCGTCTGAAGCAATGATAACGGCACCGACATTCCGGTTTGAAAATTTCGTTTCGATCTCCTCAAATAAAGAAGCCATATCCGTTTGCTTTTCATTGAAACCGAATGAAAGCGCATGGCTGACCCTATCTCCGAAAGAATAATTATTGGTGTCGTATTTATCTGCAAGAGCAGCCACGAGGCGTTCCACTTTCTGAGGGTATTCCTTGTTATAAAAAGAAGAATCTTTTCCGATTCTCACCGATTCAGAATTATCCTGAGCAAAAACAATAATGGGCTTTTCCACTGTACGGGATATGTTTTTCAGCAAGTGGGAAAGCAAAAAGAAAGCAATGAAAGTCACGGCAATAAACCGAAGTACAGGCATAACGATCCGCACCCACTTTGGCGTTTCATCGAAATTCTTTTCACGTCTGTAAAGGACATACGCATAAATCCCACCCGCAAGAATGCAGAAAAAAGAGAACCACCAGGGATATTCGGTATAGAAAGAAAAATTCATGCGTCCTGCGAATTACGAATTAAAACGAATTACGAATATAGGAAGAACATTTTCTAAATTAACATTCGTAATTCGAAAGATTCGTAATTCGTAGTGTTAAGTGAGCATTCCTCCGCAAACGGTGAGCACTTGCCCGGTAATATAAGAGGACATGTCAGAACCAAAGAACACCGCAAGATTGGCCACATCATCCGGAGTGCCGCCGCGCTTAAGGGGAATCTGCTGCTTCCACTGCTCCACCACTTTCGGATCAAGCACGGCCGTCATTTCTGTTTCAATGAAGCCCGGTGCGATGGCGTTGCAGCGCACGTTGCGGGAACCGAGTTCAAGCGCAATGGATTTAGTGAAGCCGATGATCCCGGCTTTGGATGCTGAATAATTGGACTGCCCTGCATTTCCTTTAATGCCTACAACCGATGCCATGTTGATGATGCTGCCGGAACGCGCTTTGATCATGTGACGCTGTGCGGCTTTCGTGAGATTGAAAACAGATTTCAAATTCACTTTCATAACCAGGTCCCATTGTTCTTCTGTCATCCGGAGAAGCAACTGATCACGGGTAATGCCGGCGTTGTTTACAAGGATATCTATTTTTCCGAAATCTTTTATTACCGCTTCAATGAAATCTTCAGAGCCTTTAAAATCAGACGCATCCGACTGATAGCCTTTCGCTTTTACTCCCAGCGCTGCAATTTCAGCAGCAACCGGATCTGTTTTTTCTGCCGGAACAACATCAGAAAAGGCAATGTCCGCCCCATGTTCGGCAAATTTTTTGGCGATGCTTTTTCCGATTCCGCGTGAAGCACCTGTAATAACGGCTGTTTTTCCTGCAAGTAATTTCATAGGTTATAAATAAAAGTTTAGCGAATTTACAAATAATCCTTTCCGATGTAATTCTCCCGATCAGAATACAAATTGCAATCCGTGTTAATCATTTTTAATATATTTGAATATAGCATTGCTCATGGAAAAAGTACGTACCCGGATTAACCACAAGTGGATGGAGGATGGAATTCTCCGCATGAAAGTAATTGCCGGAGTTCATATCGATCTTCCCGGCCTTATTGACGATGCAGCGGCGGATGTTAACCTTTCTGAAGGAAAAAAAGTGCTTGCTTTATATGATGCCCGTTCCTATTTTACTATTTCTCCTGAAGCCAATCGATATGTAAAAAGCGGCATACTCAACAAGACACGAATTGCGACCGCTGTGCTCACGGATAAATCGTTCATGCGCCTTCTGGTCAACCTCATAAATAATTTTAATAAGCCATCGTCTCCTCTTAAAATGTTCGATAACGAAAAAAAAGCACTGGAGTGGCTGAAATCATTCAGGAATAGCTAGCGGTTATTTTCTTTCCTCATTATTCTTCAGAAGCAAAGAAGAAAATGCTTACGAACTCAAAAAAAAGTCAACTGCCATTATTTTAACTTGTACAAAGAAAAAAACTTCAGCGTAATCTCATTTTTTGCCGGCATTCCCATCATGGAAGGAACTTCAATATTATAATCTGTCATCAGGACAGAAAAGGCGCCGCTTATTTCAAACCCGTCGGAAGTGGTTTTACTTGCAGCGTCAAAAGTGATAAGCTTACTGACTCCATGAAAAACCAGGTTTCCGGTAACCGATAATTTACCTTCCTCTCCTGTAATGGACGTGCTGGAAAAAGTAACGTTCGGAAATTTTATTCCTTCAAGGACTTCGATCATGTGCGAGTCGCGGTTTGCATTCTGGCTATCGAAGGTCGCAATCGGTATTGCCAGGGCAACTTTCTCTATTTTCTTTGATTCCGGGTTATATAAAAGAACAGAATTCATTTCTTTACTGGTCCCTTCCCATTCGTGCATGGGGTGAACCATGCCGTAAGTTACATACGATTTGGATTTATCCGCTGCATACTTCACCGTAGTTTGAGCAAAAGAAAAGAAATATCCAAAGGAAATTATCAGCAAGAGCAAGAATTGTTTTTTCATTCGTAATTCGATTTTAATTCGCAATTCGTAGAGTTTAGAATTTGATTACGCCCTCCGCTACAAAAAACGCTCCAAAGGCTGTATAGGCAGCTGCCCGGTGCCATGGTTTTAATTTAGGATTGCTTTCCAACTGGTCAGCAACCACATTTGTAAATATCATGCAGGACATATGTAAAACGGCCAGCCACTTGTGAACTTTGATACTACTGTATCCTTTTCTTTCATCCAGCATTTTTGGCGGGGCAAATAATGCAAAAGCGGCTGTAGAAAAATAGCCTATATCCACTCCGGTAGCTACGGCTCCGTGCAGGTCCTTTAAACTTCTGTCTCCATTGTATAATTTAGCGCCTATAATTCCGGTTGCGATCATACCTAAAGAAGTTAAAGCGCCCATTGACTGGTGACAGATCAACATTGTTCTCCTTATCTTCAATTCACGTGCCCTGTTCTCAGGAGTTAATGCAAAAGCGCTGTAATGTCGCATCAACCCTTTTTGTCCCCACAGAATTCTTTGAGTGAACAGAATATGATCGGGAAGTAATTTTAAAGGATGTGTTGTATCTGCAGTGAGTGAGGAAAGCAGATCATCCTGCTGGGGAATAGAATCTTTTTTCTGCGCCAGCAAATTTCCGCATGCAATGATTGCGATCAACAAGGCAAGAACTATGTTTTTCATAAATCAAGACAAATTTTGAAGCGACAAAAATACATCTTACCCTTCTTTCCATCAATGACTAACAACATACCTTTCCAATAATAAATCCATGAATGAGAAATTGCTTATCTCCTCACTTCATCGTTGGCTCCGGGAACCAGGTTTAATAAATAATTTATTACGCAACAACTTTCTGCATCGCCTTTGCCATTGTTTTTCCGATCACGGCAGGAGAATCCACTACGTGAATTCCGCACTCGCGCATGATCTTCATTTTGGCTGCTGCAGTATCGTCCGCTCCGCCAATGATGGCGCCGGCGTGTCCCATCCTTCGCCCCGGAGGCGCCGTTTGCCCGGCAATAAATCCAACAACCGGTTTTCTCGGGTTTGCTTTTACATAGTAGGCGGCCTCGTTCTCCATATTTCCGCCGATCTCTCCGATCATGATGATTCCTTCTGTTTCCGGGTCGTTCATTAAAAGTTCAACCGCTTCTTTAGTAGTCGTTCCGGGGATCGGATCACCACCAATACCTATGCAGGTGCTTTGCCCCATTCCCGCTTTTGTAACCTGGTCAACCGCTTCGTACGTAAGCGTACCTGAACGGGAAACGATGCCGATCTTTCCTTTTTTATGAATGAAGCCGGGCATGATCCCAACTTTTGCTTCACCGGGAGTAATAACACCGGGACAGTTGGGCCCGATCAAACGACAGTCTCTTCCTTTTAAATATTCTTTTACGGCGATCATATCTTTTGTGGGAATGCCTTCGGTGATACAAATGATAACTTTGATCCCTGCTTCTGCTGCTTCCATGATGGCATCGGCTGCAAATGGAGGCGGTACAAAAATCACAGACACATCAGCACTTGCCAGTTTTACGGCATCAGCAACTGTATTGAAGACGGGCTTATCCAGATGTTTGGTTCCGCCTTTGCCGGGCGTAACTCCTCCCACAACATTGGTTCCGTATTCGATCATCTGTGTAGCGTGAAACGTCCCCTCGCTTCCGGTGAATCCCTGAACAATGACGCGGGAATTTTTGTTTACTAAAACTGACATATAAATATAGTTAGTGAGTGAATATTATTTGCTTCTGATTTCAGAATGCTAAAGTAAAAGTTTTCTCCTTCAGTAGAGGGGTTATTTAATAACTTTGTTTTCATGAAAAGTCCGCTGAATAATGACACCATCGCCGCTCTGTCCACACCTTCCGGTGTTGGCGCCATAGCGGTTATCCGTGTTACAGGAAAAGAAGCTTTTAAAATCTGTTCCGGAATATTCAGAAAAAAAAACTCGAAAGAAACCGACCTTTCACAATTCGATTCACATACGGCTCATTTCGGTGAAATCAAATATGACAACAGCGTAGTTGATGAAGTGGTTCTCACTATTTTCAAATCACCTAATTCCTATACCGGTGAAAATATAGTGGAGATCTCCTGCCACGGTTCACGATATATACAGGAACAGCTACTTCATCTGTTGGTGAAAAGCGGGGCGCGTCTCGCCACGGGAGGTGAATTTACCCTGCGCGCTTTCCTCAACGGAAAACTGGATCTCTCACAGGCCGAAGCCGTGGCTGACCTAATTGCTTCAGACAGTGCTTCCTCGCATCATCTTGCCATTCAGCAGATGCGCGGTGGTTTCTCCGGAAAAATAAAACAGCTTAGGGAAAAACTGATCGACTTTGCCTCACTGGTAGAACTGGAGCTTGACTTTTCAGAAGAAGATGTGGAGTTTGCAGGAAGAGAGGAACTGAAGAAACTTGTTTCATCGCTGCAAACAGTTATTCAGCAACTGATCCAATCATTCGAACTCGGCAATGTAATCAAGAACGGAATACCCGTTTGCATTGCCGGAAGGCCCAATGCCGGCAAGTCCACCTTGCTCAATTCCCTGCTGAATGAAGAGCGCGCCATCGTATCAGATATTCCCGGCACGACCCGCGATACGATCGAAGATGAAATTGTGATTGAAAGCGTGCGTTTCCGTTTCATTGACACAGCAGGGATCCGAAATACGGTAGATGTATTGGAAATTGCCGGAGTTGAGCGCACCTATAAGGCATTGCAGGACGCCAGCATTATTATTTACCTTTTCGATGTTAATGAACTTACTATAAATGATTTACAGAAAGAACTTAAAGACTTAAAACAATATATTAAAAATTCAGATTTAATCCTTGCAGGAAACAAAATTGATAAAGAAGATTTTAAGAATATAAAACAAAAATTTGCTTCAAAAGATGAAATTCTTTTCATTTCCTCAAAAGCGAAAACAGGATTGGATGACCTGAAGGATCGTCTGCTTACCATTTTTAAAGAAAAAACAAGCAACATTCCCGAAACAATCCTCACCAATGCCCGTCATGTGGAAGCACTTCAAGCAACCAATGATGCGCTTTCCCGCGTTAGCGATGGGCTGGATAAAAAGAGGTCAGGCGAGCTTCTTGCTAGCGACATCCGCAACGCACTTTACCATATGGGACTTATTACCGGAGAAGTAAGTACAGAGGATCTTTTAAATAACATTTTCTCCCGGTTTTGTATCGGAAAGTAATTTAAAAGAAATTCGGCTTAAAAACCAAATGGATGATAAAAAAACTCTTTTCAAATTTCTTTCCTTTCAGATTCATTTATATATTTGTTCTTTAATAGTCACTTCTTAATTTTTTTTCATGAAAAAATCTATACTTGTATTTTTCATCTTAACCTTCTTTTTCTTTTCAGAAAACAGATCGCTTGCGCTCACTACCGTTCCAGCCGGCAATGTATCCGGGACATGGACACTCGCAGGCTCTCCCTACAATGTAACCGGAAATATAATAGTACCAACAGATTCTACCCTCACCATTGCGCCGGGAGTTACCATAAGTTTCCAGGGGCACTATTATTTTTATGTAATGGGAAAAATTCTGGCAATCGGCACAGCCGCGGATACAATTGTTTTCACAGCGGCCAGCACGTCCACCGGCTGGTTTGGACTGCGTTTCGACCAAACTCCTGTTGCACAGGACTCTTCTATCTTTCAATACTGTAAATTACAATGGGGCAAAGCAAACGGCGGTTCAGATTTATATGGCGGAGCATTTTACCTGAATCAATTTTTCAAAGTGCGGATTGCGAATTGCAGGATAGCCAATTGCACAGCATCCCAGGGAGGTGGCGCGATTTGTTGCACAGCGAACACTCCAACTTCGGGCCCCATCATTACGAATAGCAGCATTAAAAGTAATACCGCCCTTTTCGGAGGTGGAATTTATTGCGTTAATGTTGGTGCCCGTATTACCAACAACACGATCAGCAATAATACTATTACAAATGCCGGTAGTGGAGCCGGCGGCGGCGGAGTTGTGCTGGGTACCAACAGCACCCTGACAGGTAATACCATTACTAACAATTCCGCTACTAATTCTGCGGGAAGAGGAGGCGGAGTTTATACGCTCACTACGGGATGTATCATTACAAATAACACTATTAGTAATAATACTGCAGGTGATTACGGAGGTGGACTTTTTTATGGTAATTCAGGGACATCTGTTTTAAGCGGAAATATTATTTCATACAACACAGCATCCTCGCTGGGAGGAACCGGTTTTGGTGGTGGAGGAATTCATTTCTATTATCAAACTTCGGGTGATATCACTAATAACACCATTAGCAATAATTCTTCTCCTGTGGGAGGCGGACTATTTTTTGAATCCGTTGCCGGTGGTACTCCTGTTATAAAAAACAATACCATTACCAACAACACCGCTACAGGAACCAGCGGTTTTGGCGGGGGCATTTATTACAGGTATTGTTCATCTACTATAACAAACTGTACAATTGCAAATAATACTGCTGCAGGCGCAAGCGGCGGCGGCGGTGCGATCTATTGCATGGGAAATCCTGTTTTCATCAATACGATCCTATGGGGAAACACCGCTACGAGTACGAACGGCAATAGTGTTTACTGCAGCGCCAATTCGTACGACCCCATTTTTTCTTATTGCGATCTGCAAGGCGGATCAGCCGGAATTTATTCGAATGGTGTCTATACAGGGTCATACACAAACAATATTAATATAGACCCACCTTTTGTTTCACCATCCGGCGGAGTTGGAACTGGATTTAACGGAGTAACAGCCAACTGGTCCTTGCAAAATACTTCTACTTGCATTGATGCCGGCGACCCAACCATGATCACTCAATCCACTGACAAAGCAGGCAACCCGCGCATCACCATTTGCAGGATCGATATGGGCGCCTATGAATATCAAACGGGAATTCCGTTTGCGGTTTCACTTGCTCAAACTGCTCCGGTACTTTGCAATGGATATTCAACAGGCGCGTTGGCCGCAACCGCGTCGGGAGATGTGGCACCCTACACGTATTCATGGAATCCAGGCGGAGCAACCACTTCTGCCATCAGCAATCTTTCCGCTGGAAATTACACAGTCACTGCTTACAATTCGGGAGGATGTGCGAGAACACAGACCATTACCATCACTCAACCGGCTGGCATGAACCTCACTACTTCACAAACAAATATTAACTGTAACGGAAATTGTATTGGCTCTGCCTCTGTAACGGTTACCGGAGGAACTGCACCCTATACATTCGCCTGGAGTACAGGAGAAACCTCTTCTGCCACTGCGGCCAACCTTTGTTCGGGCCCTTACACGGTTACCGTCACTGCTACCGGCGGCTGTGCGCAAACCAAAACCGTTACCATCTCCGCTCCGGGCGCCCTCTCATTCACACATACACAAGTAAATGTCAGCTGCCACGGAGGAAACAACGGGAGCATCACGGTGTCTGCCTCGGGCGGTACAGGAACAAAAAATTATTCAAAGGATGGCGGGACCAACTATCAACTGTCAAATATTTTCAGCGGGTTAACCGCAGCAACCTACAGCCTTGTAGTGAAAGATGGTGCAGGCTGCCAGACCAGCATAATTCCTGTAACGGTTACTGAACCCGGCGTGCTTACCACGTCCATCACGCCCACGACGATCAATTGTTACGGCGCCACCAACGGTACAGCTGCTGCTGCTGTTACCGGCGGCACTTCGCCTTTTACTTATTCCTGGAACAGCGCTCCGGTACAAACAACAGCCACAGCGACCGGATTGCCTTTGGGAAATTATACCGTTTCAGTCACTGACAGCAAAGGATGCACGTCATCGGCCACCACTTCTATTGTTTCTACTTTGCCTGCGGTTCCCATCTGCCTGGTAACGGTGGATACGTCCACTTCAACGAAAAATGTGATCGTGTGGGAGAAACCCGTAACAACCGCATTGGACAGTTTTAGAATTTACAGGGAGATCGGCCTGAATAATTTTGTGCGCATAGGAAGTGTCCCCTACGCTGCCCTGTCACAATACACCGACACCACCAACGGCGTCAATCCCAAAATTCAATCCTACCGGTATAAAGTCTCCTGCGTTGACTCCTGCGGAAGTGAAAGTACGCTGAGCGCTTACCACCGCACCATCCATCTTTCAACGCCTAATTTTTCGCCGCCAAAAACATTTGACCTGATATGGACC
>JAHEYJ010000223.1 GCA_023251675.1 Bacteroidota bacterium
GAATTGGTTTTGTTGGAAAAATTCTCTTCCAGTATTTTTTCTCGCTTCAATTTTTCGGAACTATTGAATTCAGAATTCATCAGTTGTTGAATTTCCTTTTTCATTTCTGAAGGAGAATCAGCAACGCAACACAACGATTCAAGCCCGGTATTTTCCACCATAGGCGAGTTGACGATACAATGCCTTCCGGAATAAAGCGCGGAAAGTAGTTTTAGTTTTATCCCTGTTGACTGGAACGTCGGAAGTATATTGATCTGAGCGGTCCGGATGAGCGAATAGATCTCTGCAGTGGAAATGTTTTCTTTGAGCTTTACATTTTTATTTTTACTGGCCGCCTCTTTCAGTTCGGCTGAGGCTCCGTTGCCGGCGATCACGAGCGGAAAAGAAAGACCGTTGAAGACCTCATTTACAAGATAAAGTGCGGCTTTGTTGTTCTCTCCCACCGCTAAACTTCCGTGATACAGCGCAAAATCGCCCTTTCCTTCTTTGATTTCAATTTTATCATGCGGGTGAAAGGCAATTACGTTCGTGACATTTTTGTACCGCGATGAGAGTTCCTTTGCATCACCGGGAGAAATGGCAGCGACAATATCTGCCGAACTTAAAATGGATTCAAACTTTGCCAGTTTCTTTGCCTCACTTGAAAAATAATTCCGGCGGAAGAAACTTTTCTCCACTTCTGCCAGGTTTGAATAATACGCGTGTTCAATGTTGTGCATGCGTACGATCTTCTTGCGGTTCTTCAGTCGCGGATCGTTCAGATGAAAGCAGCAATGAAGTCCTTCAAAGAGAATGGGAGAGTCGTCTTTTAAAAGATCCTTCACCAATTCTTCTGAAGAGCGGCTGACCACAATATACGGCAGCGGATTTAATAAAAGAAGTTTCCCGTTCTTGCGTTTGTAGTAAAAAACTTTATCGCAATATTGTTCCAGTTCCTTTCTTTTCCCTCGTCCGTATTCAAAACAATGCAGCGTGATCTTTATGCCTGCCGCATGCAGGGCTTTGAGCTTGAAAAACACATCGATCACTCCCCCGTAATCAGGAGGATAGGGAACATCGAAGGAGATTATATGTAGATGTGTCTGTTTCAAATTTCAGATACGTATGTTAATGGGTGTACCACAAATCAGACAGTAAAGATTAAACTGTCACTTCGAGTAGTCAAGCCGCTTTGGGATGGACGTATCGAGAAGCGATTACAATCTGTTCTCGATACGCTTCGCCGCGCCTTCGCTACTCGAACTGACGATAGACAAATTAGTGCTAAGCACATGTTAATTTTCTTTATGCTGGAAATAATATCTTTGCTACGGATTCAGTACACAAAATTAACAGGAATTATCGTATGAAAGTCTTCAAGTTCGGCGGCGCTTCGGTGAAAGATGCGGGTTCGGTGCGTAACGTGGCATCGGTATTAAAACGGTTCCCCAGTGACAATCTGATCGTAGTGATCTCTGCTATGGGAAAAACAACGAATGCCCTCGAACACCTTACGGATGCAGATTTTTTCGGGAAGGAAAATCCTATTTCGGTTCTTGATGAAATCAAAGAGTATCACCTGGATATCATGAAGGATCTGTTTCCGGATACTTCACATTCTGTTTATCCTGCTGTTGAGAAAATATTTCAGGAAATAAAGAAGCGCATCGATGGAACTCCTTCCGGCGATTATAATAAGGAATACGATCAGCTGGTCTCAAAGGGAGAAATAATTTCTACGTTGATCGTATCGGAATATCTGAATTCGGAAGGGATCACGAATAAATGGCTGGATGCACGGGATCTTATAAAGACGGATAGCAATTACCGGGAAGGCCGTGTTGATTTTGAGGTCACCGGTAAATTGATATCAAACTATTTTTCTTCTTTCAAGGGAATCGCGATCACGCAGGGATTCATAGGTAAAACTCCCGATAACTTAACTACCACGCTCGGAAGAGAAGGAAGCGATTACACGGCAGCCATACTTGCGTACTGCACGAATGCCGAAAGCGTAACGATCTGGAAAGATGTTCCCGGCGTGATGAATGCCGACCCGAAATGGTTCGACGAAACAAAACTGATCGGCCATTTGTCGTATCACGATGCCATCGAGCTGGCGTATTTCGGCGCTACGGTCATCCACCCGAAGACGATCAAACCGCTGCAGAACAAGAAAATTCCGCTGCTGGTAAAATCGTTTCTGAAACCCGCTGAGAAAGGAACGGTGATCAACAACGAGCCTTCGCAATTGCCGATCCCTTGTTTTATTTTCAAGGTCAACCAGATACTGCTTTCCATTTCGCCGAAGGATTTTTCATTTATTGTGGAAGAGAACTTCAGTGATATCTTCAATACGTTCTCCGAACACAAGGTGAAGATCAACACCATGCAGAACTCCGCCATCAGCTTTTCGGTTTGTGTGGACAATGACAGCCGCAAGATACCGGGACTGCTTAAAAAATTAAGAGAGAACTTCCGGGTACTTTATAACGAGAACGTTGAGCTGATCACCATCCGGTATTACGATCAGTCGACCATTGACCGGGTTTGCATCGGCAAGAAAGTATTTTTGGAACACAAGAGCCGGTATACCGTGCAACTGGTGGTGAAGAACATTTAATAAAACTATTTATAGATCCAAAGGATCGTCCCTTCAGTGAGATAGGGCTGAAGTTTTTTTAAGGCTTCATCCGAAACCGCCGGGCATCCCCAGCTGTTGCCGCATCGACCATTTTGCAGGATAAAATTTTCCGATGCATACCAGGCAGAGTGTATCACGATACTTCGTTTCATTGCGTTGGCATTGGTTTTTTCAAGCCCAATTAGTTCATATGAGTTCCCATGTTTGCCCTGGTAGTTCTTTCCGATCTTAAAATGCCCGAGTGTGGTGCAGAGTCCACCGGGTGAATCGGAAAAGCTAACTGCTTTTGTGCCCGTTCCGCTTCCTTTACCATGCGCTACATAGGTAGAATAGATTATTTTTTTTGTATCCAGCTGAAGTACAAAGAGCCGTTGTTCATTCGAGGGAAGAGACATATCGATCAACAGCGCGTATTCAGATCTATTTCCTGATTCTGAAATATAATTAAAAAGGCTTTGCAGTTTTTCAGTACTGGGTGCTATCTCTGCAGAAAAGGGATAAACGAGAAGTAAAAATAATGCTAACATATTTTTTTATTTCTTCGCATTTATTTGAAAGGTGAAAAATAGAAATTAAGAATTTACTTCTTTAATTCATTCAAGGCGATCCAGGCCATCAGTCCCATTCCTGTTTTCAGGGACGATTCATCCACATCGAAAGTGGGCGTGTGCACTCCGGAGGTAATGCCTTTTGAAATATTTCCGGTTCCCAGCCGGTAAAAGCAGGAAGGAATTTTCTCGGCGAAGAAGGAAAAATCTTCTCCCGTCATCCGCAGTTCCAGTTCAATCACATTTTCTTTTCCCAAAAATTCTTCAGCTGATCTTCTTGCCCGGGAAGTAGTGACTTCGTCATTAACGAGAGCGGGGTAACCGGTAACTATGTTTACTTCGCAATTTCCGCCGGAGGTTTTTGCAACATCAATACATATTTTACGAATGATCTGGTGCGCTTCTTTTCTCCAGGGTTCATCCATCGTGCGGAATGTGCCGTCAATGGTCACTTCATCCGGGATCACATTGGTGGCTCCGTTGGCGTGCATCCTTCCAAAAGCAAGGACCGTAGGAAGCTCCTCCCCCTTGCCCCCTCCGGAGGGGGACACCGAAAACGTCTTTTCCAGGGCAAGAAGAATTTCAGAAGCGATTAGAAGTGGACTTATATACGTTCCTTTCATAGCGGCATGGCCGCCTTTTCCTTTTACGGTCAGATAGATTTCATCCGTACTTGCCATGTATTTTCCGCTTCTGAATCCGACTTTGCCGGCTTCAAGCGAAGGATAGACATGCTGCGCGAAAATGGAAGTTGGTTTTGGATCTTCCAGC
>JAHEYJ010000224.1 GCA_023251675.1 Bacteroidota bacterium
GAATTAGATTTTTTTATTTATAATTCTTAATTCTCAATTGCCTTTATGATGGGATGCATTTCAATAAAGTTCCGTGTTCTCAGCGGGCTGGGGCTGTGGTATTTATCCTGGAAAATAATACCCGTGAATGTTACACTGTCTCCTTTTTTCAGGTCT
Source organism: Bacteroidota bacterium (assembly GCA_023251675.1). Classification (GTDB taxonomy): domain Bacteria; phylum Bacteroidota; class Bacteroidia; order Palsa-948; family Palsa-948; genus Palsa-948. Next base: position 157 of record JAHEYJ010000224.1, read on the forward strand.
TTCACCACGCTGCGGACCTTTATAAAATTACCGAGGTAAGGAGATTTTTTTGTAATTGAATTCTCCGGATCCACCGCTTCGCAGACAAAAGTAGAATCGCCGAGCGAGTTATCGGAAATTTCAATATGGTAATCGCCGTCGCCATCGGCTCCTGTTTCCGGAACGATGCGCGTAATGGTACCGGTGATCTGCACGACCTGCTTTTCGAATTTCAGCCGCGGCTGCGTGTCCTTGACCTTTGTTCTTTTCTTTGAATGCATTTGTTTGACCGTAACTTTTTTTACCGCGTTCGTGTCAGGGGCAAAGCCATCCGTTAATGTTTTAACCGGCCAGCGCTGGTGCACCTGAGCGGAGCAGCAGAGGCCGAGGAGGAGGGTGATGAAGAGGAGTTGGAGTTTCATGGGGTGTGGTATTATTTGCCAAAGTTCAACAGGTCAAAATCTTTTCTGAATCCCAGCTGAACCTGGAAAAAATTATTTCCTTCAACGGCCAGGGTTTTGTCGGCGAAAAAGGCATTGGTGAAATACCCGAACCGAAGGAAATACTGGTTTCTTGGCTTTTTGCTGTCTGGCGTATAAATAAGCTGCGTTTGTATCGACCAGATCTCTTTCCGGTTAAATGGAATTTTTCCGGTCCAATCCAACGAATCGGGCTGGGTGGATTTGTTTTTAGGATTTGCATCCGGAGAATAAAGGATGCCGCTTTTCTGCCGGACCTCATTGTTCATCAGGGATGCAACGAAGTACGATATTCCTAATTCGATATTGAATTCCTGGTTGATATGAGAGCGAATTTTTCCGCTGGCGCCATACGATTTGGAGAACAGGCTGTATTGCGTGGAAAGACTGTCTTCAACACCGGTAGAGTGCAGCCCGGTGTACATATCAATGAACATATCGAATGTGGATCCCGGAAAATTTATATACAGGAGATTGAGTTTGCCGGCGATAGAAAAATTAGAATAGCGTACAAGATCGAACGTGTGGATGAAAGGAATCATTGACGTGTCGGAAGATGCCGGGTTATTAAAATAATCCAGTTTTTTATACCGGTCTTTGCCATCTATCTTTGAAACGGCCAGGATCGGGAAAATGCAATTCTTCATAATCGTCACTTCGCTTTTGCTCCTGTAGTTGGGCAGGTCTTTTATCTGCTCGTTGTATTCTATTTTTACTTCTCTTTTTTCCCGTTTTAGTTTTTTCATTTTCTTTTGATAGGAATAGCTGCTGCCCGTTTTTTTCAGCAATGCGCTGATGTCCGATGCCAGCTGAAGCGAATCTTTTTTACGGTCAGCGATACTGGAAATGGGTTTCAAAAGTTTTAAGGAATCCTGTTTCTGTTTTAACCGCATAGAGGCTATACGAAGATTGCTTTGTTTTTCTTTGATCGAAAAAATTTTATCCTCTTTTTTATATCGCATGGTATTCAGTTCGGCGTTGCGGCGTGTGATATCTCTCAGTAAATTAATATCCCATTTCCAGCTGAGCTCCGATTGCGCCAATCCATTGGGCTGGTTGCCGCTGAACCCGGCGAGGTCGGTATAAATCTTAAACGAACAGTTGGTGGAATCGGACACGTCCGCCAGCGTGAAGCCATTCAGTGTGATCGGTACTGTTTTTTTTGATGCTGTTTTTATTTCCAGCTGTAATGTATCTTGTTCGTTGAAATAGAATCGGGAAACGGAATCACGTATTGTATCGGGTTTGACCAGATGATTGTTCTTGTACAGGTTTATACTCAGCGTGTCTGTGGATTTCTGAGCATAACATGGAGAGGACAGGAATAGAACCAAGAGAATCAATAATGGAGGATTTGTTTTTTTCATAAAAAAGATTTAGGGGGTTTCTTTTGATGTTTCAAGCGATGAAGTAGTGTTAAAAAAAAAGACAAAACCCGGAGTCGTAAAAATCAAAACATCCGCCAGCAGCAGATGATTTGTAAGACTAAAAGTTTTGCCCGCTTTGCCGGCCTTTCTGCTGTATGCATGAAAACCAGCGGACAAATGTAAACTAATAATCAGATTTGCAAAGTGCGGGATAGGTAATAAATTATAACCTGGCAAATGAAAAAAGCCGGAAGCTGAGGGTAAAATAATAAGGTGAGCGTTTCGATCGGGGATGGGTACTGCCGGGCCTGATCATTAAGCAGGTCATCCCATCAGGTAAGTCAGCCCGCTGTTTACCGGCTCACAGAGGTCAAGGATTTTTTTAGAATAAAATAATTTCTCGATGATGTCCCTTCCTTTTTTATAATCGTTGTGCAAGGGGCAGGGATGGGTGGAGGAGCATTTGCTTAGCGCCAGCCCGCATTCTTTAAATACCTGTTTGCCGTCAATGGCTTCCACAATATGGATGAGGGGTAGTTTGCGCTGTTCTTTGGAAATATAAAATCCGCCGGAAGGCCCTTTCGTGCTGTTGATCACTCTTTGTTTTACCAGGGTCTGAAGTATTTTGCCCACAGTATGCTCGCTGGCATCAATGTATTCTGCGATCTCATGAATGCCTGCTTTCTCGCCTGATTCAAATTTTGAAGCGAGGTAGATAACTGCTTTGACAGCGGTTTTACACGTATAGCTCAGCATGGTTTATTTGTTTAAATATTTTTTGCCTTCTTCCGAGATCATTTCATGCGTCCATGGCGGATCATAGGTCAGCCTGACCTGTACCCTCTCTTCCGGAAATACCCGCTGCACGGCTTGTGTTACACCGTCGGTAATGGATTCGCCCATAGGGCAGAACTGGGTGGTTAAGGTCATGGCAACAGAAATGGTTCGTTCGGTTTCATCAAAATACATCCGGTAGATCAAGCCCAGGTCCACTACGTTCAATCCTATCTCCGGATCCATTACGTGCTGCAAGGACGCCATGGCAAGGGTGCATTTGATGTTATTATTGGTAATTACATTCATAAGGTTTCAGGTTTATGGAGGAGTATTTTAAAGACATTCCAGTTATACAAAACGGCGGTGAGCACCAATAAAATACTCCCGGACTTTAAAATAAATGTATTAGAAATCAGAATGCCGGAGGCAAATAAAATAAATCCAGCCAGGTAGACAATGCCGGTATACATAAATAATTTGCTGCTGAACAGGCCTTTTGGGTTCGGCGTTTTGCCTAAGCCGGATTGATGGTGATACACTTTGTTCCATACAATGAACGGGAGTGTTTTGAATGTCATTCCGAAAATGATGGCTGTGATCCACCCCAAAAAAACGGAGAAGCCGTAGAGCAATGTTAATTTTATGTTCTGGCCGGATAGCAAGAGAAATGCAAGGATGCCCGTCAAGGTGATCACGGGCACCGCCATCATCACAACAGAGAGAAGGGAGATCTTCATCTGGTCATCCACTTGTTTGCGTATACGCTGGCGGTACGACCGGTAGCAATAATACCCAAACATAATTAAAGCGGTAACTACTGCAGCAGCAGGTAATAAGTAAAAAATTGCTTGATTGAAATAAAGGAAAATAATAATGAAACTTAATAACCCGGTATTGATCAGTATATAGATTATCCTTAATGATCCTGTGTTGCTGTATTTTGAAATAAGGAACAGGGGGATAAGGCGTGATCCGACACCGATCACCAGCAGCAAGAACCAACCGATGATGCCCAAATGTGCATGGAGCGAAAGGTAATAGAGCGAATCTTTAGGTAAAATATTCAGCGTAAAATTATAAATGAGTAAAAGCCCGGCAAGCGTTGTAATCAAAAGCCAAATAACTGCGGTCAGAACAAATACGGCATGGATATTTTCTTTTTTGCTT
>JAHEYJ010000101.1 GCA_023251675.1 Bacteroidota bacterium
GCCCTGCTCCCACTGCATACGTTATGATGCGTTGTCTTCTTTTTTCTGCTTCGGCTATAACATCCTTCTTATCCTGTTCGCTTTTTGCTGTTTCTTGTTTTTTATCGAACTCATAGGTCATTTGAGTTTGTATTGTCTTTTTGCGTGCTTCTTCATTATCCATACTATCACGGTACAGGATATATAATTTGTGATTTTCAAAAGCTCCTCTGAAATCGCCCTTAGAACTGTCCAGTTCAGTTAAAGCATTGTACGTATTGCTCAGATTTTCTTTATACCCAATTTCTTCAGATAATTTTTTTGATTTGATCAGATACTCTTCCGCTTCCTTATATTTTTTAAGTCTCGAATAAACATCGCCAATATTGTTATAGGATCCGGCTATTCCTGCCTTATCACCAATCTCTTCTCTTATTTTCAAAGAAGCGAAGTAGTTTTTCAGCGCTTCCGAATAATTTCCCTGCTCAATATTAACGCTGCCTATATTATTGTATGAATAAGAGATGCCGGATTTGTCAGCAATCTCTACTCTGATCTTCAATGAAGCATTATAATTTTTAAGCGCTTCCGGATAATTTCCCTGTTCTTTATAGATAATTCCAATATTATTATAGGAATGCGCTATTCCCATTTTTGCTCCTATTTCTTCAAATAGCTTAAGCGCAGCAAAATAATTTTTAAGCGCTTCCGGATAATTCTTCTGAGAATCATAAATGATCCCTATATTATTATACGAAATGGCAATGTCTTTTTTATTTCCAATCGCTTCCCGTATTTTTAGAGATGCGTAATAATTCTTTAAAGCTTCCGGATAATTTCCCTGGTCTGAATATACATTCCCGATATTATTATAAACCTCGGCAATGCCCCCTTTATCTTTAGTTTCCTGTCTTATTTTAAGTGTTTTAAAATTATTTTCCAAAGAAGCTCCATAATCGCCTTTCATATAATTCGCGATCGCTATCTGCTGGTAAGAATCCGCAATATGTCTTTTACTATTTATTCTCCCTGCTATTGCCAGCGCGTTGTTTGCAAGAATGACCGAAGTGTCCGGATCGCTGTAACAGCGGATCATCGCCAGGTCATTCAGATGATTCACTTTGATCGTGTCCTCTTTATCTTTTTTTAAAAGCAAAAGCAGCGAATCGGCTTTATCCTGAGCTATAACCAATCCATCCATACACGGAATAAAAATCAAGCTGAATCCAAATAATAAAAAATAAAATAAATTACCGCTTTTTCTCAGGAACATAAGGAATACTTTACTGTATCAAAGTTAAGAAAAGATATTAAAACTATCCCGCTCATCCCACACAGGAGACACTGAACGTTCAACAAAATCAATCATCAGAAGAAGAAGCGCTGATCATGTATTTGGAATTATTGTTTTACTAATTTTATCTTTTAAAAAATAATTTTATAAACCAAACTGATCGTATCATTTCCTGCAATATGAAAACAAGAATATTCATCCTGTCGGTATCACTGCTTTTTTTCTCTCTCATCTCATCCTGCAGCAAAAATTCGTCGATCCCTCCTATTGATGACAAAGTCGATCTTGACGGCGGCAAGTTTCCGGACTCCTCACTTATTACGCCTTCACATTATTTACTATCTGCGGCTATTCCCAATCCTACCGCAGCCGATCTTGCCAAACCTGTTATCATTACTGTGCATGGCTTTACTGCCTGTAATTTTGAATGGACGGAATTCAGAGACTGGTCTAAATCATTCAGTGATTTCAATGTTTCACTGGTGCTTCTGGGAGGACATGGAAGAGATTATGAAACGTTTAGAAAATCATCGTGGGCAGACTGGCAGAGCCCGATCATTGAAGAATACAATAAGCTGAGAGATCTGGGTTATCAGAAAATAAGTTTCATTGCCTCATCCACCGGCTGTCCGTTGGTGCTGAACATGATCACCACTAATAAAATAAATGCAGATGTATTAAAACATGTTTTTTTTATTGACCCGATTATTATTTCTTCAAACAAAACGCTTTCGCTCGTTTCTGTTCTCGGCCCGCTGCTTAAATATTCACCATCTACACTTGATCCCGGAGAAAACGGATACTGGTACAAATACCGTCCGCAAGAAGCTTTAAAACAATTGGAAAAACTGATTAAAAAAGAAAGGAAAGAACTTGAAAAAGGCATAACACTTCCTGAAGGCGTATCACTTAAAGTTTATAAATCAGAAAAAGATGGTTCTGCAGATCCTGCCAGCGCGGTGCTATTAAGCAAAGGACTTAAAACAAGCAACGGAAATAACATCGATGTTGAAATGATCAATTCGTCTCTGCATGTCTTCACACGGCTTCATGGCAGAGCAACGATCACCTCTTCCGACACAGATCTTCAGTTGAAAACCTTTCAAGAAATTCATTCAGCGCTTTAGAAAAATAAATTATGTTCAAAACAATTTTACTTTTTATTTCGGCAACTGCACTGTTTTCAGTGAATGGTTTTTCTAATTCTTTTGGGAAAAATGCCAGTGATTCATCTGCAATACAATCTTTGTACGGAGGGCTTCGCCTTGAAAAGGCTGCAGGATTTTATTGGTATAATGGTATAGCGGCAGAATACATTTCACAGAAAATATTAAAAAAGAATTTGGGATTGGGAATCAATTTTCTTTCTTCAAGGTTCGGTTCGGCTCTTTCTTCCAATGCAATTCCATTTTACGAGATCGATCTCTCGGGAATTTATTATTTCAGGCATGGTAAAGACCTGAAACCTTCCGTCAGATTAAATACAGGTTATGCGCATGCCAACTTTGGTTCTGATATTTTTAATGCCCTTCCTGATCATTCATTGATCCTTTCTGCTGAAGCGGGCATATCCTATGATTTTCATTGCCCAATCAGAATATCTCTAGGCGGAGGATATAATGTACTTACAGGGAATGGAATGAAAGGGCTAAGCACGATATTTCCCGTATATGCACAATGCTCCATTTTTTACAAGTGGTTGAAATAATTCATTTTAAATTCGATTTCACTTGCAAAAAAAAAAGGCAAGTTTCCCTGCCTGTTTTTCGGGTCAGATAGGTTAGTGCCTTTTACCGCAGTTATTCTATCAGAACCTATCTTAATTTAAATACTCCTTGATAAAGATGACAGTTTTTTTTCTGCTTTTCGGATTGACAGTTTATAAAGAACCTTTTAGAGAACCCATCTTCTGTCAACCTGCTCAACCGGACATTATTTCAATTAAGACAATACAAACATACTTCAAACTTCAGCCCTATAGCTATGACCATGGTCATTGGCTTCAGTGATTTTTATCACGCATGATTCATTCATACCTCAATGCTTCGATCGGGTTAAGGCGGGCTGCCTTGCGGGCAGGATACCATCCAAAAAATATTCCCACAACTGCAGAAAAAACAAACGCAAGGAGAACAGAAAACGGTGTAACCGAAATGGGCCATCCCCCGAATCGGGCTACCAAACCTGAAATCAGTGAACCTAAACCAACTCCAATAAATCCTCCAAGGAAACTTATAAATATCGATTCGATCATAAACTGGATAAGCACATCCCGCCCTTTAGCGCCTACTGCAAGACGGATCCCGATCTCGCGTGTGCGTTCTGTTACCGACACCAGCATGATATTCATAATACCGATTCCGCCTACCAGCAGGGAAATGCCTGCAATGCTGGCCAGCAGAATGGTCAGCACTTTGGAAACACTACCGAAAATATTACTGATGTCGGACTGTGTGCGTACGGTAAAATCATCTTCCTCTTCAGGCGTCAGTTTATGACGCTCGCGGATCAGCTGGATAACTTCATTTTTTGCATCTTCAATCAGCTCTTCCGATTTTGCAGAGGCAATGATCATATTAACATTGGTGGTAGAAAGCATCCTTTTCTGCACGGTAGCAAAGGGAGCAAGAATGACATCGTCCTGATCCTGCCCGAACGAGTTCTGCCCTTTTTTTTCAAGTATGCCGATGATCCGGTACGGTATGCGTTCCACACGGATCATCTGTCCTACCGGGTTTTTATTCTCACCGAAAAGATTGGTCACTATGGTTTGTCCTATGACGCAGACCTTTGCCGCAGCACGGTCATCGCTTTCCGAAAATCCATTCCCGGTTTCAACAGATAGATTGCGGATAAAAAAATAATCGTTGAAAACGCCCAGTACTCCTGACCTCCAGTTCTGCGATCCTGCAATTATTTGGGCTCCTTTCTGCACCACCGGTGAAACATAAATTACATTTTCACATCTCATCCTGATCGCTTCTGCATCTTCCCGTTTCAGCGTCTGCGATGTTCCTGCTTCCAGGTGAACGCCTCCGTGGGTAATGGCTCCCGGAATGATCATGATCGTGTTTGTTCCCAAACTGGAAATTGAATCCTGTATATTTTTCTTTGACCCTTCTCCGATGGCAAGCATGGCAATAACCGAAGCCACGCCGATAATGATACCCAGCATCGTAAGAAAAGTCCGCATCTTATTTTTTCCAAGCGAACGCGAAGCTACTTTGATCAGGTTCAGGATTCTCATGCTGCTGCTTGTTCTTTAACCGGCACATTCAGTTTAATCAATTCTGATGATGCAGTTTTTCTGTTTACCACCGGATGATTAGAAATAATCTTTCCGTCTTTAAAAATAATATTACCAAGGGCAAACTGGGCGATGTCGGGTTCATGGGTGACAATCACGATCGTGCTGCCTTTCTCGTTCAACTGCTGAAATATTTCCATGATCTCATAACTGGTCTTCGAATCCAGGTTGCCCGTCGGTTCATCGGCAAGCATAACTACCGGTTCGTTGATGAGCGCACGGGCAATGGCTACGCGCTGCTGCTGGCCGCCCGACAATTGATTGGGAAGTGAATTTGCCCGGTCAGCCAGCCCTACCCTTTTCAATGCATTGTAAGCGCGTTCTCTCCTCTCTTTATTACCGACTGAACTGTTGTACAGAAGCGGGAGTTCTACATTTTCAACAGCCGAAGTTCTCGGCAGAATATTGAAAGACTGAAAAATAAATCCAATCTTTTTATTTCTCAGTTCAGCCAGTTCATTTTTATTCATGGTACTTACATTCACCCCGTCAAGAAAAAAATCTCCCCGGCTTGGATGGTCCAGGCAACCTATGATATTCATGAACGTTGATTTCCCGGAACCGCTTGCGCCCATGATCGCCAGGAAATCTTTTTTATAAATATCGAACGATATTCCGCATAATGCATGCACCTCCACTTCTCCCATTTTATAGATCTTTTCAAGGTTCTTGACAGCGATAAGAGGTGCCGGCATTTCAGGATGGTTTTTGTTGGCGCGGTCGCAGGGTCGGGACAAAAGGATTTTTTGTTTTCTGTTGATCCGCATTATCCTCTTTATTGATACCTGTAACAATCTCATCGCCTGCGGCAATGTCCCCTGCTATTTCTGAATAGCCGCCGTCCATCAGCCCGATCTTTACCCGGTGCGGGGCGATCTTTCCTTGTTCCTTTATCCATACATAGGCAGAATTCCCTGTGCTGATATTTTCAGGCAGTTGATTCCTCCATTGCTTCTTTACCGAATCGGGCAGAGAAGCCGTCTCAAAATACTTTAACGGCGGAACAAAATGCAATGCATTGGTCTGCACTTTAAAAACATCTTTATGCTGCTGCACCGCTACATTGATATTGGCCGTAAGGCCCGGCAAAAGCTTGAGGTCAGGATTCGGAACATCGATGACCACTACATAATTCACTACATTCTGCAAGACCGTCGGCTGCAACCGAATCTGTTTTATTTCCCCTTCAAACCGCTGGTTGGGATAAGCATCCACGGTAAACGAAGCTTTCTGCCCGACTTGTATCTGCCCTATATCGGCCTCGTCCACATTCGCAAACACCTGCATCTTGGTAAGGTCGTTGGCAATGGTAAAAAGGGTCGGAGAATTAAAACTGGAGATCATCGTCTGTCCGACATCCACATTTCTTGAAATTACCACTCCGCTGATAGGCGCCCGTATCGTTGCATATTGTAAATTTATTTTAGCGCGTTTGTACTGGGCGTCAGCGGATTTATAAGAACTCTGCGCCGACTCAAACGCAGTAAGCGCCAGGTCATAATCCGCCTGGGCAACCGCATTGCCTTCAAACAGCTTCTTGATACGGTCGAATTCAATTTTCGACTGGTTCAACTGGGTCTTTGCCCGTTGAAGCCCCGCTTCTGCATCATCCCGTGAGGCAGCAAGAAAAGTGGTGTCGAGCATTGCAATGAGCTGACCTTTCTTCACTACTGAATTAAAATCCGCATAGAGCCTGGCGATGGTCCCTGAAACCTGTGTGCCTACCTGTACCGTTGTCAGCGCATTGACCGAACCGGTAGCGGTGATCATGACTGCAATAGTTCCTTTTTCCAGCGGAACTGTTTTCCATTCCGTTGCTTTCTCTTTGTTCCTGGTTAAAAAAAAATACGAGGCGCCGGAAATAATCAGAACAAAGGAGAATCCAAAAATTATTTTTTTCTTTTTCATTCCCCTTAATTATTTTTCAAAGTAACTTCATGCAACAGAAATTATTCATGAGTAAGGTCAGGCTGTGCAGTGATTGACATCAGTACGGCAGGAATAAAATAGCAAGGGCGGGAATTACCCCACCCTTACTCCGATCAGACAGTTTAGTACATTTTACCGTAGTTATTCTGCCTGTACTTATCTTAATTCACCTACTCCTTGATAGAGATTGCAGTTTTTATTCTGCTTTTCGGATTGACAGTTAAAAGAACCTGTTAGAGTATCCATCCTCTGTCAACCTGCTCAACCGGACATTATTTCAATTAAGACAACACAAACATACGCCAAACAAGAAGCTTCATGCGATGACTTCGGTCAGCTATCCCCGTGATTTTTATCACCGGTAATTTATTCTACAATACCTGTCCGTTTGAATAGCTGAATTATTATTACCTGAAGAGCGCTCCCTATAAAAATCAATATCCATGCTTCAAAAGATAATTGCTGAATAGAAAGAATACTGCTTAACGGAGAAACAAAATACACCGTCATCAGGATAAAAAAACAAAGCCCGGCGGCCAGCCATAAATACGGATTACGTGTAATTTCATTTTTAAAAAATGATTCTTTTGCCGAAGAAAGATTCAGGGGATGAATGAGCTGGGCGAAAGCGAGAGAAAAGAAAGCGACATTGTTGCATATCTGCGGAGTAAAATGGCGGAAATAGCAGCAGTACAAAAAAACAGACAGGACACTTATCGTTATAGCGGAAGCATACACGATAATTGATATCCATTTATTTCGATTAAGAAGAGGCTCACCGGGGTTTCTTGGTTTGTGTTTCATCACCAAAGGACTCCCTTCGCTCATACCCAGTGCCAGGGCCGGAAAAACATCCGTCACGATATTCAGAAATAAGATCTGGAGAGGCTGCAGCGGCAATGCAAGGCTCAGGAATCCGGCGATGCCAACAACCAGAATTTCACTGAGGTTACAGGATAAAAGGTATATGATAAACGTTCGGATATTTTCATAGATCACCCTTCCGTATTTTATTGCTTTGGCTATGGAAGCGAATGAATCATCCTGCAGAACCATATCAGCGGCTTCGCGCGCTACCTGCGTGCCGCGCAACCCCATGGCAATTCCTATGTCCGCTTTTTTAAGCGCAGGGGCATCGTTCACTCCGTCACCCGTCATTCCGGTAATCCATTTACGTTGCTGATACAGAGAAATAAGATCGAGCTTCTGTGAGGAAGTAACCCTGGAGAAGATTTTGGTATCCAAGGCCTCAGCCCGCTCCTGTTCCGACATCATTTCCAGCGGCTTGAGTTCTTTCCCGTGAATGACTTTTTCATCCGGATTATCGGCCAGCCCGATTGCAAAGGCAATGTTTCGGGCCGTTTCCGTATGATCCCCGGTTACCATGACCACCCGGATGCCGGCCTCTTTACATTCGCGCAAAGCCTGCGGCACTTCTTCACGGGGCAGATCCTGGAATCCGGCTAAACCGGCGAAGGTCAGTTCATTGATAAAATTCTCAAAGGAGGTTATTTTATCCTTATAACCAAAAGCAAGCACTCTTAATCCTTTACCGGCCATCTCATCCGTCAGTTGCAGCCATTTCTTTTTTTCCTCCTCGCTGAATGACTGTACGACTCCACCCTTCAATATAAATGAAGCGCATCTTATAATTTCTTCAGAAGCCCCTTTGACTGCGACAAATTTCTTCTCCTCCGTTTCATGAATGGTTCCCATGATCTTTGTTTCCGAATCAAAGGGTTGTTCAAATATCCTCGGAAATGTTTTAAATGTTTCTTCCAGGAAACCTGCTTTGTGATAGGCTCCCAGTTTTAACAGCGCTATTTCGAGGGGATCTCCGGCTGAAACTTCACTGTCGGTGAAAGAAGCATTGTTGCAAAGCGCCGCTATATTCAATAGTTTCAATAAGCTTTCATAATCCCGTTCATCCAGGGAAGAAGGATGATAGCTTACCGACTTGCTGGCTTCATCCCATTTTATGTTAATCTTTCTTCCGGGAAGGCAAATGGTGTTGACCTCGAGGCGGTTCTGCGTGAGCGTTCCGGTTTTATCGGTAAAGATCACATTGATCGACCCAAGCGTTTCGACAGCAGAAAGTTTTTTAACGATCACGTTATGCTTTGCCAGCCGCAGCATTCCGCTGGCAAGGGCGATCGTAGCAACAACCGGAAGACCTTCCGGAATTGCAGCTACAGCAAGTGAAATGGCCGTTTCTATAATTATAAATACATCTCTTCCTTTTATTATCCCAAGAACTGCAAAAGGAATAACGATCAGCAAGGAGAATATAATCAGTTTTTTGCTGAAAGCGTGAAGCGTTACATGAATCGGAATTTTTTCTTTCTGCGCATGCTGAACCATCGCCGAGACCTTTCCGAGTTCCGTATTCATTCCGGTCGAAACAACAATTGCTTTTCCGTTTCCTTTTGTAACTGCTGTCCCCTTGAATACCATGTTCTTTTTGTCGTGCTGAATTGATTTTTCAGGAAGGATCTCTGTCATTTTAAGAACGGGAACCGATTCGCCGGTCAGCAAGGATTCGTTGACCTCCAGTTGTGAAACAGAAAACAACCTGGCGTCTGCAGGAACAAGATCACCTGCTTCAAGGAATAAAATATCTCCGGGAACGATTTCTTCTGAAAGAACTTCTGCCATCTGGCGGTCTCTCCAGACTTTTGCAAAGACCTTATCGAGTTTTTTGAGGGCCGCCATGGAGTTCACCGCCTGGTATTCCATTCCGAACCCGATGGCCGCATTTATCAATATCACAACAAGAATCGCGAAGCCATTTGTAAAATCATTGAACCCGAATGAAACAACCACTGCTGCCAGCAAAAGATAAACGATCAGGTTGTTGAACTGGGAAAACAGAATGGCAAGGACTCCTCTTTCTTCCGGTTCATGCAGCAGGTTCGGCCCGTATTTTTTTCTTCTTCCCATTACTTCGGAAGCAGGCAAGCCGTTGATGCTGTCGGAAGCAAGCTGTAAAATCACGTCTGATACGGGCAGGGAAAAATAATCGGCTGGCTTATAAACCATTGCTATCTTTATTTCAAACCTGAATGGTTCTATAAAATTAAAATGTGAAATATCCGGCAGGATGACGCATGTCAATCCCGGAAATGATAGAAATCACTTCACATGAAAGAGGATCAATTGATTTTTATACAACGCAGCAGCATGAAGAAAAAATTCAAAACAACTGCAGTCATTACCGGCGCAACGGGCGGAATCGGAAGATCATTTGCCTGCTATCTTGCTGAAAGGGAATACGACCTGATCTTAACAGATGTCAGGAATAAACAGTTACAGGCGTTGGCCGGGATATTAAGAAAAAGATATGCTGTTAAAATAAAAACAGAACTTACAGACTTATCGAATCCCCTGGAAACATCCCGTTTTGCCAATAAGCTGAAAAAGTTAAACAACATTGAAATACTGATCAACTGCGCCGGGTATGGAGAAGGAATCCGGTTTGACAAAGAAAAAATCTCAGCTCAGTTAAAAATGATCCGATTGCACGTGATGGCAACCGTTCAGCTTACGCATGCTGTTTTGCCTGTCCTGATCAGAAGAAGAAAAGGAAAAATAATTACAGTATCCTCCATTGCTGCTTTTATTCCCGCACCGGGCAGCAGTATTTATGCAGCAACCAAATCTTTTCTGAATTCATTCATGGAATCGATCCATATGGAAGTTCATAAATACGGCGTGCAGGTTCAAAGTTTATGCCCGGGATTCACCCGCACCGGATTTCACACCCGGTTAAAAAAAACAGGCAGGCGAAATAAAATCAACCCTGCTATCCCCTTAATGGAAGCCGATGAAGTGGTCCGTTATTCATTTAAATGCCTGGATAAGGGAAAAACCATCTGCATCCCCGGGTTCTTCAACAAAACGCTAAAACACATTTTACCTCTATTGCCCCGGCAATCCTTTTACTCGATTACAGAAAAAATATCTGAATAAGGCCGATCTTCCTGAAATATTTTCTGATCACCTGGTCTGGTTTCCTTCATTTACTTTTGAGCCCGGATGCTGCGGCGGCAGGGTGTCTTTTGAATCCAGCACTATAGGTGGAGGCAGTTCCCGAACGATCGGCACGCAATATCTTCCGTAACTAAGATCGAAGATCGCCCACGCTTCGGCTATTATAACAACAGCCAAAATGCCTATAATAATTTTATTCCGACCGTCCTTCATTAAAAAAGTGAAAGAGGATTGCAGGCATGTCATTCATGCGATGCAATCCCCCTTCTGAATATTATTTGGAACGCTTTGCGCTTCCGTTAGCATACCGGTTCGTAAGGGCATGCATGGTTTTCAAAAGATTTTCTTTAGGAGAAGACAGCGTTCCGATTTCAACTTTGCTTTTTCCGTTGCCGGTTTGAGACAGCAAATGGTGCATAGAAACAATTCCCTTTAATTTTCCTTTACCGTCCACTACCGGAATTCTCCCCACTTTAAAGTTCCTCATCTGGCGAAGTACTTCTGAAACATCATCTTCGGCCTTCACCGTATGCACCCTGGATGTCATTGCATTTCTCACTTCAAGCTGCGGGGCGGATTTCTCTTGTTTCCTGGCCAGTGAAAGCGCGATATCACGGTCGGTGATAAATCCAACTACTTTTCTATCCTTGTTAAGAACAGGCAATGCTCCGCAATTCCCCGCCTTCATGGTTTTTGCAGCGTTGTGCAATTTTGTTTCAGGACTGCAGTATTTCAGAGAACGCGCAGTCATAATCTCTTTTACTTTCATGTGGTTGATTTTTAAAGTGGATATGTTAATTATAAAATATCTTCAAAGAAACAACCCGGAGATACTTGATAACAGGAAGCACATCACTTCTGGCGGTGATTTTAATCACATACATTTACTTTTCTGCAACAGTTACCGAAACCTTTACCACTTTAAATTCTGTCCTGCGGTTTTTCTGATGTTCATCTTCCGTGCAGAAAACATCGTTTACACATTTATTAACAGGCATGCTTTCACCGTATCCTTTCCAGGAAAGCCGGCTTGCGTTTATTCCCCTTGATATCAAATAATTCACAGCCGCTTTTGCCCGCTTGTCAGAAAGAACAAGATTGTACTGGTCCCCTGCCCTGGAATCGGTATGAGAACTCATCTCGATTTGAATAGCAGGATTGTCATTAAGAATTTTCACCAGATTGTCAAGTTCTTTGCTTGCATCCGCCCGGATCTCCCATTTATCAAAATCATAATAAATATTTTCCAGAACGATGGGTTTATCGATAACCATCTCACTTAAATTAAAGTTCAAATAAAATATTTTTGAATGTTTCTCGCCTTTTGTATTCAGGCTTGCCGAATTACTGAAATAATCTTTCATGGAAGCCAGGACAAGGTAATTCGTCTCCGGTTCAAGCACAGAATTATATT
>JAHEYJ010000102.1 GCA_023251675.1 Bacteroidota bacterium
CGAGGTAAATTGTTTTCATGATAAAAGTGTAGAGAATTATTTTTGCAGAAATTCTTTTGATGTAATTCTGCATTCAGCAGGTAAGCCGGGTCATCGGAATGCCATTGACCCAACCGGAATATTGTACGCCAACTCCAGGATGATACTTAATTTGTTGAAGGTTCAGAATTCATGGGGCAAATTTATTAACATGGGGTCTGGAGCAATTTATGGCATGGAGCACTATATGCCTAAAATGAAAGAGGAGTATTTCGGTGCGCATATTCCGGTAGATGAGCATGGCCTTAATAAATATATCTTCGGATTGCTTTTTCCACATTATAAAAACACAATTGATTTTAGAATTTTTTCTGTTTTTGGTAGATATGAGGATTATGCCATTCGTTTTATTTCTAATGCGATCTGTAAAGCTTTATGGGATCTGCCTATAACCATGAAACAAAACAGGAGATTCGATTTTGTCTTCATAGATGACATGATGCCGATCCTTGATTATTTTATCCGGAATAAGGCCAATTATACTGCCTATAATATTTCTCCTGATCGTTCTGTGGAATTATTGGATGTTGCTAAGATCGTTAGGTCGATTTCAGGGAAGGATCTGGATATCGTAATTGCTAATGAGGGAATGGGATTAGAATACAGCGGAGATAATTCAAGATTGAAGTCTGAAGTGAGGGATATTTCTTTGACACCCTTGGAAAAGAGCATTGAGAAACTGTACAGTTGGTATGAGGTAAATAAAGCCAATATAGAAATTGAAAAACTACTAATTGATAAATAATTGCCTATGATGAAAGTAACGGACTATATCGCAAAGCGCTTAAAAGAATATGGGGTGAAGGATATTTTCTTGGTGACTGGTGGCGGTGCAATGCATTTGAATGATTCACTAGGTAAAGCATTTAACTGCATTTGTAATCATCATGAGCAGGCTTGCGCAATAGCCGCTGAAGGATATTCACGAGTAACAGGTAAGCTAGGTGTCGTCAATGTAACCAGTGGCCCCGGCGGACTTAATACACTTACGGGGGTTTGCGGTCAATGGACTGATTCCGTTCCGGTATTATATTTATCAGGGCAAGTAAAGTTTGAAACTACTATTCATTCATGCCCGGAAATAAAAGGGCTTCGTCAGCTGGGTGATCAGGAAACAGATATTGTTAGTGTTGTAAAGCCAATTACAAAATACGCTGTTATGTTGGTAAAGGCTGAAGACGTTCGTTATGAATTGGAGAAAGCCATTTACCTTGCTACAAGCGGAAGGCCCGGACCTGTATGGATAGATGTTCCGTTGAATATTCAAGGTGCATCGGTGGATGAAACGAAGTTGAGATCTTTTAAAGCGAATATTGAAACGACAAAACAACCAGCCCAAAAAGATATTGATGAGATCGTTCAAAAATTACGGTCTGCGAAGCGTCCGGTCATTCTTGCAGGACATGGAGTCAGAATTTCAGGCGCGATCGGTAATTTTTCAAAGTTGCTTTCAAATTGTAATATTCCGGTGGTCACAACTTTCAATGGCATAGATATTCTTGAAGAAGAAAATCCAAATTACATAGGAAGATTCGGAACACTGGGATCTCGTGCAGGTAATTTTACAGTACAAAATGCAGATGTTCTTATTACGATAGGGACGAGAAATAATATCAGGCAGATTAGCTACAATTGGGACAGTTTTGCCCGCGAGGCATATAAGATCGTTGTCGATGTTGATGATTCCGAATTAAAGAAACCTACTTTAGTGCCTGATCTGGCTATTTGTGCTGATGCAAATGAATTCATTCTTCAGTTGAATAAAGCGTTTGGTAATATTACTGATTTGCATTCAGAATGGTTGGCGTGGTGTAAAGAGCGAAAAAATAAATATCCAACAGTCCTGCCAGAATATTATAACCAGAAAGATTCTGTACACCCTTATGTTTTTATGAATTCATTAAGTGACAAAATGAAGGAAGGCGATATATGTGTGACGGGTAATGGAACTGCATGTGTGGTGGCATTCCAGGTAATGAAGGTTAAAAAAAGGCAACGCATTTTTTGGAATAGCGGATGCGCCACCATGGGATATGACCTTCCTGCGGCAATTGGGGCTTGTGCTGCAAATAATAAAAACAGTGTGATTTGCCTGGCAGGAGATGGTAGTGTGCAAATGAATCTTCAGGAACTGCAAACGATCGTACATAATAAATTGCCGGTCAAGATTTTTTATTTGAACAACCAAGGTTATGTTTCGCAGAGGCAAACACAAGATAGTTTCTTTAATAGTTATAGAATTGGCTCTGATGCAGCCAGTGGAGTAAGTTTTCCAAACATTATAAAGTTAGGTCAGGTCTATGGATTCAGGACTTTTCATATTGCCAATTACAGTCAGGTGGATGAAATTATTACTGAGGTTTTGACATGCAATGAACCCGTATTGTGTGAAGTGATGCTGCCATATGAATATAAATTTTCCCCAAAATTAGCATCTAAGAAACTCGACGATGGCAGAATGGTCTCTTCGCCATTGGAAGATCTGTTCCCGTTTTTAGATAGGGAAGAATTTGATCGTAATTTAATTATTAAAGAATGGAAACCTTAGTTTGAATATATTTGTTGAACCTAAAAAACCAGAAGCCTATGAACCAGGTAGAGAAAAAAATGACCGACCAATTAAAGGATCTCAAGGAGAATCACTTTGTCATTGGTGTAAAAGCGGAATTCGAAGCTGAAGGCACACGGTTAGAAGAGGCGCTTCGATTGAAGGAGGTTGTCACAAAAGCAGGCTTAGAGTTGACCATAAAAATTGGCGGCTGCGAAGCGCTAAAAGATATGTATGATGCCCGCTCTATTGGTGTTACCAGGATAGTGGGGCCGATGATCGAAACTCCCTATGCACTGAAAAAATATTTGGCATGTGCAAATGCAGCTTTTCCGGAAGAAGAAAGAAAAGAAGTTGATTTCCTGATCAATATAGAAACCTTTACCGCTGTAAAGAATTTTAATGAAATGTTGAAGCTTCCCAATATTTCAGAATTAAAAGGAATTGTTGTGGGTCGTGTAGACATGACAGGTTCCATGGGATTAACGAGAGAAGACATTAATGTTGATCAGATCAGATTAATTTGTGAGGATGTAATGAAAAAGGCAAAGGGTCACAGAAAAGATATGGAATGTGTTATTGGTGGTGGAGTTTCTAAATATTCTATTCCTTTCTTTAATGCCTTAGCTCCCGGTTTACTTAATAAATATGAAACCCGCAAGGTATTATTTCAAGCACCTGAAGCATGCGGAGTTCATGCAGATAAAGGAATTTTAAAAGCAGTTGGTTTCGAATTGATGTGGCTTAAGAATAAGCGAAACTTCTATGGAATGATCTACAAAGAAGACGAAGTTCGCATTAGTATGTTGCAGGATAGATATCAAAAACTAATTGAACAAGCCGGTGGAAATTATTAATAAGATAGCATTAGTAACCGGTGGCAGCAAAGGGATTGGTAAAGCTATTTGTAAAGTATTTTCTGATAATGGAATCCGTGTTCTGGCGCCTTCTCACAGTGAATTAGATCTTACTTCCGAACAAAGCATTCGTAACTTTTTAGTCAGCCTGAATTCTGAGGTGCATATTCTCGTTAATAATGCCGGAGTAAATCCGTTGGCAGAGATTGGAAGTATAGAATTTCAAAAAGCAAGACAGCTGATGGATATTAATTTCTGGGGACCAGCTCTGATTACTGATCTGCTTTCAGCCAAAATGAAGAAACAGCACTACGGACGTATCGTGAACATTAGTTCTATCTGGAGTGTGATTTCAAAACCTGGGCGAAGCACTTATGCTGCATCTAAAGCTGCAATTAATTCCTTTACGCGTTCTGCTGCCGTAGAATTTGGGCCTTATAATATTTTAGTCAATGCGGTCGCGCCGGGTTATGTCAATACAGAACTGACAAAGAAAAATAATTCTCCCAATCAAATAGAATCAATTAAATCAGGCATTCCTGTTAAAAAACTTGCTGAACCTTCTGAGATTGCTGAATTGGTGTATTTTCTTTGCTCGGATAAAAATAGTTATGTAACTGGCCAAACCATCGTCGCTGATGGAGGATTTTCAATAGTATGAATACAACTACTGTCAGATCAAATATTCATGATTACCAGATCTTTTATGAATCTGATTTTTCGTTCGCAAGAAAAATTTTATCTATAGAAAATGCTATTTTCATTATTGATGAAAATATTATAATGTATTATCCGATTATTACCGAGTTGGCTGATAGATCGCGTTTGATAAAATTTACAGCGATTGAAGAAAGTAAAACGCTCGCAGCTGCAGAAAAAATTATTGACCGCATTATTGAGCTGAAACCTAATAAAAAAACAACTGTTGTTTCTTTTGGTGGCGGAATAACTCAGGATGTTACCGGATTTGTTGCTTCGGTCTTTTATCGAGGCCTCCGTTGGGTCTATGTGCCAACAACTTTGTTGGCGCAAGCGGATAGTTGCATGGGAAGTAAAACATCGTTGAATTATAAATCATATAAAAATATTTTAGGAACTTTTTATCCTCCTCATGAAATTTATATTTGCCCTGATTTCTTACTCACATTAAAAGCTGAAGATTTTTACAGCGGGATGGGTGAGGTGGCGAAACTGCATTTAATGAGTAGTGAAAAAGATGTTAAGGATCTAACTTCGAAAATAGATTCAGTTAACAAGAAGGAAATTTCTGTTCTGCTGCATTTAATCAAGCAGTCATTAAAGATCAAATGGTCTTACATGGAGCAGGACGAATTTGATGCTGGAAAAAGAAATTTATTGAATTACGGCCACTGCTTTGGCCATGCTATAGAATCGGCAACACTGTATAAAATTCCGCATGGACAAGCTGTTATCATCGGCATGATCATAGCCAATTCTATTGCAGCAGACAAAGGACTGATCTCTCAGGAAAAGAAAAAGAGTATAGATGATTCATTATTGTTTCCATTGCTGAAAAGCAATTATAAAATATTGAAAAATATCTCGGCTGATGCTGTTATCGATGGGATAAAGCAAGACAAGAAGCGAATTGGTACAGGACTGCCGCTCATTTTGCTTCATCATGATTATACGCTGGAAAAAATAACAAATCTGTCAATTGAAAAAGCCAAAGAGGCGTATAGCAAATTTATTCAAGAATATTGTTAGCTATGGAAATAAAAAGAAAATTTATATCAGTCCTAACAGCTTGCTACAACGAAGAGGAAAACGTTGCTGAATTAATTAAAGCAGTGGCAAAAGTTTTTGAAACATTACCTCAGTTTGACTATGAACATGTTTTTATTGATAATGCTTCGGGTGATAGAACGGTAGAGATATTGCGAGAAATGGCCAAGTCTGATAAACATGTTAAGGTCATTGTTAATGCTCGGAATTTTGGGCACATCCGTTCGCCGTTTCATGGGTTAATTCAATGCAAAGGGGATGCTGTTATTTCGTTGGTGGCAGATTTTCAGGACCCGCCTCAATTGATCGCAGATTTTCTTAAGAAGTGGGAAGAGGGATATAAGATCGTGATAGGCGTTAAAAGTAAGAGCAAAGAAAATCCGATGATGTTCGGAGTGAGAAAGTTTTTTTATTCTTTGCTGGCAAATGCCTCAGGTGATGATGCCCCAATAAAGAACTTTACTGGCTTTGGATTGTACGATCAGCAATTTATCAGCATCTTGCGAAACCTAGATGACCCTTATCCTTATTTCAGAGGATTGATAACTGAGCTTGGATTTAATAGATGTGAAATTGAATATACTCAGCCGCTCCGGGCTAAAGGAAAAACCAAGAATAATTTTTTTACCCTGTATGACATGGCGATGCTGGGCTTTGTCAATCATTCAAAACTACCTTTGCGATTATCTGCACTCATCGGCTTTGTGACAGCTATCGTAAGTTTTTTAACCGCCGTGGTTTATTTTATTTTAAAATTTATTTTCTGGGAGAGTTTCAACATGGGCATGGCGCCATTGGTGATCGGAGTATTCTTCTTCTCGTCTGTTCAGTTATTTTTTATTGGAATAATCGGGGAATACATTGGAGCAATTCATACGCAAGTTCGAAAGCGCCCACTGGTGATTGAAAAGGAAAGGATTAATTTTGATTAATATATTTCCGGTTCCGATTATTACTTAGATTATTATGAATTCATTTGCAAATTTTCCTGAACGCAACTGCCCGATTTGTCTTAATAAAACTCCTGCAGCTTTGAAGGTATCTTCTAAAATTCGAGCTGAGAATTTGGATTTTGCTTCTTTAACTGAACCTTGGCGTGGATTCTTTAAAGAAAAGATCTTCTTCTCATATTATCGGTGTATGAATTGCCGGATTTTATTCTGTCCCACTTATTTTTCTTCTGAGCAGTTAGAAGCCCTTTACTCGCAAATGCCGGATAATACGGCTGAGATGCCGATGGCTGCAATTCAAAAAACTCAATATTCATATTTCAAAACATTAAGGAGATACTCACCTTTGACTGGCGCGTTACTTGAAATTGGACCTGATATCGGAATCTTTACGGAGGCCTGCGCTAAGGAGGGTGCATTCGAAACGTTCTGGTTGTATGAACCTAACAAAGCTGTCCACCAGGCTTTGGCAGATCGGGTCAAGGATAAAGAATATCATATCAAGACCGAGATGTTCAATTATGATGACATAGACAACCATTCAGTGTCCACTGTGGTAATGATACACGTTTTAGACCATCTGCTTGAACCACAAAAAGTGCTTAGGGAGATCAAAGAGAAGATGGCCAATGGGGGAATCCTGGCAATTGTAACTCACAATGAAAATTCGCTTTTACCTTCTTTTACGAGAAGCCGTTGGCCCGCGTATTGCCTTCAACATCCGCAGCTCTTTAGTCCGAAATCAATTAGGAATCTGCTAACTACATGTGGTTTTAAGACAATAGGAATTCACGACACTGTAAATTATTTTCCTGCAGGATATCTTCTTAAACATGGGTTATGGGCAACAGGAATGAACAAACTTGGCAACGAAATTCCAAACACAACTAACCTGATCATGCCTCTAAAATTGGGTAATATGATTACTATTGCCACGCTTTCAGAGGGCAAATAATTTTAATGAAAGATAGATGATGAAGAAAATTTTATTTCACCCTTTTCTTAAATTTTTGCTTGTGGGTGGATTAAATACTGTATTTGGATATTTAGTTTATTCTTTGTTCGTTTATCTCATTAAGAACCCATATGTATCCGTTGTAGCGGCAACCTGCGTTGCAATATTATTTAATTTCAAGACTTATGGCGGCCTTGTATTTAAATCGAAAGACAATTCAAAAATTTTTCGATTTTTTGCTATATATATATTCCTCATGACACTTCAATCCGTATCGATAAAATTTTTGACTTATGCAGGGATAACAAACGCATACATTGCCGGCGCGATTGTGACCCTTCCTATAGCAGTATTGTCATTTCTCTTGATAAGGAAATTTGTCTTCATGAAATCCGTGTGAGGAAATAGTGATAGTGCTTGTGCATTTTATAATGATTAATTTTGTATAGGAGTTTCGAGACAGGCAAAGCTGGATGAAGAAGAGAGTCAACTATGTTTTCTGGCTAACGAGAAAGAGAGTAAAAATAATTTGATTTATCAATAACTTCATTGTAAGGATGGCAGTATCAAAAAAGACAAAGGCAGATTTGAAAGCCGTAAAACCAGCGTTAACGGAAAAAGGGCAATGGGTCAATTACAAATTATTGATCTTTATATTATCTTCCTTGTTCTGTTTGATGCTGTATAAAAATATTTCTTACCCGTTGATCTGGAATGATGAGTCGGATACCATCATGACCGCCAAACAAATTTTAAAGTATGGATATCCTAAAGTGAATGACGGGAAAAACAAAATATTTCTGACTGAAGACAAAACTGGTATCGCCTACAAGGCAGCATGGGATGCAAATATAGCTATGCCATGGGGGCATTATTATTTTGCCGCTATCGGAGTTTTTTTCTCTGAGCATGTCGATGATATTTATTTAAAAGGAGGCATTATCAGAATGACTTTTGCTACGATGGGATTGATCGGCTTGATATTATTTATTTTAGCAATCAAGGATCTCTTTTTAGACCGCAAAACGTATTTTAAGATCGTACTTGCTTTTGTATTTTTTGAATTGCTTTCAGTGCCTCTTTTTTTGCACCTGCGAGAGGCTCGCTATTATTCGCTTGTCTTGTTCATAGTTGCGTGTTTCTTTTATGTTTTTATTAATAATTTCTATCTGAGGAAGTATTCAATTAAGAAGTATTTACTTTTGATGACATTGGTCTTATTTGTTTCATATCAGATCAACGTGATTGTTTTTGCTTCGTGTTGCCTGACTCTGTGCATCTGCGAGGGAATCAACTACGTTGCAGATATTTTCTCGATCATTAAGAAGGAAGGATTGCGCGTTGCTTCGATTTGGAGACCAATTCCTCAAAAGTTCGTTAGCTGCTCACCTGTATTAATTTCCGGGATACTTATTTCTCCTTTTGTAATCTCTTTTGAAACCTTCTCTACTGCTGCAAGAGCAATGGAGTTTTATCACTATAACACAGGTTACTATTTTGCTCACCTGGAAAGAATATTTTATGTTTTTACAACCCAGGAATTTCTCTATTTAGTAATGCTCGTGAAATTCCTTGAATCGGTGATCTGGATCAAAACTAGATTTGGTCAAAGAACGGAATTGAAAAAAAATGGATACGGAAGTTTGGAGATGGTCTCTTTCTTCATGACGGTATTTTTTATTTGCTATTGTTTGATGATATCCAAAATGCCCATTCCGATCATTTGGGCAAGATATGTCATCGTCTTGCAGCCGATCATGATCCTGATATTGTTATTAGACGCTGTAAGTATTTTCAGATATATATCAGCTCAGGGAAGGAAAAGCTCAGTTAAATTGTATAAGATTTCTTTTTCGGTTCTATTGGTGATTGTTTTCGCTATGAACGTTCAGCCTAAGATCAATTATTTGAAAGAGTATGGGTACCAACTTACTCATCAACTAAAAGGGCCGCTTGATTATTTGATCCCATTCATAAAAGAGAAATATAAGAATCCGGAAAATCTTATTTTGGCTACCAATTATGAAGAATTGTCTTATGTTTTTTATTTGGATTGTAAAGTGATATTAGGATATGTCAATATCAATCTTGAAAATGACATGAAACTTCAGCCGGATATTATTATTTTCAGAAAAACTTGGGGACACGATCCTGCTCCTTACAACCAATTGATTCAAAGAGCGAAGTATTCTAGGGTTTCATTTCCTGTTTTCGACTCTAACGTAAATAATATTGCCGAGTTAGATTTTGGTATTCAACACCAGTTCAGAACCAAACTACCTAAAAGCGAACAGGAAAAATCGGATATACTGTTAAAAGTGCAGTAAAAAGAATATTCATTTAGTTTTTCATATTCTTTTGCTTGATGGGGATCTTCCAGAAAAAATGATAGATGAAATAAATACTGGGCGTATTGCTTAGGTTATAAGATGTCCTTGGCTCGATATGGTAATAAGCATAGCTATTTCCAATGAGGAATTAGCAAAATATAAGTAATAGATCTATGACTTCTTCTTATAAGATATGATGTGTCTTTCTTTCTTGCTGGGGTAGATATCCGCAATGGTAACCAGGATCCCCGTTTCTTCCACATCTCCAAAATCATGATTATCAGCAGCTCCGAAAGTTTTCATGCTGGGTGAAATATTCATATAGGAATTGAAGAGAGGAGGGATGTTCTCGCCCAGTTTGCGTACATGCTGGTTAAGAATGGCATGTGCTTCCTTATAAGGCAAATCTTTTCTAAACATTGTTTTGAAGGAAGTGATATCTGTTTCATATGCAAGGGGATGACAGGGAACCACCATTTTTTCTGTATCCGGGAAATAAAGTTCAAGAAAGTAAAGGAGCAGGTCGCGCGCCTGGCGGTTAAAGTTCTTGTACATGGTCATCTTCCCGAAAAAATATTTCATATCCGGATTGTCCACGTGAATGGCTCCAAGTCCATCCCATAAATTATCCAGCGAGAACAAACCTTTCCGGTTACCGGCACTCGGTTGATACATCGGCTGAACAAATGAGCGCCCCAGTTCAATGGTATAGGGCGCAAACTCATTTACAAATTTTTCACTGAACTTGAAATAATGGGTAGTGGAAAGTTTCGGAATGCCATTGGCATCATTTTCTGCATCACGTATAAGGATGAACCGGTATCCGCCTACAATTTCTTTGTCTTCTACATTCCAGACCACAAGCTGCTTATAGCACACCTTGTCAGTATCGAAATTATCAAGATCGCAATCAAGTCCCGTTCCTCCGCCGGAGGTCCTGAAAGAAACTTCCCTCAGGCGCCCGATTTCCTTTAAGACGTTTGGTGAATCATTATTAGACACGACATAGATCTCATTGTTCCCATAATTGGTATCACGGACAAACCTTTCTTTTGTAAGCTCTTTCAGCAGCAAATCTTTATCGACCGGTGGAATAATTGGTTTCATCAGAAAGTTCTCGATTAAATGTTCCCTGCGAATGTCTAAGGTTCGAATTTTAAGCTTTGATTTTGCTTTCCCATTTCATATACATGCTCTTTAACTTTCTCCGCCCATTCATTATCCTTAAAACGATTTGTAAATGTTTCCCAGGGGATTTCTTTACCAAATATAATGGTAATTGTCTTATCGTGTTGCTTGTACATTTCATTTACAAGATATAACATTTCAATATTGGACTTTATCCCCAGGCGTTTTCTCCACAACGCGAGGTTGTAGAAGAAGTCTGAATTCTGACCATCAATATAAACCGGAATTACGTTCTTCCTGTACTTTTTTGCTTTTGAAATAAAACTTTTCTTCCACTCAAGGTCCTGTATTACACTCTTGCCTAAAAATCCATTCGGGAACTGTTTTCTTGAAACAAGGCCGGCAGGAAAAGTGAAGACCGCCAGGTCCATCGCGAATACTTTTTCTATTTCCTCTAATGCTCCGCCTGATGTCTTGCCTACTTTATTCACCCCGGTAAAGATATTATTCAGGTTCTCAATATTCAGCAGCATGTCATTGACAAGAAATTTAACATCCCTCCTTACTTTTCCTACCTCATCCAGCATGGCCAGCGCATCGAGCGCACCCAGGGGGTGATTGCATGCAAAAACCCTCCCTCCCGTAACGGGAACATTTTCTATTCCTATCACTTTCGTCTTGATCCCAAACTCATTGATGATGGCGTGAATGAAATCAAAATCGGTCTTACCATAATGTTTTTCAAGGAACGCATTGATCTTGTCCTGGTGGATGATTTTTTTTAAGTAAGAAAAAACAAACGAGGGCAGGATCTTATAAAGCCCGGGGTTCTTGCCTTTGAATACACCGTCTATGTCAATCTTCTTCAGCATAAAATTTTCCTCAGTGCAAAAGTAATTGTTTGTGTGAGGAAAAAGGACAATAAAATGCTGTTAACATCAAATAAACATGAATTAACACGTTATTAACAAAAAAATGCCATTTTTTACCACCGTGTATTTTAAGCATTATTTCATAGATAAATGTTTTTTTATTATTCTTATTAATCTAATAAAATCAATAAAATTATCAACATAGTGGGATTTTGTGGTAAAATTATATTTACATTTGGCACAACAAAAAATCCCCGCGAACACGCATTAAATCTATGGTCAGCCTACTAGGAGAATTTGAAGCAACTGTTGACGCAAAAGGAAGAGTGCTTTTTCCTTCTGCGCTCAAACGCCAGGTGTCTCCGGAGGCAGGCGAAAAGTTTGTGCTTAACCGTGGGTTTGAAAAACACTTGAACCTCTATCCTTTTAATGTGTGGAA
>JAHEYJ010000103.1 GCA_023251675.1 Bacteroidota bacterium
AACAGTCAGAGAATAAAGTCTGCGAAATAAAGGTTCCCCTACCCGGCAAAACACTGTTTGCAAAACGCCAAAGTGAATCTTTTGAAGAAGCAATAAATTCAACTATTGATGCCTTACAGCAACAGATAAAAAAAAGAAAAACACAGGTCAATAAAAATTTAACGGTCTGAAATGATGCACCGGTCATCTTTTGAGAAACTTGCACACAAGGCCACTGTATTCAGCGGGTCAACCAAAGCATTCATTCTGGCCCTTGGAATAATAATCATCTGGATTTGCACCGGTTACTTTTTTAATTTCTCGGACACCTGGCAGCTGGTGATCAATACAGGAACTACCATTGTTACCTTTCTTATGGTATTCCTGATACAGCGAATGCAGAATAAAGATTCAAGAGCCATTCATCTTAAATTAAATGAGCTGGTTGCTTCCCTTAAAGGCCCCAGCAATCGCCTTATTGATGCGGAAGACCTAAGTGAAGAAGAAATTGAAACCCTGACAAGATATTACAGGAAACTCTCCCGTATGGCTAAAGGCGAGAAAGACCTATCCTCTTCTCATTCAATTGAGGAAGCAGAGGAACTGCATCGTGCAAAGTATAAGAAATAAATGACCATGATCATCCGTTCTTCTGATGGCAGTCATTCCCTGATTTGCTTTTCAAATTTATTTTTAATTCACAGAGCAAAATATTTCAAATGATTTTATATAAAATTTAATATGCAACTATTTTCCAACCCTGCATTAAGCGATCGATTTATTAATATTCAAATAAAAAGTATATCCAGCCTGCTCTTCACATTCTTTCTGATCTTTCCAGGTATTCCCGCATTTTCCCAGGCGGAAATCATAAAAGACACGGTCTATTTTGAAAACAACGGAAAGAAATTAATGGTAGTCAATACGCTGAACCGGCAATATTACAACGACAGCACCTGCATATGGGAAATAATGTATCCGGAGATCTCCAACCTGGGGGACATGGAATCTGCCATCAATTTAATGCTTTCACGCGAAGTTGCCCTTGGTGACTGTAATGAGAAAATATGCGACCGATCAACCATGCATTTTCCCCTTCTGAACAGGTACTGGGATAAAGTAAAAATTGTTTCCATTAAAAACGACTTGCTTTCATACGGTTTGATGGAAGGGAGTTGTCCTACCTATGCAAAAATATGTTTCAGCAAAACCACCTATCACATATACAATCTCAAAACCGGGATGGAAGTTGAAAATACTTCATTGTTCAGGAGAGATACCCGAACCCTTCATCAACTCGATTCTGTTATTGCATCAAAATTGGATTTTGTTCCTGAAAATCCGGAAATGATCTTAAGCGGATGCCAGTTTTACCTGGAAGGCAATAATTTATTCGCCTTTTACGATAATTATACTTTAGAAGGCAACAAAACATTTACCGTTGAGTTGCAAAAAAAAGATATTCTAAATCTAATAAACCCGAATAGTGTCCTTTCAGTATATTTTAGCGAAAAAAAGGCAGGTAAAAAATAATCATCCCTTTCTTTTAAAAAACTGTATTTGCCTTTCCCGTCTTTTTAAATAAGAAATACTTCCATACCCCAGTGCTCTTCCAGTGGTTTTTGATATAAGCTTATACATTTTACCCTTTGTAGCTGCGGGATTCCTTTTACGGTCAGCATTGGTGATTTTTGTGATCATACTATAATTTTGAAAACATACAATTATTAATCAAATTTCTTTTTCTCCCAGAATACGGATCGGTTTCACAATCATCTTTCTAGCGCTCCTGAGATGAAACTTCTGAATGGCATTATGTTCAATAAAATGAATGGCATCAGGAATACTATCAGTAAAATAAAACATATTAATATCGTTCTCGCCTATCGTTCCTTCTTTGATAGATAGTTGAAAATGTTCGTAAAGATTTTTGTGGTATTCCTTTCCAAAAAGCACAACCGGGAAGTTTTTCACTTTATTCGTTTGTATCAGCGTAAGCGCTTCAAAAAATTCATCCATCGTTCCAAAACCACCGGGCATGACAATAAATGCAAAGGAATATTTTGAAAGCAATACTTTCCTGACAAAAAAATAATCAATTTTAACGCATCTGTCGAGATATTTATTGGATCTCTGTTCTAAAGGAAGAGCAATATTGCATCCTACGGATCTTCCGCCAGCATCTTTCGCTCCGCGATTTGCTGCCTCCATGATCCCTCCTCCTCCTCCTGTCATAACTGTAAAGCCAAGCTTTGCCAGTTCAGCTCCCATTTCCCTTGCTTTGTTGTAATAGGGATGCTCCTCCGTGAACCGTGCTGAGCCAAAAACAGTAGCACAGGGTCCAAGAAAATGAAATTTCCTGAAACCCATTATGAATTCTTGTAATACTTTAAGAGCAAATAAAAATTCTTTGCCTCTTGACTGAGGCCCTTCCAGAAAAATCTGTTCCTGCCTATTGTTATCAGAATTCATTAACAAAATCTACAGGGTGATCAGATCTTATGCAGCTCATGTTTTAACCTTGAAATATAATGAACTTCACTCTGATTTTTCTTATGGAAAGAATCCGCAATAGCTGTGGCCGCCATAATGCAGGATTGTTTCATTTCCTTATCAATTTCATTTCTATTCAGTTTCACAAAATTGATAAACGAATTAAAAGCCAATTCGACATTGGCACTCTTTTCATTCAGGGTTTCAAATTCAAATTCGGCATAATAGGCATCGTTCACGCCAAACTCATCCGATTCGGCCTCAACCGTTACAAATTGGTTTTGTATTATTTCACGCAAAGCAGCTATTTCCTTAGGTTCTATCTTGCCGTCTGCATTGGCAATTGCATAGAATAATTTCCCTAATTCGATGTAATATTTTTTGTGGTTCATATAATATCATTTTAACAAATTTATTTTTAGCCAATCAAATCCAGGCTGATAAAGATCACTTTGCAGGTTGATTATCATCATTCATAAGGTAATCCCACATTCTCATATTTGTTATAATAATAAAATCAATTCACATGCAAACCACAGAGCAAACTCCGTTAAGTGAAAAATTTATTAATGGCGTAAAGAAGGCCATAACGGAACTGGAGGAATTCCGCTTACAAGTTGCACTTGGGAAAGCCGAAGCACATGATGTCTACGAAGAAGCAAAGAAGAATTTCAACAAGTTTGTAAATGAATCCAAAATGCGCCTGGCAGAGGCCAGAGGTGTTGCAAAGAAAAAATCAACAGAGCTTCAAACGTTGTTTGAAACACTGGAGGTTCAACTGGCTCTTGGGAAAGCGGAAACAAAAGATGTTTTTGAAGCGCAACGCAAAAAAATCACAAAAACATTAGATGAACTGGAGGCATTTGTCCAGAAAAATAAGATAGCGAATGAATATTACACGAAACTTATGCTGGAAGCAGGAAAGTTCAGGATCAAAATGAATATTATTAAAATGCGGTTTGAACTCAGTAAATTGGAAACACGGGTTGAATTTGAAGATAAAAAGAAAGAACTTTCTAAAAAGCTTTCCGATATAAAAAAGAAACTATTGAAGAGTGAATCCGAAGCAGAAGATCAATGGGAAAATTTCAGAGAAGGCATATCCGATGCCTATTCTCACCTCAAGAAAACTTTTTCCCGGTCAGAATAAATTAAAAAAATAAAAGAGCTGCTGTTGTGAATGACTATCGCTTTATTGAATTATTTGTTTCAGAACGATCAACTGAAGGAATTTCTTTCTTTTTATTATCAATGGATCTAACCGGAAATTTTTCCATGATCGCTTCCACAGCCGGATGAATGCTCCTGTTGATATAGGCTGGATCGTAAATATCACCTTTAGCCGTCCCCGACCAAATTAACTTGCTCTCTATCCGGTCAATGACATTTAGTGTGATAGCACCTTCTACATAGTTAATGACTTCTACACAATAGCCCATCGAATAGCAATAGTTGGCTGAATTGCGGTAGTAATATTCAAAATTATATGGGCAATAATACTCGCTGCAATAATAATAAGGAGTATAATAATACGATCTTGGATTTACAGAATAATAATACTTTGCCTCCTTCTTGTGATTTGAAATAACCACCTGCAACAGCACATCGGGTGTATCGAGATTCACGGTAAATCCCCGTTCTGCAAAGCTTTTCCCTATATAATTCCGGATATTGTTCCGAATGATCTCATTGTTGTAGGGTGAATTGGCTGTATCCAGATTATCCTGAAGCCAGGCAAAGGTTTTGTATTGCGAAAATCCTGCAGTTGCATCAGAAGTAACAGAGATCTCTGTATAAATTCCACATGTTAAAAAGAGAAATACAGAAATAAAAAATATAGAATAATTTGTTTTCATATCCTATCGATGAATTTGAATAAAGAAATATATTTTAAAGGAGATTTGTAATGACGAATGCCACCGGAAGCAGTGAGAAATCTCATCCCGAAAATTTCAGAGGATACAGATCAGAAGAATCACGAATCACTCCTCCCACCCCTCCCATTCATCATGGTCGCCTTTGCGCAGATCTTTCATAATACCCAGTAAAACAAAAGCAGTTACAATTAATCCGATTATACCAAAAGCAGACGTTTCCCCCCAGAAGGGCTTTACATTATTGACCAGCAGCAACGAAGTTCCGATCAAAAGGCCGCATAATATGACCGCTGAAACTATTTGTTTGGTAACCCGGTTAATCGTGTGTACAAGCGGATCGATGCCTTTATGCCGAAGGTCTACTTTCAATTCACCTGAGTTGATCCGGTGAATTGCATTTTTAAGATCACGTGGAAAATCTTCCATGTACATTCCTAATTCATAAATTGAATTGAAAATCCTGCTTGCAAACTTTACAGGGTTATAATGCCTTGCAATTGTTTTAATGAGGTAAGGCCGCATCAGTTTTTCCAGATCAAGTTCAGCATCAAGATTATGTATGACGCCTTCAATGGTGACCATGGACCGGGCAAGAAGAAAAAAATGAGAAGGAACTTTTAAACCATGCTTTATGATGATATCCTTTAATTCAAGCAATACCGTACTCATTTCATTTGAATGAATACTCCTGAAGGAATAATTCTGGACAAATTCATTCAAATCGGACTCTAAATCACGAACATTATGGATAAGTGAACTATCTGAAAGCTGCTGCAACGACCGGATGATTCTTCTTACATCTTTTTTATGTACCGAAATGAAAAGATAGCCGAACTGCTCAATATCTTTTTTCATAATACTTCCCATCATCCCATAATCGAGATAACACACCGCATTATTGGGAAGCACCAACAAGTTTCCCGGATGCGGGTCTGCATGAAAAAATCCGTAATTAAATATCTGTTTAAAGTAGGAAACGGCCAGCCTTCTTGCAATGACCTTTCTGTCCAGCCCGCTGCTTTTTATTTTTTCATAGTCAGATATTTTTACGCCGTCGATAAATTCAAGGGTCAGCACCTTTGACATAGTGAATTCAGGATATATTTTCGGAGAATGGATCCACCCCTCATCATTTTCATCTTCCTGAAAGTTTTTATGAAAACGCTGAATATTTACCGACTCATGGATGAAATCGAGTTCCAGCATCACACTCTTTTCGAAATTTTTCACCAACCCGATCGGATCAAAGCTTTTGATAGATGGAATTCGTTTGTAAAATATTGCCGCTACATATAACATCACTTTTATATCCGACTCAATCACTTCTTTAATTCCGGGGCGCTGAATTTTCAGAACCACTTTATCCCCGTTCTTTAAGGTAGCCCGGTGTACCTGTGCCATTGAAGCAGAAGCAAATGCTTCCTGTTCAAACGAAGAGAACATCTCTTCCGTTTTCTTTTTAAACTCCTGTTCCAGGAAGTCCTGTGCAATCTTCCCTGAAAAAGGCGGGACACTGTCCTGTAGCTTCTCCAGTTCCATAATTAATTCTGAAGGAAAAATATCAGGACGGTTACTCAATAGCTGTCCGAATTTTACAAAAGTCGGCCCCAGTTCTTCGCAGACAAGCCGTATTTTTTCCCATTTGTTAAGATGAAGTGCATGTTCGTAGGTAGATTTTGGAATAAATTTTTTCAGGAAACTAAAACGTTTCTTTTCTTCCATATAAGCAACAAGATCCTCAAACCCGTACTTAAGAAGTACGCGCATGATCTGATTGTACCTTCTTATATAACTGTATTGGCCGGTTATGTAGGAAAATAACCCCATCAGGCCTGCTTCGGTTCAAGATTAACGATACGGGATTCAGCAATAGCCAGCTCTCTTTTAAGCTGTTCGATCTCATCCGCCAGTTTTTTTACTTCGTTGGTGTGCGCGATATGCATTTTCCTATACACGTTAACAGCTGTTTCTTCGATTTTCTTCTCCATCTCTTCTTTAGCTGTTTTGATTTTATGCAGCAGCTTCTGAATATATTTTTCTTCATCCTCTTTTCCCGTAAAATCATCCACAAAATCTTCCGCCTTCTTTTTTCCTTTCTTGATCATTTCGGAAAGATTTTCCATGAATTCCTCATCTTTTGAGATCATGTAAATATTTGTTGAAAGAGTAAGTAACTCTATTAATGTTTTTGCACGCATAGTATTTATTTTTTTAATTTCCCAAATGTGAAAAATTATTACCCGAATCAGAATGACTCGAATCAGTTATAGAAATTCAAAAACTGATTATTATCATTTCCAAAGCCTTGAGGAGAACTAATTTTATATAAATAATTTTATGAACATCAATATTCCAATAGCGCATGTAATGACCCGGGAAGTGGTTTCGGTCACTCCCTCTCAGAAATTATTAGATGTAAAACATATTTTCGAGAAAAAGAAGTTCCATCATCATATTCCTGTAGAAGAAAAAGGAAAACTAAAAGGGATCATCAGCCTCACCGATTATTTATACTCCATTAAAGACGCTTCGCTGGATGATGATGACGAGGTGTATCAAATGCTGCTTGCAAAAGACATCATGCGGCACAACCCGGTTACCATGCCTTCTTCTTCCACATTAAAAGAAATAGCCGAAGAACTGGGAAAAGGAAAAGTTCATGCAATAATAATTGCAGATGATGAATTGGTGAAGGGAATCGTTTCCACCACGGATGTGATCCGTTATTTCTTAAAAAATTAATTCTTAAAGCCAGGCAAACAGTTCTAAAACAGAACTACTCTGCCTGATTACTTCGATTCGATTTTGTTTTTGGGCAGTTTACATTACAATACAAAATTGGTATTGCAAAATGTTAAGCTAAAAAAAAACATACTTTTTAATAGCCCGAAAACCGGGGACTTCCATTTCCAAATAAATATCTTTGATCAGTTGCATCGTATTTAAACATATACAGAACACATGCCTAAAGTAAATGTGAAATTAAAAGTGAATGGCGATCCATACGAGGTAGCAGTAAATCCATCCGGAACTTTGGTGGAAGTTCTCAGGGAAGATCTTCATCTGACAGGAACGAAGATCGGATGCCAGACGGGCGACTGCGGGGCCTGTACTGTTCTGGTGAACGGCAAATCGGTTTGTTCTTGTCTTACGCTCGCAGTGGAGGCACAGGAAAAAGAAATTATAACCATTGAAGGGGTCGGACTCAGTTACGACAAACTTCATCCCATCCAGGAAGCATTTATCAATGAGGGAGCCATCCAGTGCGGGTATTGTACACCGGGAATGGTACTGTCGGCCAAACATCTTCTCGATAAGAATCCGAATCCGTCAGAACTACAGATCCGCCAGGCCCTTTCAGGAAATTTATGCCGCTGTACCGGCTATGCCCGTATCGTAAAAGCCATTGAAGTAGCAGGCGAGAAAATGAAAAACCCGGTGAAAGAAAAATAAAAATGTCCATTCCGAAATTCACATACCTGGCACCGAAAACACTGAAGGAAGCATTGATCATGCGTGCCAGTCATGGAAGCAAGTCCAGCATCATGGCCGGAGGAACAGACCTGCTGATAAAAATGGGACTAAGAACTCTTCAGCCCGAATTTGTCATTGGTTTGAACAGTGTTCCGGAGATCGATTACATCACACTGCGTCCCGGCGGAGAATTAGCGATCGGGCCAATGGCAAAACTTTCTGCTGTGGTAGAAGATGCTGAAGTGGAAAAGAATTTTCCTGCTTTATCAGAAGCAGCGAGTGTTACCGCTACCGTGCAGATCCGGAATATGGGAACACTGATAGGAAATATCTGCAATGCAAGTCCTTCTGCAGATAATGCAACGCCACTGATGATTTACGATACAAAAGTGGTGATCATCAGATCGGACGGCGAACGAGTTGTTCCGATTGAAGAATTTTTCAAAGGACCTGGAAAATCCGTACTTGAAACCGGAGAACTTGTCAAGGAGTTTCTAATTCCCATTCCGGAAAAATCAACCGGTTCAAATTACCAGAAAGTTTCTACCCGCAGCAAAGTGGATATAGCCGGCATCTGCGTATCTGCACTGTTAACATTGAATAACGACGGCACAGTAAGTAAAGCACGGATCGCATTGGGCGCTGTAGCTCCCAAACCAATCAGAGTTGTTAAAGCTGAAAAAATACTTACAGGAAAAACTCCTACGAAAGAACTTTTTAATGATGCGGCAAAGATCGCACGAGAAGAAGCCAGCCCCATATCCGACATGAGAGCTTCTGCAGAGTACAGAAAAGCAATGGTAGAAGTATTAACACGGAGAGCTTTAGACGCAAGTTTGGCGGCTGCAACAAAAAAGAAAAATTGATGAGCGCTATAAAAGGTAAAAATAATCTGATCGGGGCCAGCATCCCCCGCATCGACAGCCCGGCAAAAGTAACGGGCAAGGCGCTTTATGCCGGAGATATTATATTACCGGGCATGCTGCATGGAAAGATACTGAAGAGCACCAAGGCACATGCAAAAATTCTCAACATAGATATTTCACGAGCGCTTGCCCTTCCGGGAGTCAAAGATGTGATCGTAGGAAAAGACACGCCTTGCATTAAATTCGGAAACTGGAGATTGTTCCCAAATACGCAGGATGAACTTCCGCTTGCGGTTGACAAAGTGCGTTACATCGGGGATGAGATCGCTGCCGTGGCTGCCATCGATCCGGATATTGCTGAAGAAGCATTGTCGCTGATAAAAGTTGAATACGAAGAACTGCCTGCCGTTTTTTCTATTGAAGATGCGCTTGCTGCCGGCGCTCCGCTGATCCATGATGAAAATAAAGAACTGAAATCAAATATAAGTCTCGACAGAAAAATCGATGTAGGTGATATTGAATCGGCATTCAAGACTGCTGATTATATCCGTGAGGATACGTTCGTTGTTCATCCTCATTCGCATGCGTATATGGAACCCTGCGCAACTCTTGCTGAAACAGATTCGGAAGGAAGAGTGACGATTTATACTTCCACACAAACGCCTTATATCGTTCAGTGTTTACTCGCCTCTACTTTAGGAATTCCGGAAAACCATGTACGTGTGATGAAGCCCGCTGTGGGCGGAGGCTTCGGCGGAAAAATGGAACTGAGAAAGTGGGAGTTCTGTGCCGCATTCATGTCGCGCCGCACCGGCCGGCCTGTCCGTTTTGTTCTCAGCCGGCAGGAAGAGCTGGAGAGCGGGCGCCGCCGTCATGGAATGAATCTTAAATCGAAAGTCGGATTTAAAAAGGACGGAACCCTTGTCGCAAAAGATTTTGAAGCTTATCTCAACGGAGGCGCTTACAATTCCATGGGTCCGACCGCTACTTTCCTCTGCGGAAACTTCGGCGCAATGCTCTACCGTTACCCGATCTACCATTACCGCGGATACCATGTGTACACCAATCTTCCCCCGGCAGGCGCTATGAGGGGATTCGGCGCGCCGCAGGCAATGTTTATTTCTGAATCGCAGATGAACATGGCTGCGATCGATCTCGGTATTGATGCCATTGACCTGCGGATAAAAAATGCGATGGTCACCGGTGATAAGATCGAAGGAGTAACGACGATCTCATCAGCCGGCTTTGTTGAGTCGCTTGAAAAAGTTGCTTCTGAGACCAAATGGAAAGAAAAGAAAAAGAATCTCCCGAAAAATAAAGGGATCGGGATCGGATGTTACAGTTTTATTTCCGGCGGCGTATTCAACTGGTTCAACACGCAGTATAATTTTTCGGCCTGCGAAGTAAGAGCGTATGATGATGGTACTGCACATTTATTAACGATGTCGTGCGATATTGGCCAGGGTTCCGATACCGTTCTCCGGCAGATCCTCGCTGCTGATCTTGGATTGGCCGTTAACATGATCCGATTAACTGCGGGAGATACTGCGATGACTCCCAAGGGAGATCTGGGAACCTGGGGAAGCCGCGTTACGCTGATGAACGGGAACGCTATCCTTGATGCATCAAAAAAAATAAAAGAGCAGCTGGCGAAAATGGTTTCGATAAAATTCAACCTCAATGTGATTCATGATGTGGCCTTTGGTGATGGAAAAGTATTTGCCAAAGCAAATCCTAAATACGGAATGACCTTTGGTGAAGCGGTGACCCTATGGGTGAAAGCAAATCGCGGAGAAGAATTGATTGCCCGAGGAGTGTATACCCCGCGCGATAAAGGATTGACCACGCCTGCTTATTCATTCGGTGCACAAGTGGCAGAAGTAGATGTTGATCCGGATACAGGTGTGGTAACGGTAGAAAAAATAACTACAGCGCACGACTGCGGAACGGTGATCAATCCATTAGGCGTAGAAGGACAACTGGAAGGAGCCATCCAGATGGGAATCGGCTACACGCTCAGCGAACAGTTTGCGATGAAGAACGGTAAAACATTAAATACCACTTTCCTGGATTATAAAGTTCCTTCAGCCGAAGACATGCCACAGATCGTTTCGTATAAAGTTGATACGTATGAAAAGGAAGGGCCGTTTGGTGCAAAAGAAGCGGGAGAAGGACTGGCCATTCCTACCGCTCCGGCTATTTCTGATGCGGTATTTCAGGCAACCGGCTACCGTTGCAAAGATCTTCCGATCACACCGGAAAAAATCCTGAGATCAAAAGGGAAGATTTAAGTTTATCAAAAAAAAAGGCCTGGGGCAAAAAGAGCCTCCATCTTCTACAATATACTTTATTGACTACAAGTCATCTCAAAAATAAAATTGAATACTAAAATTGCCACGAAGACACTAAGACACGAAGAAAGCACTAAGAAAACCAGCCTCGTGAATCTTTGTGCCTTTGAGCCTTAGTGGCGAAAGTATTTTTGAGATAGCTTCTAGTTATAAAAAAAATTCCCCTGAATGACGACCACTCAGGGGAATATGATTTCGGATCTACCTATAACGAGCTATTTACCTGGTAATTATAATCTTTTTCGTTATTGTTCTTTCAGATGAATTCACCTGGACAAAATACATACCGGGAGAAAGTGCCTGTGTGTTCAGTTCTTTTCTGTTTGTGCCGGCAACAACAGCAGAGCTCATCTTCGTTCCGGCAATATTATAAATGTTAACAGATACTTCTCCCCCATTACCGTCCATGATCAGATAGAACTGGTTGTTTGCATCCTGAACGATCGACATCCCCGTTTCATTTGCGATCGGATCGATTCCGGTACATGGATTAACGGTGACACTCACCGTTTGAGCTGCAGTACAGCTATTCGCATTGCTTACGAGAACCGTATAATTTCCGCTGTTCGAAACACTCGCTGTTGCAATGGTAGGATTTTGCTGTGATGAAGTATACGCATTGGGTCCCGTCCAGATATAAGTAGTTCCATTGGTTGTTGCGGTCAGCTGTAAAGGATTTCCTTCACATAATGGACTGTTGGATGACGCCGTTAACGTAGGTTTAGCATTGACAACAACCGCTACTGTTGCTGTATTAATCACTCCGCAT
>JAHEYJ010000104.1 GCA_023251675.1 Bacteroidota bacterium
CATCCAATGCCATCATCGTTTGCTTTAATGTACGGCCCTCCGCTTCTGCACGACGACTTGCCGAGCAGGAACAGATCGATATCCGCTTCTACTCCATCATTTACAACGCGATCAATGAAGTGAAGGACGCGATGGAAGGAATGCTGGCCCCTGAGTTCCAGGAAAAAATTACTTGTAATATTGAGGTACGCGAGGTATTCAATATTTCTAAAGTGGGAACCATTGCCGGCTGCATGATGCTGGACGGAAAGATCAACCGCAACACCAAGATCCGTGTCATCCGGAATGGTGTGGTGATCCACTCGGGATCTCTTTCTTCACTTAAGCGTTTTAAAGACGACGTACGCGAAGTATTATCCGGCCAGGAATGCGGGCTCAGTGTGGATGGCTACAACGATGTTCAGACAGGCGACATCATCGAAGGTTATGACCAGGTCGAAGTAAAAGCAAAACTCTGATCTTTTCTTCTTTCCTTACTTTTCTAAATTCATTTTATAATCACATTTTTATTACTTTGGTTTATTGAATTCATTTATTCATGTGCATTGTCCAGGCATTAATACATTCTGCAACGTGTATAACAAGAGCAAAGATTTTATGAGATCATTCCTAACCCGTTATTTGTTGTTTATCACCATTCTGATGTTCACATGCAATTTTTCTAAAGCGGAGCCTGCGGACTCAACTGCTCATCTGATCTATGTAATTGCATATCCGGATTCTTCTCAGGATTTAATATCAAATTCATTGTGCAATGCAGAATTGCCATTGATCTCCGATTCATCTAAATCGCACGCTCCTGCCAATAAAAAATTCATTGCCGCGGTACTTGCTTTCCCTCTCCCTTTTGGAATTCTAGGACTCCACCGGATCTACCTCGGTACAAAACCCTATATGCCGTTCGCTTATATCGGAACGATCGGCGGATGTTTCGGCATACTCCCTCTTATTGATTTTATAGCCATTCTGGCTACCAAAAAAGAAAACCTTAACCGGTTTGCCGGCAATCCCAAAGTTTTCATGTGGGCACACTGAGGAAGAAATGAACATTATGCCTTTTCCGGTGAATAAGTATTTGAAACCGTTTTTTTGCTTTTCCCGTTACACTTCACAACATTTGTACTGAATATAAACCCAATCCATATGAACCGCACAGAATTCTTAAAATTTAATGACACGCCATGTAAATTCAAACTGCGGGGAGGACGGGAAATTTTCGGTGTGATCTGGGAAAACAGTTATGGGAACAATCTTATGCACTTCTTTTCCACTACCGCCGAACGGATGCGATACAAAATCGCTGAACAACGGAACGACCGGCTTGCCCTCGATCGGCTGAAAACTCCGGTTGAATTGGAGGATGTTGTTTTGGCTGAACCGTTATCCTGATCTGCTGAAGACAAGCGGGTATACGACAAAAACCCCATTTTTTATTTTTTTGTTGTTCGACC
The DNA here is from genome assembly GCA_023251675.1 of Bacteroidota bacterium. GTDB lineage: Bacteria > Bacteroidota > Bacteroidia > Palsa-948 > Palsa-948 > Palsa-948. The sequence goes on from JAHEYJ010000104.1 coordinate 1,452, forward strand.
CCGAAGGGGTCGTATGATTTTAGGCAATTTCCATTCTACATATATATGACCCCTTCGGGGTCAAACCGCAAGCAGATTTTTGTCGTATACGCCGACAAGCAGGATCTTATTTGCTGATTTTTTTCTTAGTATCTTTATTCCTGATGAACTCCGGAATCAAGATATTTTTTTCTGTTTTTGTAATACTTTTTTTGCTCTTCCCTCCTTTCAAAAGCATTGGGCAATCTTCCCCGGCGGATAATACTAAAAAATCAAAATCCGAATTCTGGCTCTTTGGCCATAAAAAAAACAGTCAAAGTAAATCTTCATCAAAGCCGTCTTCTGCAGAAAAACAGAAGAGAAATAAAGCTCCAAAGCAGAAAGATTCAGCCAAAGCATCTTCTAAAAAAATTGTAGCCACCCAGGTAGATGGCTTTTTAAGCAACACCCCAACCAAAAACTACGGTAATAAATCTACCGGTAAAAGAACTAAACGAACTAAGAATAAAGTAAAGGGCTCCAGCCAAAGTGATGCCTTTGCTTCCAAATCGAAAGTCAAAGATTACGGTGATAAATCAAATGGGAAGAGAGCGAAAAAAATACGTAAAGGGAAAATGCAATCCGACAACACCGGAGATGCTTTTGCTTCCAATACCAAGGTCAAGAACTATGGGGATAAAGCCAGCGGTAAGAGGGCAAGGAAAATGAGAAAAGGAAAGATGCAATCGGATAATACAGGCGATGCTTTTGCTTCCAATACGAAGGTTAAAAAGTATGGCGACAAAGCAAACGGCAAGCGAGCGAAAAAAATGCGTAAAGGAAAAATGCAATCCGACAACACCGGAGATGCTTTTGCTTCCAATACGAAGGTTAAAAAGTATGGCGACAAAGCTAACGGCAAGAAAGCAAGAAAGATGCATAAAGGAAAAATGCAATCTGACAATACAGGCGATGCTTTTGCTTCAAATACCAAAGTCAAAAAGTACGGCGACAAAGCTAACGGCAAGAAAGCAAGAAAGATGCATAAAGGAAAAATGCAATCTGACAATACAGGCGATGCTTTTGCTTCAAATACCAAAGTCAAAAAGTACGGCGATAAAGCAAATGGCAAGAAAGCAAAAAAGATGCGTAAAGGAAAAATGCAGTCAGACAATACAGGTGATGCTTTTGCTTCGAATACGAAAGTAAAAGATTACGGAGGTAAAGCAAACGGCAAGCGAGCAAAAAAGATGCGAAAAGGTAAAATGCAATCCGATAATACAGGAGATGCGTTTGCTTCCAATACGAAGGTCAAGAATTACGGTGACAAAGCAAATGGCAAGAAAGCAAGGAAGATGCGAAAAGGGAAAATGCAGTCAGACAATACTGGTGATGCGTTTGCTTCAAATACGAAAGTCAAAAAGTATGGCGATAAAGCTAACGGCAAGCGAGCCAAAAAGATGCGTAAAGGAAAAATGCAGCCCGACAATACCGGAGATGCTTTTGCCTCCAATATAAAAGTCAAGGAATACGGCAATAAGTCTGAGGGAAAACGGGTGCGCAGAGGAAAGAACAAGATCAAAGGAGGTGATGTAAGTTCAGGCAACTTTACGGCAAGCAATAATACCAGCATGGACTACGGAGAAAAGGCAAAAGGCAAGAAATTAAAAAAGAAAACCAACCGTAAGGTCAAGGATAACGGGCCTACCACGGGCGATGCGTTTGCCACTAACATTCATCTAAATAAAAGTGCCCCGTCGGCAAAGAACAAAGGCAAGCAGGATAATTCCGCTCATAAGAATTTTAAAAAGCGAAAAGGATTATTCCATCTGAAATCAAAGCAAGAGAAAGAACTGGAAAAGCAAACCGTTTCTTCAAGTGCAAGTTTCAGCACCTCTGCCAAAGAGAAAAAGGCAATGAAAAAACAAAAAAAGAAGAAAGAATACGGGCTTGGAATGCCGAAGTAATGATCTATTTCCCCTTTAAACACATCGCTGAAAACTTCTTCACTGCTTTGAAGGTTTCTTCCGGCGCTTCGTAAAAACCCATGTGGCCGGCATGTTCAAGGACAACATTATAACTCTTTTTCGGCAGGCTGGTTAAAAGCAAAAGATTATCCCAGGCAAGAAGCGTATCTTTTTTTCCTATGATAAACAAAACAGGATATTTTGAATTTTTCAGAACCAGTTCCCGTGACGGCCGCTCTTTCATTCCCTTTAATGCCGCAACGATTCCTTCTTTGGAAGTATGAAGGGCAATTTGTTTGGCCTTTTCAACTTCAGATTTTAACAGGGGAATATTTTCAGCAGCAAAAAGCTTCGGGATCAACTCCGAAACAAATAATTTATGATCCTTCTTCACAATTGCCGCAACACGGTCGCGGTCTTTTTTCTTTTCTTCTGAATCCGGCATGGCAGTGGAATGGAACAGGCAAAGCCCCGAAACATGTTCAGGAAATAATTCCGCGAACGCAAGCGCAACGTATCCACCCATGGAATGGCCGATGACCACATATTTCCGCAGGTTGAGCGAATCCATAACTGACTTCACACATTCCGCCATGAGTTCCATGGAATGAACATAGCCGAGACAAGGCGATTGTCCGTGACCGGGAAGATCAATTAAAATGACACGAAATGTTTTTGAAAGGCGATCAGAGTACCCCTCCCAGATCTCCAGCGATTCCAGGAAACCGTGTAACAACACGATCACTCTTCCTTTTCCTTTGTCGGAGTAACGGATATTAACTCTTCTAAATTCTGCGCTGCGGATCATCCTTTTAAAAAATCTCAAATCTCAAATTACAAAAACCAAGTAATATTCAAAAAACAAATTTCAAATTCCAATTTTTGGAATTTTGAATTTGACTTTTATTTGTCTATTGGAATTTGTGTTTTGGTGCTTCTACTTTTTGTTCATCAACTCTTCGATCTCATCGGCTTCCACGGGAATGTTCTTCATCAGGTCATCGTTTCCATTTTTGGTGATGAGGATGTCATTCTCAAGGCGGATGCCGAGTTTTTCCCTGCGGATATAAATTCCGGGTTCGCAGGTGAATACCATGCCTGCTTCAAACTTTCGGTAGCGGTTTCCATAATCGTGTACGTCCAGTCCGAGGAAATGCGACGTGCCGTGCATGAAATATTTTTTGTACAGCGGGTTCTTCGGATCCTGCTTGCGCACGTCGGAAAGCTTCAGGAGTTTTAGTTTGATGAGTTCCTCTTCCATTATCTTCCCAACGGCTTCGTGGTAATCGACAATATTATTTCCAACTTTCAGCATGGCCGTGGCTCCTTTCATAATTCTGTGCACTGCATTGTAAACTGCTTTCTGCCGTTTTGAAAATACACCGTTCACAGGAAGGCAACGCGTAAGATCGGAAGCATAGTTGGCATATTCAGCGGCAACATCCAGCAGGATCACGTCGTTCTTTTTGCATTGCTTGTCGTTATCCACATAATGCAGTACGCAGGCATTGAATCCGGATGCGATGATGGGCCCGTAGGCAAAACCTTTTGAGCGGTTGCGGATGAACTCATGAATAAGTTCCGCTTCGAGCTCAAATTCCCACACGCCGGGTTTAACAAATCCCAGCAATCGACGGAAACCTTTTTCAGTGATGTCGCACGCCTGCTGAATGAGTTCCACTTCTTCTTTTGATTTGATGGCGCGGAGTTTATGCATCAACGGCTGAATACGTATATAATTATGAAGCGGGTATTGTTCTTTGCACCATTTTACAAAACGGGCATCGCGGGTTTCGACTTCAACAACGGCGCGCAGATGTTCGTTCGTATTCAGGTAAACATGTTCGCATTCGCAAATAAGCGTATGAAAAATGGTTTTGAACTGCGAAAGCCAGTACACGGTTTGTATGCCGGAAATTTCGGCAGCGCGTTTCTTGGTAAGCTTCTCCCCTTCCCAGATGGCGATCTGTTCATTGGTCTCCTTCAGAAAAAGTATTTCCCTGTGTTCGGGAAGCTTAGAATCCGGAAAGATCAGCAGGATGCTATCTTCCTGGTCTACAGCTGATAGCCAGAAAATATCGGTCTGCTGTTTGAACGCCATGCTTCCATCAGCGCTGGCGGGCATGATATCATTGCTGTTGAACAGAGCCAATGATCCGGGCTGCAGTTCTTTTACAAAACGTTTTCGGTTATTGACAAACAACTGCTGGGGGATCTGGCTGTATCGCATATGAAATTATTGTTTTATTGAAATATTGTTTTATTGTTACACATTCCTTATCTATGTGGGGACATAAAAACTCCAAGCACCAAATAACAAATCACAAATAAATCCCAATAACCATAATTCAAAATACAAAACAATTTGCTTTCGCCGCCTGTTTGACTTTTTGAATTTGGAGTTTGAAAATTATTTGTCATTTGAGGCTTGCCATTTGGGATTTTTAAAACGTCATTATATATGCTTAAATATCATTGAGTATTAAATATTTCTCCCATATCCTATTGATTGTTTTTTCTAGACAATGGATCAATAAGGCAATTCAGCCCTTTAATTCTGCAATTTTATTTTTCAAAACTTCTTCTTCCTCTACAATATTAATCCTTTTATGTGAATTTGTATGTCCTGAAATGATCTCAATGTTCTTCTTTTTTATCTTAAAAACATCCGAAAGATATTCGATGAGGTATTCATTGGCTTTGCCGTCTACAGGAGGCGCCTTGATCTTGATGCGGAGAGAGCCATCCGGGTTGAGAGCAACAGAATCAACTTTGCTTTTTGGCTTTACAATGCAATGAATAAGCATGAAAAAGAATTAATTCAAAAGAAACACCTCAAACAAAAAAGATCAGGGCTTATCGGCAGAAGGGGTTTTCATAATATACACTTCAGAAAAATCCTTGAAGTCCATTGGATTGAAATAAAAATTCTTTACATAAGTATGGATCATCTTCAGGTTTTCGCCATACCATAAAATGACCAGGGGTGCATCGTTCATCATCAGCTGCTCAGCTTTTAAGTAATCGGAATAGGCGCTGTCCTGTATTCTTTCCTTGGAGCCTTTTAAGAATAGGCTGTCATATACAGGGTTCTTATACCGAATCGTATTGGGGTAAGACGGCAGGTTCAGGCTGTCATGGACATCGATCCCGTAAAGTGTACGAAGAAAATTTTCCGGGCTGGGATAATCTGCTATCCATGCTGCACGAAACAGGTCTGCCCTGCCATATTTAGAATCTTCTATTTTCTGAGTAAAAGGGACCACGGTATAATCTACATCCACGTTCAGAACAGCTTTCAGTTGCTTTTTCACTTCCTCAACAACGTCAGCATACTTGCCGCCGCCGCTGTTCACTTCAATATTAATTTTCGGGAAATTCTTTCCGCCTGGAAATCCGGCTTCCGCCAGAAGCTTTTTCGCTTTTTCAGGGTTAAAAGGATAGCCCCTGACCGCTGTTATATCGTATCCTGAAATACCCGGAGGGGTAAGTCCGCAGATGCCCGGACCAAATGCTTCCGTATTCAGCACATCGGCAATGATCTTATCGCGGTCAATTGCGTAGGAGAATGCCTGCCGAACTTTTACATTATCAAAAGGTTTTCGTTTAATATTGAATTGGTAATACTGTGTTTCCAGTTCCGAGTTACGCTGTAAAAAATATTTCGGGTTCTTGCTGCTGAAATCGGCGATCTGCGACTCCACCATTTCGCTGATGGATGCTGAGGGTAAGCCGAAAATAATATGAATATCCCCTTTTTTGAAAGCCTCCAGTTCCGCTTTTTTATCAGGAATAACATTAAAGATGATGGAATCAAGAAAGGGAAGCGGATTGCCCAGCGAATCAGTGCGATGATAAGATGAATTCTTCAGAAGAATAACATGATCCGGAGTGCTCTCGTTGCAGAATACAAAGGGCCCTGTACCCACTTTCATTTCCATGCCGTATTTCTCAACCGCTTCATGCGCTATAACAAATCCGGCAGGACCGGTAAGGAGAAAAAGAAAAGAAGAAAAAGGAGAATTCAACGTGATCTTTAAAGTATAATCATCAAGCACTTTCACTCCTTCCAGCTCAAAAGAAGGTTTTCCTTTTTTACCCGCTTCATAATATTCTTTTGCTCCTTTAACATAATTCCTGAATGCAGAAAGTGTGTTGTCTTCCGATGGGGAACACAGCTTTTCAAAGGAATATTTGAAATCCTGAGCTTTTACTTCCCGCCCGATTCCATCCGGAAAACAAGGATCATTATGAAAACGAACCTCTTTCTTCAAATGGAACGTATAGGTTGTCCCATCTTCACTCACCTCCCACCGTTCGGCAATTGAGGGAAGCACGTTGGTTATTCTTTTAGCATCAATACGAACCAACCCCTCATAGATCTGGTTGGCAATATCGACCGAAATGACATCCGATATCTTATGTGGAAAGAGAGAAATATAGGGGTCGGTTTCATTAACTTTCAAAGTACCCCCGTATAATCTACCTCCTTTTGCCTCGGAAAGACCCTTATCTTTAGCGGAGTTTCCGCACCCGGTGGCAATCAAACCGCTTAGAACTAATATATAAATTATCTTCATTTTAACTATAACAAAAGCGTGTAAAAGTACAAATTATTGGTTCGGAGCACCCCCCATAAAAACATAAAAATAAGTTGTCAGTTCAATAAAATATTATATTTGCTGAGCAAAAATCAGCCTTACCTAACGGATGAAAAAAGTATTACTTCTAATTACGTCGTTTATCAGCACAACTTTTATCTGTTTTGCCGGTAACATTATTCTTGAAGGAAACTATCAAGGAAAGAATCTGTATGTTCAGAATCCCTTTGCGGGTACCGGTGTAGGTTTCTGTGTTCAGAAGGTGGAGGTAAACGGGCAGGTTACAACAGACGAGATCAACTCCAGTGCATTTGAAATTGATTTTAATAACTACCAGTTTAAAATTGGCGATAAGGTTACCGTAAAAATCACCCATAAAGATGACTGCAAGCCCAAAGTGCTGAATCCTGAAGTGCTTAAACCAAAGAGCACTTTTGAAGTAACGACCATGAAACTTGACGGTGATGGATCGCTGAAATGGAATACTAAAAATGAAACCGGTAAACTTCCTTTCATTATTGAGCAATACAGGTGGAACAAATGGGTAAAAGTCGGTGAGATGGACGGAAAGGGTATCGGTGATAATAATGAGTATGTTTTTAAGATCAGCACGCTGCACACAGGAGAAAACCAGGTGCGCTTAAAACAAGTGGATTATACCAGCCAGCCACGGTATTCGAAACCCGTAAAATTCGTTTCAACTCAACCAGAGATAACCTATACCCCTGTTAAGGTAGCCAAAGACATTACCTTTTCTGCAGAAACCCTTTATGAAATATATGATCAGTATGGCAATGTTGTAAAGAAAGGATTTGGAAAAACAATCGATTGCGGCAATCTTGCAAAAGGAGTTTATTATCTGAACTACGATAACAAAACTGCAGAGTTCATTAAAAAGTAACCTTGAAAAATCCCTGATATTCTTTTCCCCTCTCGCCCTTGCGGAGGGGTTTTTTATTGCCTCACCCCGGACGGTGGAGGATCAATCGGTTTAGTACAATTTCACCCTTTCCAAAGGAGAGGGTAAAGCGGTTTCCTGAAAAAATATACCTTTAGATTCAATATGATCAAAGTTGAACATATCGGAATTGCGGTTAAGGATCTTTCCTCAGCCAATGATCTGTTTTCAAAATTATTTGGAAAGAAGTCCTACAAAACTGAAAAAGTTGAAAACGAAGGCGTGACCACTCTTTTTTTTCAATTGGGAGAAACAAAGATCGAATTGCTTGAAGCGTCAAACCCCGAAAGCGCAATTGCAAAGTTCATTGATAAAAAAGGAGAAGGAATACACCATATTGCCTATGAAGTAGACGATATCCGGTTAGAAATGGTGCGGCTTGAAAAAGAAGGATTCACTTTATTAAACAAAGAGCCGAAAAAAGGAGCCGATAACAAACTCATCTGTTTTCTCCATCCAAAAAGCACTAATGGAGTGCTGGTGGAATTGTGCCAGGCGATAAAATAGCTTAAAGTTAAAAGTCAAATACATCCAGAATTGTTTTCCCCTGTTCGAGGAAAACAGTATTCAGTCCTATTTTTTTTGCTCCTTCAATATTCTGAATGGAATCATCAATGAAAAGTGTTTCTTCCTTGATAAGTTTATTTTCCCGCACCACCAATTCAAATATTTCAGCACCCGGCTTTCGCATATGCACTTCGTGAGATACATACGCTTTTTCGAAAACATCTGAGAAAATATTACGCTTGAACTTATTTTCCATGTAAGCCGAAAATGATCTGAAATGAATCTGATTCGTATTGCTCAGCAAGAAAATTCGATTGGACTTTTTAAGTTTATCCAGCAACACAATGCGTTCTGCGGGAAGGTCGAGCAGCATTGAATTCCATGCAGCATCGATCTGGTTGTCGGTAGCGGATCCAATATATTTTCGGATCTCCTCGCGGAATTGACCTGGCGAGAGCATACCTGTTTCAAAAGCATTAAAAATTTCTTCTTGCGCTTTTTGAGAATGAATTTTTTCAAAATCACGAAGGCCCAGTTTTGCGAATGCCTGTTCAGTTAACCTGTAGTCAATATTCAGAATAACACCTCCAAAGTCGAAGATGATATTTTTAAAGGTTGTGCTTATTTCCATAAGATGGTTAAATTTGCCCTCCCCAAAAACAGAATTAGGGGCAGGCAAATTTAAGAATTGGGCCTTCCCGATGGCTATCGGGAGCTCAGACGGTTAGAGCACTTGACAGAATAAAAAAATATTGGGCCTATAGCTCAGACGGTTAGAGCACTTGACTCATAATCAAGTGGTCCCAGGTTCAAATCCTGGTGGGCCCACCACTTTCTCTCGTAGCGCATTTCAACATCACAAGATGATTGGGATGCACTTCTTATTCTCATGTGCACGTTATTTGCAGACTAGCCTTGGTTTATACTGAATTATTACTCGTCACTATCCAATTCATAATACTTTTCTCATCTTCGGGGGCATATAACACAAAAGAACCGATGGAAGTGAAGGTGCTGCGTTACTCCCCTTAGGTTATACAAACAAAAAAATAAAACTTTCATTTCAATCCGGCTTTCTCTCTAACTCCATCTTTAAACCGGCGATTTTCGATTTTGCACTCCAGCCATGTTAAATAATCAAAATATTCAAAAGCATTTTTCTCATACGGATCTTTTGACAACGGTTTGATCTGAGCATAAAATTTGCGAAAAGCAGTTTGTATTTTTTGAGTGCTGTTTGCCTTAAGTATTTTTTTTAGAAAATCTATAAGGAACGATTCGAATTTATAAAGTTGTTTTTTTTTCTTCAGAAAGCGGTACGTAGACTGGATGAGATACGGAAGGAGATCCGTTTTTCCTGCTTCATAGTTAACTATGAGATAAAAGATACGGAGTAAACTTTGAATGTTCGGGTAGTTGGTTAAAGAAATTTCATTGCGCGCACGATTTATCCAGAAAATACTTTTGTGATATTGCTGTTGGATAAAAAATGCAGTTGCCAGATTTGAAAGCATAACAGACTTCTGTATGTCATTCAAAGATTCATAATGATCTGTCAGCCATTTTACTATTTCAGGAATAGAATTTGTCTTATTGGGGAATTCACCGGTTGTATTAAAATAATACAATGTCAGATGACTCACATAATAATACAATTTATGGCTCAGAGCATCATTATTTGTTATTTGAGATAATTGTTTTAGTTCATTCAAATAAATAGTTGCTTCTTTATAACGGAATGAATTCATGCAAGAGCCAATTATATTTCCGTAATAGGCAATCAGCTGTGAAAGATAATTTTTACTTTTTTCCGGATTGGCCTTGAAAAGATCAATTATTTTTTTTGAATAGACGTAGTACTGATCTGAATTACCTTGAAGGTCGGCAAATAAAGCGTATGTGAGGTGAAAGCGCATTTTTGCTTCAAAAGAAAGTGCAGCCGATTCATTTTTCATTTGCGGCATACTCATAATTTTTCGAATCTCCTTATGATTTTGTTGCCCACGTACTTTTCCGGTTTCAGAATAAATCATATACATTCTGAAATTAATATCTCTGTATTGCTCCGCATTTTGAAGGATTAAAAGGTTTTCTGTCTTATCTGTAATAATATTTTTCAGCCAATCCATATCATTGTTTGCAAGGGCTAATTTTATTTCCCAAACGCCTTCAATCTCCGGCATAGCCCATAATATCTCATTTTTTGATACAACCTGTTTTGCTTTCTTTATCATTTTACCGGCCTGATTATAGAGCTCTTTTTCAAGCAAAATTTCCATATTATGCCGCATATCCATTATTTCTGAATGAATGCTGTTATGGTA
>JAHEYJ010000105.1 GCA_023251675.1 Bacteroidota bacterium
AAGATGCATGGATGGGAATGGCAATAGAACGGATTTTCCTTGCGCCCATTAAAATGACACTTCTGCCTGAAATCATTGACATGCACATGCCGGCAGAAGGCGTTTTTCATAACCTGGTCATCGTCAAGATCAATAATGAATACGAAGGGCATGCCCAAAAAGTGATGAACGCCATGTGGGGTGCAGGCCAGATGATGTTCAACAAAATACTGATCGTGGTTGATGGCAGCGTGAACATTCACAATTACGAAGAAGTTGCCCGCATCGTCTCTGCCAATGTTGATCCAACAAAAGACATTTATATTTCACAGGGCCCGATGGATGTGCTGGATCATGCCTGTTCAAAATTTGCGTTCGGCGGAAAGATGTGTCTGGATGCTACAGGAAAGTCTCAAGTCTCAAGTCTCAAGTCTCAAGTCCAAAATCAAATACAAGGTATTGGAAGTAAATTTCCTGAAATCATTACTGTTAATGATTCTCTTTTGCAAAAAGGAATTTCTGTTCTTTTTATTTCAATTAATAAAACCCAAAAGAATCAGGTCAAAGAATTAAACGAAAAATTATTTTCTCTGAAAGAATTTCAAGGTGTCAAGTTCGTGATCTATGTTGAGGATAAGGCGGATATCAGCAATCTGAGCGATTGCATCTGGCGGTTTGCCAATAACTTTGACCCGAAACGTGATTCGTATCTTTCAGAAGCAGGAATTGGGCTGGATGGAACACGGAAGACAAAAGAATTTGACAATTTTGACCGGCAATGGCCAAACATTGTCTGTGCCGATGAAAAGACCATTAAGAGCGTAGATGAAAAATGGAGCAGGCTGTTTATCTCCCCCTCGGAGAAAGGGATTAAGGGAGAGATTCCTTTTATTCCTTCGCCATCGCTCAAATACAGCAAGCAGCTTTATAAAGGCGGCGCCGTTGCTGAAGAATAGAAATTATTTTCTGGCAGCAGGCGGAGCCTGGTTTTTCTTTCTGTTCCTGAAATAGGACATGCCAAAGAATAGTCCGAGCATGACCAGGAATGGGATAAAATAGGAACGGGATAAACCCTGCTGGCTTATAAAAGTAAAAGCTCTTTCCCATCTGAATTTTTTTGCCCCGCCCACAAAAGGGTCGAGCGACATCCAGATGAAAACACCTTTTCCTACAACATGGTCATCGGGTACATATCCCCAGTAACGGGAATCCAGTGAATTGTGCCGGTTATCACCCATCATCCAGTAATAATCCTGTTTGAATGTGTACGAGTTTGCAGCCTGCCCGTTAATAAAGATTTTTCCTTCCTTCACCTGGAGATCGTTGTTTTCATAGATATCGATCAGTCGTTCGTAAAGTGGCAGCGAATCAATAGTAAGTTTCACCGTCATGCCTTTTTTAGGAATAACAAGCGGGCCGTAGTTGTCGCGGTTCCATGCAAACTTTGATGAATGCGGAAAAACATCATCGGGCATGCCTGCAATTTGTGGCATGTATTCGCCGGCACCGAATTGCTGTGGAGAAATATCTTTAATGTTCGTAAACGTTTTGAGTTTTTCAAGATTCGCCGGTGTGAGCGGATAAGCGGACTGATATCCTTCTTTTGAAACCTGCGCCCCTTCATACAGATCAAGTTCCTCTAACCGCATCGGATTTATAGGGCTATCAAGCCGAAGATCATAATTGAACTGGGCCGTAGGAGAGAGATAGGCGGGCTTCCCGTTTATATAAAGCGTGCGGTCAATAATTTTTAATGTATCTCCGGCTACAGCAACACATCTTTTAATGTAATTATCCTCTTTATCAATTGGACGGTAAATAATATCGCTGTTACGCCAGATGTTTTCACGGCCGAACATTCTGCAAAGCCCATAGTAACTGGTGTTCGTGTTCATCATGGCAACCGTATCTCCTTCAGGGAAATTAAAGACCACCACATCGTTTCGCTGTACTTTATTGAATCCCGGCAGGCGGTAGTAAGGAAGCTGAACACTTTCTACGTATGATTTCTTTCCCATAAAACTGCTGTGTACGAAAGGGATCGACAGCGGCGTCATTGGGATTCTCGGGCCGTAACTTAACTTGCTTACGAAAAGATAGTCACCGTTCAGCAGCGTCCTTTCCATGGAGGAAGAAGGGATGGTGAATGCTTCAATTAAAAAGGTGCGGATGATAGTGGCTGCAATTACGGCAAAAACAATTGCATCTGCCCATTCGCGGATGGTGCCTCTTGAAAGTTTGTCCTTGTCTGAATAACCAACCAGTTTCACTTTGCTGAATCCGAGATAGGGGAGATAAATGAAAGGGAAAAGCCATGCGCCGAGGTGATGGGCAAAACTTCTCTTTCCGAAATAATTGGCAAGCTCTGCACGCATCAGTAAAAGTGCGATCAGGTTGATGAACGGAAGAACAAGAAAAACCATCCACCATTTCGGTTTGTTGATGATCTTCAGCCAGATGATATAATTGTAAAAGGGAACCAGTCCCTGCCACCCTTTGTATCCTGCTTTTTCGACTATTTTATAAAGGCCGGCGAAAGGAAGTACAACTCCGAAAATAAAAAGTATGAGAAGAAGGTTCATGCGGTGTGGTGTGATTTCAAAGGTGGTTAATTATTTATCTATATAAAGTTAAAAAGTGTTAAACTCCCATCAGGTCGTTCATTCCGTAAATGCCTTTCTTTCCTTTCACAAATTCAGCAGCGAGTACAGCGCCCATCGCAAATCCCTGCCGGTTGTGAGCCGTGTGTTTGATCTCAATGTCGTCAATAGCGGAATGGTATTTTACTATGTGTGTGCCCGGAACTTCTCCTTCGCGTTTGGAAGTGATCAGCAAGTCAGCATCGGAAACGTTCACCGTTTCTCCGTTTCCCCGTTTCTTTTGCTCAGTTACAGTATGCCATTTTGATTTCCGTTCCAGGTTATTAATAATTCCGTTCGCCAGTGTAATTGCTGTTCCGCTGGGTGCATCTAATTTATGAATGTGATGAATCTCTTCAATGGAAACATTATACTCTTTATGATTGTTCATAATCTTCGCCAGATGCTCATTGAGCTTTGAAAAAATATTCACCCCGATGCTAAAGTTAGATGAATAAAACAGGCATCCGTTCTTTTCCTTGCACCGAACTTTGATTTCTTCTGCTTTGTCATACCATCCCGTCGTACCCACCACAACTGGAATGCCTGCCTCGAAGCATTTGTTTATGTTTTCAACGGCGCTCTGCGGAGTGGAGAACTCAATGGCCGCATCACATTTTTGCAGATCAGACTGTACGACTCCTGAACGGTTATGGATATCGATCTTCAAAGCGATCTCATGATGCCTTAAAAGAGCGATCTTCTCGATCTCCTTTCCCATTTTTCCGTAACCGAATAATGCAAGCCGCATCCGTAATAAGTTTTAAATTTTAAGTTCAAAATCGGGTAGCGAATATACAAATACGCAGTAAATAAGGATGCTAGAACCGGAACGTCATCGTCATGCCCAGCGCCGGTTTTTGCCTGGATGAATATAAGTTCAGCGCGGGAGTAATCCGCATGGACAGGTTATCGCTGACATCAAAAGTGGTTAGCTGTGCATCTACGTAAGCATCAACAATATTAAGCGTGTAGAACAAACCGGTCAGGATCATGCTCAGGTCGCGGTAGTGCCTGAAATATTTTTCATCCTCCTGCAGTACAGATTCTGTCAGATAGGGAAACAGATCGATTGTCGTTGAATCCTTATCCGTTTTAGCGATATAGGCCCGTTTATACTCTAAATATTTTTTGTTATTAGCGTCAAAGAAATAAATGGTAGTGCCAATGGTGGCATAAATGACAGGGACTTTCCAGTATTTTTTATTGTAAACCTGTCCAAGTCCGGGTACGCAGGCAGAAAAGATCATAGCTGCTCTGGGTGATTTTCCTTTCTTTTCGTGCAGGGTATCTATTTGCTTAGCAATCGTATCCTGGCTGAATGAAAATAAACGTAAGGAGAGCAGGAGTAATAAAATGCCAGTCCGAAGAAAAGTAGATGAATACACGGTGTTAGATATCAAGAATACGGGTGATCCGTTTCAGATCGTTGTCGGTTTTATAGGAAATAACAATTTTGCCGCTTCCGTCATTTTGTTTCTCGAGCTTTACAACTGATTTAAGATAAGATGCGAGATCCTCTTCTAACTTCTGTTCTTCAAAGGAGAGAGCAGCATTTGATCTCTTTTGACCTTTTACTTTTGACTTCTGACTTTTCTTTCCGGAAAAATTCCTTGCATATTCCTCGATTCTTCTGACAGAAAGTTCATTCTTCAGAATATCGTTCAGGATCCGTGTCTGAGTTGCTCCGTCAGAAATGGTGATCAGCGCGCGTGCATGTCCCATCGTGATCTTTTTATCCCGAAGTGCAGCCTGGATCGGTTCAGGAAGTTTTAGTAAACGCAAAAAATTCGTAACAGTTGACCGGTCCTGTCCGATCTTATGGCTGAGCTGCTCCTGCGTGAGATTGCATTCTTCGATCAGTCGTTTGTAGCCGAGCGCGATCTCAATGGCATTCAGATCTTCCCGCTGAAGATTTTCGACCAGCGCCATCTCCAGCATGGTTTTGTCATTGGCGAGGCGGATGTAAGCAGTGATCTGTTCAAGACCGGCCAGCTGTGTAGCACGAAACCTCCGTTCGCCGGATATGATCTGAAATTTATTGGAACCGACCTTGCGAACGGTGATCGGCTGAATGAGTCCGTATTCTTTGATGGAAGCAGCCAGTTCAACCAACGCCTGTTTTTCAAATTCATTCCTGGGCTGAAAAGGATTGGCTTCGATCTGTGAAAGAGAAATGTTGATTACTGAACCCACAACAGCGGTGTTTCCGCTCGCGATCCGAGACGTGGAAGCAAGTTCGCTGCCTGCATCTTCCAGCAATGCACCAAGGCCTTTTCCGAGGGATGAACGTTTTACCATCTACGAATAACGAATTGATTACGAATATACGAATTGTAAAGCTGACTGCAACTGCTCCCGATAGCTATCGGGATGCCTCCTGCCACTCTTACTCTTCGGACACATTAATGATCCTTTCAGACTCTGTGAGGCGTGTGAGTTCGTTCTTTTGCAGTATTTCTCTTGCGAGGTTGAGATAATTAACGGCAGCACTGCTGCTGGCATCGTGCATGATGATGGTCTCGCCGAAGCTGGGCGCTTCTGCTGCGCGCACGTTGCGGTGAATGATGGTATCGAACACAATGTTCTGGAAATGAAGTTTAACTTCTTCAACAACTTGCTTGGAAAGATTGAGCCGTGAATCGAACATGGTGAGAAGGATTCCTTCCAGTTCCAGTTCGGTATTCAGCTTTGTCTGGACGATCTTGATCGTGTTCAGGAGTTTTCCCAGTCCTTCCAAAGCAAAATATTCGCACTGAACGGGAACGATAACCGAATCAGCGGCGCAAAGCGCATTTACAGTAACAAGTCCGAGTGATGGAGAACAATCAATGATGATGAAGTCATAATCGTTTTTGATCTTGTCCAGAACTTTTTTCATCATGTACTCGCGCTTGGGCTGGTTGATGAGTTCGATCTCAGCGCCGACGAGGTCGATATGCGCAGGGAGAAGGTCCAGGTGCGGAGTTTGTGTTTTCAGGATGATATCGTAGGGGCTCTCATCGTCGATCATGCATTCGTAAATGCTGGACTCGATCTTCTTGGGATCAAAGCCAACGCCAGCAGTGGAGTTTGCCTGCGGGTCGGCATCGACCAAAAGTGTGCGGTGCTCCAGCACTGCGAACGAAGCAGCAAGGTTAATGGCGGATGTGGTCTTACCGACTCCGCCTTTTTGATTTGCCAACGCGATTATTTTTCCCATGATAGTTTTAAATTCCAAGTATCAAAAAACAAATCTCAAATAATATTCAAATACAAAATCCGAATGTTTGAAACATTGGATCATAGAAATTGGAATTTATTTGTCATTTGATGCTTGTGTTTTGTTATTTAAGTTTCAGTTAAATATTCTTTGTTTCTCCAATCTCCAACAGATGCAGGTTCTTTCCTGCTTTTGAAAATTTTTCTTTTGCCTTGTTATGATCTATTTTGATGAAGCCGAACGTGTCGTAATGCATGCCGACGATGTTGTTGCATTGGATGAAGTCGGATGCCTTCACCGCATCGTCAATGCCCATCGTGAAATTATCGCCCAGCGGCATAAAAGAGAATTTCAGTTTGTACTGCTCGCCGATGAGTTTCATATCGTAGGTAAGCGCCGTATCGCCGGGAAAATAAAATGAACCTTCAGTGGAATCCACTACAAAACCGCCCGGATTTCCTCCGCCGGTTCCGTCGGGCAGCGTGCTGGAGTGAATGGCGTTCACAAATTTAACCGTTCCGAAATCAAATTTCCATTTACCGCCGAAGTTCATCGGGTGAAAGTTCTTCACGCCTTGTTTTGCATTGTGCCAAACGGCAATTTCGTAATTGGCGATCACCGTTGCGTTGGTTTGTTTAGCTATGGAAGCCGCATCGGCCATATGGTCTTCATGCCCGTGTGAGATGAGGATGTAATCGGCTTTTATTTTTGTAACGTCCACTTTTTTTGCGAGTTCGTTCGGACTGATGAACGGATCAAAGAGCAGGTTTTTTCCTCCAACTTCAACTCCGAA
Organism: Bacteroidota bacterium; assembly: GCA_023251675.1. Lineage (GTDB taxonomy): Bacteria > Bacteroidota > Bacteroidia > Palsa-948 > Palsa-948 > Palsa-948. The sequence goes on from JAHEYJ010000105.1 coordinate 6,614, forward strand.
ACATGAGTGACCGTAATATGTGATGTTCATTTGTTACTTTGTACTTATGCAAGTCGCCTGTCCATACTTATGACGAATAAACTAATGCAAACAATGCAAAAAGACGCGAACACTGCGAATTTTTTCTTCGCATCATTCGCATACATTCGTAGGCTGGCATTATTTTATCAATAAAGGAAGTCATATTAATAAGCTGAAACTCACATTAATAATTAGTTTGATAAATTTACGCGGAAATGAAATCGGAACCGGGGGAAACTATAAACAAAGGGATGTTAATTACTAACGGTACAGATAACAGATTTTTTCAGATTAACAGATAGATGATTTCTGCAAATCTGTATCTATCTGTTATCTGTAACTCATCAGCTCCTCATACAAATCCTTCACCGGCAAACCCATCACGTTAAAGTAAGAGCCAACAATTTTTTCGATGATCCCGATCTCTCCGATGCCCGCTTTGGTAGCGTTGCTTTTCTCGAACAGGTCCGGGTTTTTTATTTTGCGGAGGAATTCTTTTTCCTCTTCCGAGCAGGGATTCATTCCTTTCGGCAAACATTCCTGCGCTCCGTACGCTCCAGCTTTGTCGAATGGTTTGTAATGCGTGATGTAGGAATTAATTTCTTCATCGGTGAGTTTTTTGAAGTGGACGTTGGTGGAGGTGACGAAAGCTGAAAGAAGAACCTCCCCCTCACCCCCTCGAGAGGGGGACAAACGGCCAATACAAACTCCGGTGTAAACCGTGTGCATATTTCCGGAAAGGGTTTTGAGGATTTGTACGGCTTCGGAATGATCTGCGGGTTTGTTGAGCACGGTGTTGTTGATCCAGACGATGGTATCGGCAGTGATGAGGAGATCGTTTGGTTTTAATTCATTCCTGAACACTTCTGCTTTCTTTTTGCAGAGATAGAGCGCAATGTCTTCTCCTTTTAATTTTTCGGGAAATGATTCGTCGGTATCTTTTACGCGGATCTCAAAATTAAGTCCAAGTTCTTTCAGAAGAAATTGTCTTCTTGGAGACTTGGAGGCGAGGATAATGTTGTATTTATCTAATTTTTCTTTTAACATAGATCGTTTCCTGGTTACCAATTAACGAATCTGTTACTAATATTACGAATTATGTCATTGGTGTTATTCGTAACGTTCGTAATCCATTCGTTAATTGGTATGCAAGAGAATTTTATTTCAGTATCACAAACCTCAGTAAAAACATAAAGCAGATCCCGGTGAGCATCACTGCTTTTACGAGCACGCTGGCAAAGTGATAATTTTTCCGCTCTTTGGCTTTGAACATCCGGAATAAAATAAATGCAAGCGGTAGCTGGGCAAGCGCGAGGAAGTAAAGAAAAGAAAGTTTGTCCTTGGCTTCGAACTGGTGCAGCATGATGTATCCGATCCCGGCCATGAACAGAACGATCATGGCGGCTGCGATCCCTTTTGCTTTTTTTATTCCGAGCACGATGGGGATTGTTCTGCATCCGTATTCTTTATCGCCTTCCACATCTTCCATGTCTTTTATCATTTCGCGGATGAGTGAAAGTCCGAATGCGGCGATGGCAAATCCTCCGGTCCACAGAATGATGGTGTCCGTCGTTGTTGTTCCGAAATCATATTGCTGCTGCGCCAGGCGGTTGTTGTAGTAAGAAATTATTTTTGGAAGCTCGAACAACGCTACCATGAACGGCGCCATGCCGGTAAGAATGGAAACCACGAGGTTGCCCATAAGGAATTGATACTTGAATGAAGTTGAATAATACCAGAGTGCGATCACCGAAACAGCAAACAACGTTGAACCCGCCATGAGGATATGGCAGCGCCACGAAAGAAAGATTCCGATAGCCACGCCAAGACTGCTCAGCACCACATGTGCACCCATCGCCACTCTGCGCTTCACACCTTTGTCGATCACCATTTTATTCGGCTTGTTGATGTTATCGATGCGCGCATCAAAATAATCGTTGATGATATATCCGCCGGCTGAAATGAAAACCGTTGCAAGCACGAGCAAAGCAAATTCCACGTCGCTCATCTGAATAAACATTCCCGAAAGCCTGAGAACCGGTTCGATGAGGCAAAGACGTATCATGTACTGTGTGAACGCAATGATGAGAAGGTTGGGAAGGCGGATGAGTTTAAGAAAGGCGATCACAGAGAGCAGTTTACGGTTGGTATTTTATGGTTTGCGGTTTGAATCCAAAATACTTTTGCTTAGAAGTTTGTACAAAGTTCTGAAATTTTTGCCCGGGAGCAATTTTAAATGTTCGCGCATGGTTTTTTTGTCGTTGCGCATGGCAGGGCCGGTCTGGGATGCTTTCGGATCTTTTATTCCGTTCTCGGCAGTAGAAAGGATCAGCGGACCGAGCAATTCATAGGGAAGACGATGTTTCTTTAAAAGCGATTCGGAAAGATAATAGAGATGGTTCGGAAAATTATTTACCCATACCGCGCCTAAATGCAGAACCCTGCGCTGCCTGGAATTTAAAGAATACACTTTTCCGCTTATGCGGTTCGCCAGCTGCGAAAGTTTTTTCTTTGATGCAGGATTGCTTGCTTCGATCACCAGCGGGACAGTTCTGAAATCAACTTTTGTCCTTGCTTTGATCGTTTGAATTTGCCAGAGCACGCCGCAGTTCCTGAATTTTTTCTTCAGCACTGAAATACCCGTTGCGCCGGAAGTGTGAATGACCAAACTGTCTTTAAAAGGAGGCAGTTGCTTTACAATTTCCGGGATGACGTCGTCCTTTACGGCAATAATAATTATACCCGCCTCTTTTGTTTTGGAAATATCTTTTACGTAAGCAGCGCCTGTTTTTTTTGCAAGTTGCTTTCCGCTAACAACGTTCCGGTTGACTATTTCCTGAATGGAGTAGCCGAGGCTTTTCAGTGCCGGCGCCAGTTGCTGCGCTATGTTTCCTGCTCCGATGAACGATACGCTCATTCTTTATTTCTTTTCAGCCGGTTGCGGATAGCCAGCAATGTTCCGATGATCATTACGATGCATCCCATCCACAGAATATTTATGTAGGGGAATACAATTGCTTTAAGCACGATAAAATCTTTTTTCCCTTCATTCTTTTCAGAAACTAAAATATCTACTTTTCCATCTTCCGGATGTACTTTCCATAGGGAAAATTTCAAACCAAGCGCATCGATCTTTGCATCAATAGAATGCTGTGTGCTGTCGACAATGTAATAAATGGGCATAGGCTTATAGTTCTTTCCGAATACATCAACTACTTTGAGCAAAGCAGCCACGCCAATGCCATTAGCCGGTATTCCGAACTCTTCTTTATCAATTTTTGTGGTCACACCTTCCAAAACCACAATACTGTTAGGTGTAAAAAATGTATCTCCTTTGGCAATGGTATAATTATGAGGTTCTTTGTATTCATCGGTTGTAGTGGTCTGATTTGCTGCTTCGAGATCGGAATAGGTAACGTGTGTGTAAATATCTTTTGTCAGGAAGTGGCGGGTATCCGGTTCAGCTACATTTCCCATGCTGGGATTAAGCTGTATCCTCGGGTTGAGAATAAAAGAGGAAGTGAATTTTCCATTCTCATCTTTCTTTAAGTATTCCACTTCATAAAAAATATTAACCCCTTCTTTTCGGACATTTTTATACGTGACATAGTAGGGTCCCATTTTTACCGTATCGTTCCGCTCAAGGAGGATGTTTTCCTTGTTGGAGAAATCTTTTCCGAATATTTCCACATCGCCTTTCTGGTTTATAGAAATTTTTTCGCTTCGCGAAGTAGAGATCATCGCTCCTAAAAGGATGAGGCCGAAACCGACATGGGCCACCGAAGGGCCGGCATGATCGAACTTTCCTTTAATGATCTTTATGTAGTACGTAACATTTGAAATAATGGCATACAGACAGGCAAACAGGAGGGCGGAATAAATTGCTGTTCTCCCTTGAGAAAACCAGCCGAAGTGAAAAGAAATAGCTGTTGCTATGACAACGGCAAGAACAAACGGGATAAGAAGGTTCTTGAAAAACTCCTTCGGATCTGTTTTTTTGTACTTGAAGAACTGAACCGAGGCGACCAGGGTCAAAACCAATATGGCAAACGGAATCTGCCACTGGTGATAATGCTGAATTACTTTTCCTTCGGCAGGAGGAGCCATATGGGTGCCGAATATTTTATTGATAACCGGAATGGAAGTGGTGATGGATATCTGAAAAGCGGACACCAAAAGGATCAGCGCCCCGATCATCATCCAGAATTCTCTTGACCAAAGGCTGTCTTCTTCAGCTGAGTGCGGCAGCTGTCTGAAATTCACTGCCAGTAATGTAATGGCAAGTGCAACAAAAAATCCAAGATAAACCAGAAGCTGCCCGTTCATTCCCAGGTCTGTGAACGCGTGAACGGAAGTATCGCCTAGAATTCCGCTTCGTGTAAGAAATGTGGAGTAGAGCACAAGAATAAAAGCAAGGAGTGAAAGAAAAAAACACCAGGCCAATGATTGGCTTTTGTTTTTGTATATCAACATAACGTGTCCTGCGCCAACCAATGTCAGCCAAGGAACAAGCGATGCATTTTCAACCGGATCCCATGCCCAGAATCCGCCGAACGAAAGCGATTCATAGGCCCATGCGCCTCCCATCAGGATCCCGGTGCCGAGTACCATTATTCCGAAGAACGTCCAGGTGAGCGCCGGTTTTTGCCATTCGGTATATTTTTTCTTCCAGAGTCCTGCAATGGCAAAAGCAAACGGAACTACGGTCAATGCAAATCCGAAGAACAAAGTAGGAGGGTGGATCACCATCCAGTAATTCTGCAGAAGCGGATTCAATCCGTGGCCGTCAAGCGTAGCCAGGTAGTTGGGCAGCTGCACGAAAGGGAGATTTTTGAAATCAGGATGTTCGCGGAGAAGTATTGTGAACGGGTTGTTTCCTATTTTATAATCGAGTACGTAAATGCCGAGGATCATGGAGCAGAGAAAAACCTGGACCAGAGATACAACGGCAAGAACCGGAGCTTCCCACTGGGATTTAGAATTGGAATCGGATACCTGGGACTTCG